>JAQXTA010000010.1 GCA_029219245.1 Lachnospiraceae bacterium | reverse complement strand
ACTATGGATGAGGCAAAAGATATTTTTATGACAGAGGGCGACTATATCATCCTTGATGTCAGACGGGCAGATGAATTTGCCGAAGGGCATATACCGGGAGCAATTAATGTAGCGAATGAGGATATCCTTAATACAGAACCGACAGAACTTCCGGACAAGGAGCAGGTGATTTATGTTTATTGCAGAAGTGGTAATAGAAGTAAGCAGGCCGCTGCAAAGCTTGCAGCTATGGGATATAGCAATATCATTGAATTTGGCGGAATCATGGATTGGACAGGAGAAATTGAGCAATAGAAAGGATGGTTTTATATGTTAGAAGTTGGAACGAAGGCACTGGATTTTGAACTTCCGGATCAGAATGGACAGATGCATAAGCTGTCTGATTATGCGGGCAAGAAGGTTGTATTGTATTTTTATCCGAAGGATAATACTCCGGGCTGTACCAAGCAGGCATGCGGTTTTTCTGAGAGATATCCTCAGTTTACGGAAAAGGGTGCGGTCATTCTCGGAGTGAGCAAGGACTCTGTAGCTTCCCACAAGAAATTTGAAGAGAAATACGGATTGGCATTTACACTGCTGGCAGACCCGGAGCGCAAGGTTATCGAGGCTTATGATGTCTGGAAGGAAAAGAAGAACTACGGCAAGGTTTCCATGGGAGTAGTGCGTACCACATACTTAATTGATGAAAAGGGAATCATCATCAAGGCCAATGATAAGGTAAAGGCGGCAGATGATCCCGAGAATGTGCTTAAGGAACTTGGCGAATGAAAATCATACTTTCATCAGCAAAGCAAATGAATAATTGCGAGGAAAAGTATATGGGATTTTTAGAAAAGGTTTCGATCGACAGAGGAGATATTACAAGACTTCCTGTGGATGCCATTGTGAACGCGGCAAACAGAACGCTGTTGGGTGGCGGAGGCGTTGATGGTGCAATTCACCGGGCTGCCGGTCGAGAACTATTGGAGGAGTGTAAGACACTTCATGGTTGTAAAACCGGAGAAGCAAAGATTACCGGAGGATACCGGCTTCCCGCGAAGTATGTCATTCATACGGTCGGTCCTGTTTATGCTGGCAGGCCAGAAGATGAAAGGGATTTGTATCATTGTTACTGGAATTCATTAAGCCTTGCCCGGGAGCATGATATTCATAGTATTGCCTTCCCGGCAATATCAACAGGCGTGTATGGTTATCCGGTTTTGGAGGCGACGCAGATTGCAACTAAGGCTGTATCAGATTGGTTTGAGCAAAATAAGGAATACAGTATTACTGTGATTTTCTCATGCTTTGATGATAAGACATACCGGATATATCAGGAGGTATTGAGAGAAACGGAGGCAAAACTAAAGAAACAGAAGAAATAATCAAAATTTGTTGAGGAAGAGTTATGTTTGCATTTCTAAAAGGAAGTAAGAAAAACAAAGAGTTGGAAGCAATCATTGCACGTATTGATTCCAATGTATCCAATAATTATAAAGATGCCGCGCAGGATGCGTTACGGGAATTTGAGGATAAACTGCAGGAATTTGTCGCTGCGGGAACCTTAAATGATAAACAGCAAACAGAGTATGAATCCCGATTAGCATCATATCGGGATAATATGAAAGAATTTACCCATAAAGATCAAAAGCCTTATTGGAACTGAATGAAAAGTGTAATCAGAATTTTCAAAGAGCAATTAGATACAGCGGACATTTGTGATTTGGTGGAAAATGATTCTTGCGTAAGTAAAGCATTGGGGTATATACTGAAATAAAAAAAGCATGGAGGCAGTGGGAATGAAGAAAGGAGAAACAGAAAAAAGCAACGCAAAAAGCTTGCGGACTACGCTGATCAGTATATGTGTCCTTTTGGGCGCTATAATTGCTGTCGTTATTGGTGTGATTGGTGTTGTGACAGCCAAATCCATTTCAAACGATGCGTATGAAAAGTATCAAACAGCTAAGGATGAAGGATATCGGGCAGAAATCAAGTCACAGGTACAGAGTGTACTGGCAGTTTTACAGGCTGAATATGACAAAGCTGCGGCAGGAGAGATGTCTGAAGAGGAGGCCCAAAAAGAGGCGGCAGAAATTGTACGTTCCATGCGCTACCGGGATGATGGAAGCGGGTATTTCTGGATTGATGATAGTGAGTATACTTTGGTGATGCATCCGATTCTGTCGGAGCAGGAAGGTAATAACCGGTATGAATTGGAAGACCAGAACGGTGTCATGATTATCCAGGAAATTATGAAGGTATGCCAGTCTTCGGAAGGCGGTGGATATAACGAATTTTATTTTACCAAAGCAGACGGTGTTACCGTTGCACCAAAGGTAGCTTATTCCGGTTACTTTGAACCATGGGGCTGGGCAGTTTCCACAGGAAATTATGTTGACGATATGGAAGTTGAAATGGCAGAGGTGCGGCAGGCAATTACAGATAAATTCCATCATTCCTGTCTGATTATGTCCATCTGCTGTGTTGTATTACTTATCATAACAGCGGTGGTATCGATGATTGTAGGTGAAACAGTAGTCATACCGCTTAGAAAAGTGCAGCATTTTGCGGTCAGTCTTTCCAAAGGGGATTTGACAGAGGATGTCATTGTGAAACAGAAGAATGAGCTTGGTGTGGCTGCAGAAAATCTGAATGTGGCAAGAAAACAGATTAATTCGCTTGTTAAGGAAATTACCAGAGTTTCACAGAATATCAGTGGTGTAATTGAAGAATTCGATGCGGCTTTTATAAAAATGGAAGATTCCATTACTGAGGTGGATACTGCGGTAGAAGGAATTGCACAGAACATAACACAGCAGGCCGGTTCCACGATGGATGCCACAAATGAAGTAAATGCCATTGCGGGCGGTATTGACAGCACTTCCAAAGCGGTTGCTGACTTGAGTGAGAATTCTGATGCTATGCGTAAATGTAGTCAGGATTGCTTGGATAAAATCAAAGAACTTGTGCAGGCGAATATTAAGACCAAAGAAGATGTTGCCAATATGCATGAACAGGCAGAAGCAACCAATGTAGCAGCAGAAAATATCCGGAAGGCGGCGGGCTTGATTGAAGCCATTGCGGAGCAAACCAATCTGCTGGCCTTGAATGCATCCATTGAGGCGGCACGTGCCGGAGAGAGCGGCAGAGGTTTTGCGGTAGTTGCTACGGAAATAGGCGGACTTGCGAACCAGTCAACACAGGCGGTAGATGAAATATCCAAGATTATTGATAATCTGCTGGATAATTCTGCAAAATCCTTGAATGTTATGGACAAGGTAAATTCAACCGTGGAACATCAGGTTGATGTATTGAATGATACACAGGATATTTTCGATCATCTGTATACCGATCTGAACCGTTGTATGGAGTCGATTGCAACAATTGGCACCATGACTGATGAAATAGAACGTCAGCGGCAGAGTATTACTGCCGTGCTGGATACTTTAAATGCATTGGCACAGGATAATGCAGCTTCTTCAGAGGAAACCTCTGTTATGACTTCAGAACTGGCACAGACGGTAAGCAATTCAAAGGATACCGTAGCTGATTTGAAGAAGGATATTGAAGAATTACAGATTGACGTTAACCGGTTTTCTGTATAGAAATAGTAAGACTTCACATTTTTTGGATAGTGGGAGAAAATGGTAGCACCTAAATACATGGGGTTGCTATCTTCTCCCGCTATTCTTTTAATTGAAAAGAAAGGCAATATTTGTTAGAATTTGTTTTATCAGAAACGAATTAGCATAAGCTTTTTGTGAGCATTTTTGTGATGGGAGAAGAAACAGGCATGCTGTACGAGATTAATGTTCTATTAGAGTTAATTTTAATATATATAGGCATATTTATGACGGAGCGGTATATATTTCTGGAACATGGACTGGAATCCCGGAAGCAGTGTATGTATTATCTGGTCAGCATTTTCCTGGTAGGGGCTTCCTTCCGGTGGTTTGGGGAAGATGTTGCAATGGTAATATTACTGTTGGCAGGTGGATTGAATATCAGTCTGGCAAGGAAAGAACATCGTTTGCGTGGTTTCTTTTTGATTTTTCCGATTACGGGAATTATCAACGGTCTTTTTGTTCCTATTCTGGTTCTTCCGGTGGCATTGCTTAGAATGTCCGAAAAATATACCATTATTTATAGTTTTACTGTTTATGGAATTCTTATTGCCTTGCTTCTTCTGTTCTTGATTATAGGTAGAAAATGGCGGAAAAAATTTAATCGGGAAATGATGCATCGGAATATACTGAAGTGGGAAAAAATTCTGCTTTGTGTAGTCGGGGTTCTGATGATGTTTTATTCGAATACCTTGAGTACCAAACCGGTAGCAAATGCTTATAATGATGTTCTGGTGGACCGCTATGTTATCAATATGCTTTTGATGGGTATTACGGCCTTTGTTTTGACGGTTACCATTATTATTCTGATTATGCAGGGAAATAAGCGTTCTTATTATTATGAACAGACATTGAACATGCAGAAGGTAGAGGCTGCCAATGAAGCAAAGTCTGCATTCCTGTCCAATATGTCCCACGAAATCAGGACACCGATGAATACAATTGTCGGTATGGTAGATATACTGCTTCGGGAGGAGCATTCTAAGCAGACGAGAGAGTATCTGAATAACATTAAAAATTCCGGAGCTGCCCTGCTTACGATTATCAATGATATTCTGGATTTCTCCAAAATCGAATCCGGCAAGCTGGAAATTATTGAAGAAGAATATGAGCCCATGTCCATGTTTCATGATCTGGCAATGATTTTCTTGAATCGGATTGGCAATAAAAAAGTGGAACTTTTGTACGATATTGACAGAAATATGCCGAGAAAACTGTATGGTGACGGACAGAGACTGCGGCAGATTATCATCAATCTGATGAACAATGCCATTAAGTTTACGGAGGAAGGCTATGTAAAACTGACCGTAAAAGCGGAGGCTCTTGATGAGGAAAAAATGGAACTGACTTTCTTGGTTGAGGACACCGGGCAGGGAATCCGCAAAGAAGATTTAGGAAAACTATTTGACTCCTTTCAACAGGTAGATACCAAGAAAAACCGGGATAAAGAGGGCACAGGACTGGGACTTGCCATTTCCAAACAACTTGTCGAACTGATGCATGGAGATATTGGTGTCAGAAGTAAGTATGGAGAGGGAAGCACTTTCTACTTTTCACTGCCGCAGAAGATTGTGGACGGCAGATGCGCAGCACGACTGAAAACAGAACCGGAAAAACAGGGAACGGTGGGTATCCGGATTGATAATGAAATAGTAAAAAGACAGCTTTGGAAGCTGGCTGCATCCTATCATGTAAACTGTGTTGATTTGGGAAATGTTCAGGCAGAAGATTCTTCCTTACCGGATATAGAATTTCTGATTGCGGATGATGTGGAAGGAATATCAGAAGAAGAAAAAAGAAAATTGCTTGATAAAAACGGTACGGTATGCATCTTGCAGAATCCAATGTTAGAAAATTTTTCTAACAGGAATGTTACAATTTTAAACAAACCGGTATACAGCTTAAATTTCTGCCAGCTTTTGAATCATGAGGAATTGGTATTTCAGAGTGCGGTAGAGGAAGAAATGCATTTTACAGCACCGGAAGCAAACATACTGATTGTAGATGATAATGAAATGAATCTGAAGGTTGCCAAGGGATTACTGGCACCGTTTCAGATGCGGATTGATACGGCAAAAAACGGAAAAGAAGCAGTCGCGATGGTACAGGAAAAGAAATATCATCTTGTTTTCATGGATCATATGATGCCGGTTATGGATGGCATTGAGGCAACCAGGGAAATTCGTAAGCTGGAAGATGACTTTTATCAGAAACTGCCGATTATAGCATTGTCGGCCAATGCAACAGCAGAAGCGAGAGAAATGTTTTTACGGGAAAAGCTGGATGACTTTGTTGCCAAGCCGATTAAGCTGAAGGATATTGCAAAGTGTATTTTGCGGTGGCTGCCGGAAGAACTGGTGACAATGGCAGAAAAAGAACAACCGGAGAAAACCACAACGACTGTCGATGCGCAAGATTTGGCAAAGAAGGATGCAGTGGAGGATGAACTTCCGGTTATTGAGGGGCTGGATGTTGCCGAAGGAATTAAGAACTGTGGCTCTAAGGAACTTTTTTTGGAACTGCTTGGAGATTTTTATAAACTGATTGAGCCAAAGACAGTCAAGTTGGAAAAGTGTCTTGCAGATGGTATGCTTCGTGATTATACCATTGAGGTCCATGCTTTGAAAAATACAGCCAGAATGATAGGAGCACTGGAATTATCGGAGCAGTTTTATCAAATGGAGCAGCTTGGCAATGCCGGGGATAAGGAACAGATTGAGGAGCGGAATCCTAAGCTGATGGAATGGTACCGCAGTTACAAGAAAATTCTGGAAAGTTATGGAAAGGCGGCACAGGAAAGCCAGACCAAAGTACCGGTCGAAAAGATGCGGCAGACATTGCTTCGTCTGCATGATGCAATGGACAGCTTTGATCTGGATACGGCAGATGAAGCTATGAAAGAACTGGAGACCTTTGCATTCCCCGCAGACATGCAGCCAATGCTAGAACAGCTTGGAGTCAGTATGGCAGATGTTGCCATGGAAGAGGTTATCCGCTTGACGGAGGAAATGTGCAAACGTCTGGAAGGGCTGGAAGAAGATAAGCGTGCCCACATTATGCTTGTGGATGATGATGAGATTAATTGTAAGGCTGTTACAAGCATGTTGCAGGAAGAATATAATGTGTCTGCCGTACAGTCCGGTCAGAAAGCATTGGAGCAATTAAAGGAATATCAGCCGGATTTAATGCTGTTGGATGTACATATGCCGGATATGGACGGACATGATTTGATCCGTATATTGAAAAATAATGAAAAATATGCGGACATACCGGTTATTTTCCTGACTTCGGATGAAGATGAAAATACAGAGGTACAGGGATTCAGCGAAGGAGCGATTGACTTTTTACGAAAGCCGTTCCGAAAAGATGTTGCTACACAGAGAATTCAGAGAATTCTCGAACTTTCCTATTTACAGAAAAATTTGGAAAAGGAAGTGGAAAAGCAGACGGAGGTAGCCGAGAAACGGCGACAGAGTGTAGAAAGAATGTCTCTGCAGATGGTGCATGCATTGGCAAGCACGATTGATGCCAAGGATTCCTATACGAACGGTCATTCGACAAGAGTGGCAGAATATTCTGTCATGATTGCCAAGCAGATGGGATATTCGGGTGAAAAACTGGAGCGTCTTCAATATGCTGCATTGCTGCATGATATAGGCAAAATAGGTATCCCGCGGGAAATTATTAATAAACCGTCGAAGCTGACGGATGAAGAATATGAAATCATTAAAACGCATCCGGTTATTGGTAGTAATATTTTGAATGAAATATCAGAGATACCGGATATTGCAATCGGTGCGAGATGGCACCATGAACGATATGATGGAAAAGGCTATCCGGATAAGCTGAAAGGGGAAGAAATTCCAGAGATAGCGAGAATCATTGGGGTTGCAGATGCCTATGATGCCATGACATCCAAACGTAGTTACCGGGATGTGCTGCCACAGGAAGTTGTTCGTGGTGAAGTTGAAAAGGGAAAAGCAAGCCAGTTTGACCCCCGGATTGCAGACATTATGCTGGAACTTATGGATGAAGATATGAATTATCGGATGCATGAATCATAAAACGGATGTTACTTTCCTTGCTTTCCGTAGAAACATAAGGAGGGAGAATGCAGGTGAGAGTCAAGACCATTCTGGTAGATGATGAATTATGGAGCGTGAGACAATTTATATTAGAGAATTGTAAAAGAGATATTGAACTGGTGGCTATTTTCAGCCAGTCACCGGAAGCGCTCTTTTATGCACAGAGTCATCCGGTGGATTGTGCCCTTTTGGATATCAGGATGCCGGTGCTGGATGGGATTGCATTGGGAAGAAAGCTGAGAGAAATCAATAAAAAGATTATTCTTATATATATTTCTTCCTATGAAAAATACCTGCGGGATGCAATGCTGGATGTCAAGGCAGACTATTTTGTGTTAAAGCCGTATCTTATGGAAGAAGCTACGGATGTTCTTGAAAGGGCAAAATATTTGTCCGGGAGACTTCAAAAGAGAGTGACGGTCAAAACGTTTGGCAATTTTGAGGTGTTTATTGACGGACAGTTTGTAGAATTTAGGAATCAGAAAGCGAAAGAACTTCTGGCAGTCTGTATTGATTATGAAGGCGGAGAAGTGAGTATGAAGAAGGCTACTGATTTACTTTGGGAGAATAGAGATTATGATGACAGGGTGAAATGCCTGTATCGGAAATCGGTGGCCTATCTTAAAGCACTTTTTCAGCATTATGGTATTGAGTCGGTATTTGTCACTTCCAGAGGAAGCTGCCATGTTAACCGGCAGGAGATTTGTTGTGATTACTATGAAGTATTAGATGGAAAAGATATCAAAGAAACTTTGTTTGACGGTAAATATATGGCGGACTATTCCTGGAGCGAGGAAACTTGTGGCAGACTCTGCAGAATGGAGGAATCGGAGTTAGATTGAAAAAAAACGCAGCATCCTCTAAAGTCTTTTTGAAAAAATCCGATACAATTAGTAACAGTTGAGAAAAGGACTGTTTGAAATGGAAAGGAAGGAGGAGTCTGAAATGCGTATTGAGGCATATACTCAGGTTCAACAGCTATATAGCACCAAGAAAACGACCAAAGCACATAAGCAGGCAGCAAATGGTATTTCCGACCAGTTACAGATTTCTCGTTTTGGCAAGGATATCCAGACCGCCAAAGCAGCCGTTGCCGCAAGCAGTGATGTGAGAGAAAATCTGATTGCTCCTCTTAAGGAAAGTATTGCGAACGGTACTTATCAGGTAAGCGGGGAGAGCTTTGCAGAGAAGTTATTACAGCAGTATGAAGAAAAATCCAATCAATAGACACAGTGAAAGGTGAGATTTTGGCGTGGCAAGTTTAATGGAAAACCTGATAGATGTTTTGGAAAAGGAAAGTGCGGAGTATGAGAATTTACTGACGCTGTCCATGCAGAAAACACCTGTCATTGTGTCAGAGGATTTGGAAAAATTAGCGAAAATCACGGATGAAGAACAGCTTATCGTAAGCAGAATCAATCATTTAGACGTTATCCGAAATGAGGCTGTGAAAGATATAGCGAACGTACTTAACAAGGATGTTACCAAATTAAAAATTGCAGATTTAATCAAGATGCTTGCTTCCAGACCGGAGGAACAGCAGAAGCTGGCCACTGTGTTTGATAAACTGAAAGCCAATGTAAAAAATGTAGCGAGAGTAAATGAGCAGAATCGTGAATTGGTACAGAGCGCGCTTGAGATGGTGAAATTTAATATGAATGTCCTTCAGTCGATGAAGGCGGCACCGGAAACTGCAAATTATAACAAAGGCGCATATAATACCGGCGATATGATAGGCACAAGCCGTAAATCATTTGATGCCAAACAGTAAGAATAGATTGTTAAGGGCGGTAACGTTATGTCATTGATGGGAAGCCTCTATTTGGGCGTATCAGGATTACAAACTTCACAAAATGCGTTAAATACAACAGCGCATAACATGTCTAACTTAGACACTGAGGGCTATACCAGACAGCAGGTAGCGCTTGGAACAAGGTCATATAATACCATTTCCAAGAGTTCTACCGTAAGCTGGCAGCAGTTGGGCTTAGGTGTCAATTATTCCCAAACAAGACAGGTAAGAGATTATTTTCTGGATAAAAACTATCGTCGTGAGTCTGGCAGGAGTGCCTTTTACGAGGTATCTTATAATGCTATGGAAGAGATAGAGGACATTCTGGGAGAATCCAATGAGGGACATGAATTCTCAGAAGCACTTACGAATTTATGGACCGCAGTGGAAGAACTCAGCAAGGATCCGACCAGTGCGGTAAACCAGAACCTGTTTGTGACACGTTCCCATGAATTTATTACAAAAGCATCGGCAGTATATCAAAGCTTATGCGATTATCAGGACAATATGAATCAGTCTGTCCTGCAGAAAGTGGATCAGATTAATCAGTATGCCCAGACCATTGAGGAACTGAATGAGCATATTATTAAAATAGAAGCTGGTGGGGTTGAACATGCCAATGATTTGAGAGACCAGCGTAATCAGCTATTGGATGAACTCGCCAAAATGGGAAACATCTCCTATGCCGAAGATGATATGGGATATCTGAGCGTGAAATTTGAAGGTGTGGATCTGGTAAAGGGTGGTCTGGTAAACCAGATGTCACTTTATGAAGACCAACAGACTGGATTTTACACACCATATTGGGAGATGTATGCTACCTATACTTATACCGAAGAAGGTAAGAAAATATTAACCGAAGAAAGTCTGGATGCCGCCAAAGTATTTGATTTAACCAAGACGATAGCATCCGATTTGAATACGGATATCGGTTCGTTAAAAGGCATTCTTTTAGCCAGAGGAGACCACAGAGCTACCGGATTGGAAATCAAGGATATCAATCCGGATGGGGAATATGAAGAAGGCTGGTATGACAGACAGATTTCCCAGTCGATTATTATGAATATTGAAGCCGAGTTTGATCAGTTAATCAATGCGGTAACAACGAAAATAAACGGAATTCTGGCAGATGCGGCAAATCGGGAATCCGCAGTTTATCCGGACTCGGACTACTTAAGAGATGAAAAGGGGGAACCTTATCAGTTATTTACCCGGATTATTGATGAGGGGAAAACAGTTACCCTGCCGGACGGAACGGTAGTGGAAACCGGTTGGAATGTCAACAATCTGGTAGTTAACATGGAACTTCGTCAGAATCCGGCACTGTTAACATTCCGTCTGGCTGATTCTTCCGAAGACAATGCCACTATGGAAGAATTGAAGAAAGCCTTCCAGGAAACGGTTTATACGTTGAATCCAAATGTGCAGACACCGGTCTGCTTTAATGACTACTATAAAAATCTGGTTTCCCAGGTTGCTAATTCCGGTGCTGTATTTGCTTCCATTCAGGAAAGCCAGACGGTTACCGTTGATTCTTTAAACAGCGCAAGGGAACAAATCGTTGGGGTTTCCTCGGATGAAGAACTGACGAACATGATAATGTACCAGAATGCATACAATGCATCCAGCCGTTATATCAATGTTATCAGTGAGATGCTGGAGCACATTCTGACAACATTAGGAAGATAGGAAACGAGAGGTGAGAACATGTCATCTACATTTTTTGGTTTAACAATTGCATCCTCGGGTTTACGAGCTGCCAACGCAGCATTAAATACGACCGGAAATAACATTGCAAATGCCAGTACGGATGGTTACAGCCGGCAGGCAGTAAAACAGGAGGCGAACAATGCGCTGCGCGTTTTTGCAACTTACGGATGTGCAGGTGCCGGTGTGGATACTATTGCGATTGAACGCATTCGTGACAGCTTTTATGATACAAAATATCGGGACAATGAAACAAAGCTTGGTGAATATGATGTCAAGGCATACTATATGAAGATGTTAGAGGAGTATCTGACGGATGATAATGTGACCGGTTTTAAAACCGTTTTTAATCAGGTATCCAATGCTTTACAGGAAATTACCAAAAACAGCAACTCTGATTCTACGAAAGCGCAGTTTATTTCTACCGTAAAGAGTATGGCTGATTATTTTAATAATATGTATGGTGATTTACAGAACCTACAGTCAGATGTCAATGACGAAATTAAAATCCGCGTTGATAAGATTAATTCCATTGCGCAGGATCTGGCGACCATCAACAAACAGATTAATGTCATCGAAATGACGGGCACGATTGCTAATGAACTGCGTGATAAAAGGGATGTTTTGCTGGATGAGCTTTCTGCGATTGTAGATGTGGATACCACAGAAGTTCCGATTTATGACCAGGCGGGGAATGAAACAGGAGCAAACCGTCTGATTGTCAGAATTGCCGGCGGGCAGACACTGGTTGACCAGAATGATTACAATCAGTTAATCTGTAAGGCGAGAAGGTTTGATGAAAAAGTAAATCAGACCGATGTGGATGGTCTTTATGATATTGTCTGGTCGAATGGTACAGAGTTTGGACTTTATAACGAATCCATGTATGGTGAGCTTCGCGGATTGATTCAGATGCGTGATGGCAATAACGGAGAAGGCTTTACAGGTAAGGTGGAATCGGTTTCTTATAACAAACAGACCAGCAACGTAAAGATAGCTACAACCGCAGAGTATCTGAACAGTATGAGTAAATGTAATTTATCGGATACCGGTGGTACGATTGTGATTGGTGACCAGATTTATTATTACACAGACTGGTCCTATGACGGAGATGGCAAATATACTTTTACGATTGATAATGAGAAGAGTGATGAGCCGTTGATTACCGGGAAGAATGGAAAAGAAGCAAGCATCGGTGCCTGTGTAAAATATCAGGGCGTTCCCTATTACATGGCACAGATGAATGAGTGGATAAGAGATTTTTCCAAAGCGGTTAACAACATTTTTACACAGGGTGTAACAAGTGAGGGAGAGGATGCCGGAATTCTTTTTACCGGTGATTTTGTTACAACAGATGGACAGTACACCGAATCCCAGTTGAATGACTCGAAGAAGAACGGCAAAGGCTATTATTATCTGACAGCAGGAAATTTTGCTATTTCCAAGGAACTGATAAAAGATGCTTCTTTGCTTGGTACAAGAAGCGATGCAGCAAACGGTGTGGAAGAATGCGAACAGGTAAAAAAGGTGATTTCTTTGCTGACCGACAAAAACCAGTTCAGCTTCCGCGGAAGGGATGCAGGCGGTTTCTTAGAGTGCGTACTTTCCGATGCAGCACTCAATGCCAGCGATGCCAATACTTTTTACAGTACATACTTAAGTCTGGAAGTCAGTATCGAAAATCAGAGAACTTCCATTTCGGGAGTAGATGAAGATGAAGAGGCAGTAAGCCTTGTAAAATACCAAAATTCCTATACACTGGCATCCAAGATGATTTCTACTTTGACAGAGGTTTATGACAGACTGATTCTGGAAACAGGTGTTTAAAAGAAAGGTGTGATATACCATGAGAATAACCAATAAAATCATGCGAAACAACTCGTTGTATAACATCAATCAAAATAAGATTCTGGAGGATAAGCTGAGCAATCAGATGACAAACCAGAGCAAGATAACCAGACCGTCGGATGATCCGGTAGTGGCAATCCGTGCGTTGCGTCTCCGTTCCAATGTATCCTCTGTATCACAGTATTATGACAAAAATGCACCGGATGCAGATAGCTGGCTTACCGTAACCGGAGATGCACTGAACAAAGTAGATGATGTTCTGACTGATTTATATAAGCAGGCAACAGATGGTTCCAAAAAGTCTATGAAATCGGAAGATCTGGATATTATTCTGACACAGATGGAATCTCTGACCAAAGAGTTTTATGCAAGTGGAAATGTGGATTATGCGGGCAGATATGTTTTCTCCGGATACCGGACAGATACCCCGATTACTTTTACGGCAGAAGATATCAAAGAGTTTACGAAGGATCCGGCAAATCCGAAGACCTTTGCTATTGAGGAAACATTAGGTTATAATGATATTTCTGCAATCAGCTATACGGATTGGTCGAATATTACGGATGAACTGCAGGTCAGCAATACAACATTGTATCGTTTCCGGCTTGCCTACAACGATATCAATGAAGTAGCTGTGGGCGATTATGGATTCCGTATTAAGCAGGGGACTGCTGCAGAACAGGCAGCGACGGCCAAGGCTTATACCGATGCAGAAACGGCTTATAAGGATATCAAAGACGGAAATTGTGATGTTGCTTATATTTCCTCCACCGGTGAAATTGTATTCAGTGAAAAGTATTATCAGGATAATTTTAAGGAAGATACGCAGGTTACCTTCTGCTACAGCAAGAGCAACTGGGAAGAAGGCGATATTAACCCGGTACACTATTTCAAATGTGAGAGCGATGGTGTCAAATACAATGAGGAGAAAAAAGATCAGGATATCTACTATGATGTAGGCTTTAACCAGAAAATCCAGGTCAATACCCAGGCAAAAGAAGTATTTACCCATGATGCCAAACGCGATATGGATGATTTCAAAATTTACAGCAAACAGTTGAAGGATGTGGAAGCCAAAATTTCCGGCATTGAGGCCAAAATGGCAGAAGTAGCAGAAGATACTACGGAATACGAAGATCTGCAGAAACAACTGGATGCCGCAAACAAGGCGTATACATATATCCGGGAGAATATCCAGACAAAATTTGAAAATCAGATGACAAAATATCAGAGTTATATTGATGCTACCAATGTAGCGATTACCAATAACGGTACAAGAGGAAGCCGTCTGGATTTAATCAGCGACAGACTGATGAACCAGAAAGCGACCTTTAAGGATCTGCAGAGCAGCAATGAGGATGTGGATGTCAGCGAGATAGCGGTGCAACTGAAAAGCTCAGAGCTTACCTATGAAGCGGCACTGATGGCAACCAGCAAAATCATGCAGACAAATCTGATGAATTATATTTAAAAGATGGGAATAATACAAGGGGAGAACCGTCCCCGGAGAGGGAAAAGCTATGAAGGTTACAACGAAGGTATTTGGTGAAATTACAATTGATGACGATAAGATTATTACATTCCCGCAAGGAATTGTCGGCTTTCCGGAATTGACACAGTTCGCACTGCTTCATGATTCCGAAAAAGGAACCGATACGATTCACTGGCTTCAGTCCTTACAGGAACCGGCATTTGCAATGCCTGTTATGGACCCGCTTCTGGTAAGTCCGGAGTATAATCCGGAGGTGGATGATGAACTGTTAAAACAACTGGGTGATCTGACACCGGAGGAGATGTTAGTACTTGTTACGGTTACGGTACCGAAGGATCTGACAAAGATGTCTGTTAATCTGAAGGGACCGATTGTTATTAACGCAGCAGAGAAAAAAGCGATACAGGTAATTGTAGACGGTGATGAATATCAGGTAAAATTTCCGATTTACGATATCCTGAATGCGAATAAGAAAGCAGGTGAGTAAATGTTAGCTTTATCCAGAAAGAAGAACGAGGCACTGATTATAAACAATAACGTTGAAATTACAGTGCTGGAAATCAAAGGTGAACAGGTGAAGCTAGGCATCAGCGCACCGAAGGAAGTACCGATTTACCGAAAAGAGGTTTACATCCAGATTCAGGATTCCAACAAGGAAGCCATGAATTTAGATGGACTGGAAGCCCTACAGAATTTACTTGGTTAATATTTGAAACATTTGAGCAAGCCGCATTTCATAGGTATGATATGCGGCTGTTTGTTTTATATTCAACAGGGAGTGCTGAGATAATTTCGATGATACAAAATAAATAATAAACAATGTTAAATTATTTCGTTTAAACAAAATAAAAGAAATAAATACATAAATAATTTCGATAGAACAAAATTAAATTGAAAAAGTGGAATGATTTTGCTATAATGGGGTTAAGATAGTAAAAGCATAACAGTAGATTGAGAATTGCTTGAGGAAAGAAATATGATACAAAGAGAATTATATTTGCAAAAAATAAGACCTTTTTATGAATCAGATCTGATAAAAATATTGGTTGGATTAAGGCGAAGCGGAAAATCTGTTATTCTATCACAAATCATGGAAGAATTATTAGCTACAGGGTGTGATGAGTCGCAAATCATCTATATTAACTTTGAGGACTTGGAGTATGCTTTCATCCAAGATGAAATGATGTTGTACCAATATATTAAAGATAGGATTGACAAAAATAAGAAATACTATTTATTGTTTGATGAAATTCAACAAGTACAGAATTTTGAAAAAGCAATTAACTCCTTCCGCGCAGTGTATAATGTTAGTATTTTTATTACAGGCAGCAATGGGAAACTGTTTTCCGGAGAGTTTGCAACCCTGTTATCCGGTCGTTATGTAAGTTTCCAGATTATGCCTTTTTGCTTTCGGGAAGTATGTGAGTTGAAACAGGTAACAACAACACAGGAAAAAAGAGAACTATTTGAAGATTATTTTGTATGGGGTGGAATGCCACAACGTTTCCTTATGCGGACGGAACAGGAAACCCGAGTGCTTTTGAATGATTTGTATGATTCTATTCTCTTAAGAGATATTATGCTAAGGAGCAACATTCAAAATCAGGATTTATTGAATCGTATTGTGGAATATTTGGTATTGAATCCGTCACAGATTTTTTCGGCAAAATCGATTGTAAAATATATGGAAAGCGTGGATAGAAAGATTTCAACAGAAACGCTGTATCATTATCTGGAGCATATTACAGCCTCCTTTCTTGTTAACCGGGCAGGCAGATATGATATCAGAGGGAAAAAGATTCTTACCAGAATGGACAAATATTATCTGACGGATGCCGGCTTTGGAAAGATACGCAATACCGGTATGAAGACAGAATATGGTGCTCTGTTGGAAAATGTAATATATAATGAACTGTTAGTGCGTGGCTACAAAGTATATGTCGGAAAAACAACGAAAGGTGAAATTGATTTTGTGGCTGTTAAGGATGGGAAGAAAGAATATTATCAGGTTGCTTATTATCTGACAGATGAAAAGGTTCTGGAAAGAGAAATAGGTGCCTTCAAGGAGGTAGATGATAATTTCCCGAAATACCTTATCTCTATGGATACCTTGGATTATTCCCAAAATGGAATTATTCATAAAAATGCAGTAGACTTTTTGGAGACACCATAATTCATTTAATTTTGTATACTTAATATTTTAATCATTTGAGCAAGCCGCATTTCATAGGTATGATATGCGGCTGTTTTTTCATAGCCGTTTAATGCGATTTCCATGCGTTTATCATCATGGTTCAGATAATAATCCACCTTATTGATTAAATCCTGTTTGCTTTCATAGACCTCCAAATCTTTTCCGATTTCAAAATATTCCGGGATTTCCGCCTGATAATTCGTCAACAGAAAACCACCGCAGCCAAGCACATCCCATATACGAAGTGACAGTCCGGTTTCAATCGGCCGCATGGTAATATTCAGGTTGATTTTGCTTGCATGGAAGACTTTCGGCATTTCCGTCAGAGTGGATGCACCGCCCATCGCATACACTTTAGGCAAAGCACGGGTATCACTGTGTGTATACAATGCTACTTGAAAATGCTCCGATAAAGCACCAAGAAGTTCCTGACGTTCTACGGCGGCTAGCTTCATCCCGATATACTGGTGGGCTGCCAGATAGCGGTCGGTATCTAAAAAAACGTCTTCCCATTTATAAAAATTCGGATCGGCGGAAACGATTTCCTCAATGACTCGTTCTGGAAGTGTATCATAAATAAAATTATAACCGTTTACCTTCATTTGTGCCTGTATCAGCCCATTAACATAACCCTGCGTATATTCAGAAAGCGAAGATGCAATCCGGTCATAACGGCATTTTTCCGTATAAAGGGAGCCAACAAAAGAAACATCACTTCCGTATTTGTAAAAATCCTCTTCTGTCATATCCAGAATTACTTTTTCCCATCGCTTTACGTTTGTGGCAAGCGGCAAATAATAAATATGCTCCGGATTATAGGGATGAAAGAATTCATACTGTGCATGGTCAAACAGGAAAATCCGGTTCCATTCATTTTTCAGGGCATTGGAAAAAAGCTCCGCCACAGGACTGTCCACGCTCCAACAGACATAAGGCACATGGAAGCGGTTACAGGTATAGGAGATGGCCGGAAAAAAATTGATACTGAACACAAAGGCAAGCTGATGTCCCATAATCCATTCCATGACTTTAGAAGCGCATTGTGAAGGTGTGACATGCTTGTCAGTCATTTCTATATCTTCGGTATGTACGGTTATACCAAAATCGGTAAAGACCTGCATAATGTCCGGTTCGCAGATACTGTTGTAACGATAAAATAAGATTTCCATATCTTCTCCAATGTTTTATTTTCATTTATTTTATAAGAATAGTGTAACGGAAAAAGAAAAAAGTTGAAATAGTAAAATAAAAAATATAAAATAATTCTAAACTTACAAAATTTTTCTGACGATAAAACTAGCATATATTTATATAGGTAAAGATACGGGTTAATTTTTTGAAAGATATTTAAAGCAAGAAGAGGTAAGCAGGGATGCTGTCAGTACAACATAATATGCTCGCAGGGAACGCAAGCAGACAATTTAAAACAAATACAAGAAAAGGTGCTAAAAGTATAGAAAAATTATCTTCGGGATATAAAATTAACAGAGCGGCAGACGATGCAGCAGGACTGGCAATTTCTGAGAAAATGCGCCGGCAGATTCGCGGATTGACACAGGCATCTGCTAATGCACAGGATGGTATTTCCATGGTGCAGACTGCAGAAGGCGCGCTGGAAGAGATTCATTCCATGCTGCATCGGGGAAATGAACTTGCAGTAAAGGCTGCAAACGGAACACTGACAGACTCTGACAGAGAGATGGTGGATACAGAAGTACAGCACTTGAAAAAGGCAATCAATGAAACAGCTAATTATACAGTATTTAACGAGTTGAGCCTTTTCCCGGAAAAGGGTATGTCTCCAATGTCCGCAATGGTAATGGAAACTTACCATTATGAATTGTCTTATAACATGACAAGTGATTCCTTTGCAATTGGAACAGATTATAGTGGAGCAGGCAGTATGGCAAGAGCCGGTGGAGTGATTTCAACGGGGAATGCCCTGGCAGATAAAATAGCAAATGAACTTTTGCCAAATGCCATTAAACAGATTTTCGATAACTTTCCATCTTTAAAAACAGCAACAGGAAGTGACACCATAGAAATGTCGCTGGATGTTTCTTTCCTGGATGGACCCGGCAATACACTCGCATATGCGCAGTATTCTTACAGTTATGGTGGCGGTAAAGCCATAAATATGCTAGTAAAAGTAGATACGGCCGATTTTGATGAGGAAGATGCGGCAGGAACTGGTAGTAATGCCGGCGTGTTGGAATCCACACTTGCACATGAATTGATGCATACTGTTATGCAGTATAATTTAACAGATGGTATGAGTGGAAGAACTGGAGATGCGTATCCGACATGGTTTAAAGAGGGTACGGCGCAACTTTCCGGAGGAGGATATACGACAGGCTGGAATAGCTACTTAACTTACTATGCAGGAAAACTTTCCGATGAAAATGACAGCAGTCAGGATGCCAATATTGCAAATTACCTGAAAAAGTATACAATGTCGGGGAGACCATACGGACATGGTTATCTGGGGTGTGCATATCTGGGCTATCTGGCAAACGGAGGAGGAGCAGTAACTGGTGCCAACATAGCGGCCGGAATGGATAAGATTTTTTCGGATTTATTGAGTGGTGACAGTTTGGCAGCCGCCATCCAGAAAAACACCGGATTAACGGAAAGTGCACTTGAGGGTTTGTTTGCAAATGGCGACAGTAATCTGGTTTCCTTTGTCAGACAGCTTTCTTATGCCTCTAAGGATGGTGCCGGTTCTGTTGTTACACCATCGCTTGGAACAGGTGGAACGGATATATTAGGAAACACTGCACCGATACAGGCATTTTATATCGGAGGTACCAAAGTACATGTGGATGCAAGCAATAAACCGCCAACGATAAGCTTACAGGTTGGTTCGGAAGCGGGACAACATATTGATTTGACATTATACCAGATGGATGCGAAAGCACTTGGACTGGAAGATACCAATGTGAAAACGATTGCAGCGGCGGGCGATGCTATTGAACAGATAAAGAATGCGTTGAATGCAGTAAGCAAGGTAAGAAGCTCCTATGGTGCTGTTCAGAATAGGCTGGAACATACAATTGCCAATCTTGACAATATTGTAGAAAATACCACTGCATCGGAATCCACAATCCGAGATACTGATATTGCAGAAAAAATGGTAGAATTTTCCAATAATCAGATTTTGTTACAGGCAGGGCAGTCTGTCTTGACACAGGCGAATCACCAGCCGGAAATGATTTTAAGCCTTCTTGGATAGAGCGGAAAGGATAGTGCATGGGAGATATTAGGCGGATAAGATGCCGGTCATGCAAAAGTGAATGGGTAATACGAACCGGATGTGGCCTTCAACATGGAAACCTGGGAAAACTTGTAGAACTGTTTGAGGCAAAAGAAGCACAGCACATAGGCATATACAGCAGCCAGATTCCTCCTGTCATGTATGATTTTCGGTATGAACCGGCAATTTGTAGTGCCTGCAGCCAGATAATAAGCGTTCCGGTATTGGAGTTTCCGGAGCAGGATGAGAAGTATACGGGGGTATGTCCTGTATGCAGAAGAAAAGTAAAAAACGTGGAAAAGATAGAAAACATAGCTTGTCCTATCTGTAATGAAAATTTATTAGAAGAAAACGTGACTGGTGAGTGGGACTGAGTTTGCGCTAATTTAGAATATAGGAGTAGCAAGGATGCTGTCAGTGCAACATAATATGCTTGCAGGGAACGCAAGTAGGCAGTTTAAAGTGAATACAAAAAAGAATGCCAAATGTGCAGAGAAGTTATCTTCCGGTTACCGGATTAATCGTTCTGCGGATGATGCGGCAGGACTGGCAATTTCTGAGAAAATGCGCCGGCAGATTCGTGGTCTGCATCAGGCGGCAGACAACATTTCAGAAGGGATTGGCTATGTACAGACAGCAGAAGGTGCTTTAAATGAAGTACAGGATATGCTTCAACGTATGAATGAACTGGCAGTTAAGGCAGGCAATGATACTAATACGGAAGAAGACAGAAGTTATATTGACAGTGAGGTGCAGGCATTAAAAAAAGAACTGGATCGTATCTTTGAAACAACCACTTTCAATGAAAGACGAATATGGGATCCAGATTCCCCCTATGCTGTTCAGATTGGAACGACATTAAAGCAGGCGGTAGAATATAAGAATGGTGCACAAAATCGTGATGTGACGAATGCAAACTGCGGTGTACTTGCATACAACGGGTATAATATAAGTGCGGATGATACCGGTGTATCGGTAAGCTGGATTGGATATGATGGTAATAGTTATAGTACGCGAACCATTGATTGGGATACGTTAAAAGCAAATAATTATAGCTTTGAAATGAGCGACTATTTTGGTGATAAAACAGCGGGCAATTTACTGTATGACAGTAACGGCAATCCGGTTTTTAAAAATAAGGTTTCGCTTTCTGTGCAGAAGGAAGCCACGGTTGATGATATTATTCAATGTATTGACGGAACAAAAATGTCATCATCATCTTATGCTTCCATGTCTGTGCGATTTGAAAAGAATAATGGTTCTTCCACAAGTACAGCCGGGGTTAGCATTGGGAGTGCCAGCCTGTATTATTCCGCAGCATACGCATCGAATCATAATGTAAATAGTAATACGAATGGATACGGACATAATTTTGATGCTGCGGATGATAAGTTTTTAGAGCCGTCAGATGGAAGTGGAACTCTGGTACAAACACAGGCAACAGGTGGAAATCTGACAAAGGTGCCGGCAGGTGGAACGGCAGATGTCGCAATAGCACAGAACTGCACCGATAATTGGGAATTTACTTTTTATATGGATGGCATTGGTGAAGTGACTGCGACCTCTGATTCTGTAAGATATTATAATGCATCCGAAACAGAAGATAAGGATGAACATATCTGGTGGGATTGGTCCTGATATTGGAAAAACGGCAAGAAAGAGTATTATAAATCATACAATATAAAGTCTTCGACTGAAAAAGGTGAGGGGACTTTGGGTTCTGTCATGGCGGCACTTAATGGTGATAATACGACGAACACACCAGGATTATTAAATCCGGCAAATGGTGGTGCCTGCAATGAAGGGGGAACCGGGTATATTAATATCTATTTTTCACTGAAATCAACTGATTCCTATACTTATGGAAACGGTCAAACATCGAATAATGTGGGGAGTTTTACAATTACCGTATCTGTCAATTCCAAGACAGATACGGAACAGAGTGTATTGAACCGCATTAATAGTGCATTAAATAGTAATACGATTGTAGACCTTTATACGACTTCTGGAACGAATGACAGCAATACTATACATGAAGCAAGTGAGAAATCACACAAGATAGATGTGCCTGTTTATGGCGGGACCTGTGGCTTTTTCGTGCAGGCAGGGACGGAAGGTGGGCAACACATTGAAGTGTTGTATGATTTTTTTAGTGTCAAGGATTTAGGACTTGAGGATACTAATGTACTGACAAGAGAGGATACCGATAAAGCAATTGATGAAATTAAGCAGGCATTAACGGATGTCAGCAGGCAGCGTTCCACTTTTGGCGCTTATCAGAACCGCTTGGAGCATGCTTATAATATCAACAAGAACGTGGAAGAAAATACACAGGCTTCGGAGGCAGTTATTCGTGATACCGATATCGCTGAAAGGATGGTAGAGTATTCCAATAATAATATTTTACAGCAGGCAGGTGCAAGTATGCTCGCACAGGCAAATCAGCAACCCAATTATGTTCTACAGTTATTACAGTAAAGAAGGAAAAGTGTAAAATGAGAATTTTATTTACAGGCAGTAAAATACAAGAATGTCCCAGCATCATATTTACATTGGACAGACTGGGGCATGAAGTAGCATGTTATCCAAAACCAATGGAAGATTTAGGGGAAGATGAAGAGAAAGAAATAGAAGATTTTTTAAAAAAATATAAAGTTGATTTTGTTTTATCAAATATTTTTACCGTTTCTGTGGCGAGAGTCACCAATAAATTAAATATGAAATATGCTATTTGGTGTATGGACTCACCGACTTATTCCACATGGGTTCCGGATTCCAGGTATGATAATTGTTATCTTTTCTACTTTGATTACATGGAATATCTGTTACAGAAAAAGAATGGGCACATGAATGTATATCATTTGCCTCTGGCGGCGGATACTGTCTGGGGAGAAACACTAATAATTACTGATGACGAGATTCAAAAGTATAGCTGTGCCATGTCCTTTGTTGGCAGTCTATATACAAAGAATATATATGACAAATGTATTGAGCGATTTTCAGGCAGAGCACAAAGTGCTTTTTCTGACATTATTGAGAAGAACGCATTTCTGTGGGATGGGAAGGGTAGGATAAAGCTTTCGCCGGAATGGATACAAACTATTCGTTATGTATGCCCGGAACTTTTTGACAATCAATATGAGATGGACGATGAGTACTTCATTAGAACTTTATTCTTTGAGCGGAAGTTGACCAATGTAGAGAGAACACTTTTGATGGAACTTCTGGCAGAGAGATATGATATAAATCTGTATACCAGAGCAATAGAACAGGTACCTGAAGGAATAAAAAGATTTCCAGAGGTTAGTGCAGGGAGCGAAGCACTAAAGGTATTTTATTCCAGTAAAATTAATTTGAATATTACATTGAGAAGCATTGAAACGGGTATTCCGGCGAGGGTTTTTGATGTAATGAGTGTGGGTGGATTTGTGTTATCAAACTGGCAGGAAGAAATTCCGGAATTATTTGAGGAAGATAAAGAAATCGTGACATTTAAAACACCGGAAGAATTAATTGAAAAGGCTGATTATTATCTGAAGCATGACAGTGAAAGAACCAGAATAGGGATAAATGGATATAAAAGGGTGAAAGAAAACTATACTTATGAACATCAAGTAGGTAAAATAATTTCAATTTTGTTTCCAAACTCTAAATAATTTTAAATTTTTTTCGATATACATAATAGAGAGTACGTTTCAGGCTTTATTATGTTCATAAATTATGTTATAAAAAGCAAAACGTATTGTGGACGATTTTACATAAGAAACTAATTATTTTATTATCACACGGAGGTGATTTACAATGGCAATTGAACCATTAAGCAGCGCGATGACATTTCAAGCACAGGCAGTAACCAAGATTCAGCCGACAGCACCAGTGAACACGGAAGTTCCTGCAGACGGACAGACAGTAAATGTAGATACTACTACAGCAGCTGTTACACAGATACAGGCAGAAGATGGTGAAGGCAATAGTAACAAAGAGGGAAATGAAACTTCCCAACAGCAGACAATGAAAACGCAATCTTCTTCAGAACAGTTGAAAAAAGCAATTGCGGAAATGAATCGAAAAATAAATAACAGTAACGAAGAGGCTGTTTTTGGTATTCATGAGAAAACAAACCGCATTACCATCAAAATCGTAGATAAGGATACCAAGGAAATTATTAAAGAATTTCCGCCGGAAAAAACCTTGGATATGATTGCCAAAGTATGGGAAATGGCCGGTATTCTTGTGGATGAAAAGAGATAAGGTAAAAACAGGAGGTAATTATAGATGCCAATCAGAATAACAGGGATGTATTCCGGTCTTGATACAGAAAGCATTATTACAGAATTAGCTTCCGCACAGAGTGCCAAGAAAAATTCTCTGGTAAAAGCACAGACAAAGCTTAGCTGGAAACAAGATGCTTGGAAAGCACTGAATACAAAAATATATAGTTTTTACAGCAATGTACTGAGTGATATGAGATTTGAGTCTTCATTTCAGAAAAAAACGACAAAAGTATCCAATGCAAATGCTGTTAGTGTAGTTACTGGTTCTGAATCTGTTAATGGCGTACAGAATATGAAAATCGAACAAATGGCAAAAGCTGGTTATTTGACCGGTGGAGACATTACAGGTTCCGATGGTACAAAGTATATAGCATCCAGTACATTGGCAGATCTTGGATTTACGGGAAGCGGTAGCTTTACCGTTTCGATGGGGAGCAAATCTACAGAAATAAAAGTCGATGAAACAACTAAGATTTCTGATATTGTGAGTAAATTGCAGGCAGCGGGGGTAAATGCAAACTTTGATGAGAAGAATCAGAGATTCTTCGTAAGTTCTAAAACTACAGGTGCTGATGGTAATTTTATTTTATCCGGCAGTAATGAAGGTGGTATGAAGGCTCTTTCCAAACTGGGACTTCTGGCAGCAGAGGATATTGCAAGTGATGAGTATAAAACATGGGCAGACTATGCAAAACCGGAAAATGCAGCGGCATATGAAGCAAAGATTGCCTCCGAAGTAGCAAAGCGTGCCGCATCCTACAAGAAAGAGAATGATGGTCTTTTAAAGGCAAATCAGGATTTGCAGGATAAAATTGATAAATTAAAAGCAGATCCGGGTTATGTGGCTGATAAGACATCAGCTGAACTATATGAAGAGCTGTATGGACCGGAAACGACCAAGTTGGATGAGAACGGCAATGCAGTACTTGATGACAGTGGAAATCCGGTTATGGAGAGAAACGGTGGTCTGAAAAAGGATTTAGACGATGCAAAGGCGGTCTTACAGGCAGCAGAGGATGCTTTGAAAACATTGGAAGAATCCGGAACTGCAACAGAAACAGAACTGGAACAGGCCAAACAGGCAGTCACCGATGCAAACTCAGATGTGACAGAAAAGCAGGCAGCTTTCAATGAAGTAAATGGTCAGTATAGCATCGTAAAAGCGGTAGAAGGTCATGAAGCAACCATTGCAGTAAATGATGATAAGATGGCACAGAATGCATCGAACTTTACTGTAGATGCTGATGACAATGTGACAGGAACTGCGGCTCTGGAAGCGAATGTCAGAACTGAATTTGCTGAGAAGATTCAGACGGCACAGGATGTCCTAAATGGGAAATATGCAGCAAATTCAACAGCAACTAAGGAACAGGGTCAGGATGCGATTATTTATCTGAATAAAGCAGAGTTTAAATCCGATACGAATACCTTTGAAGTGAATGGTCTTACAATTACGGTATTGGCAGAGACTAATGAGTCAATTACGCTTACAACCGGTGAGGATACAGAAGGTATTTATGATAGTATTAAGAAGTTTTTTACAGAATACAATAAGTTGATTAACGAGATGGACTCCATGTATAATGCAGAATCCTCCAAAGGCTATGAACCACTTCTTTCAGAGGAAAAAGAGGCAATGGCGGAATCTGAAATTGAAGACTGGGAAAAGAAGATTAAAGATTCATTACTTCGCAGGGATCAGACCTTGGGAAATATAGCAGATGCCATGAAGACCATTATGATGCGTGGTATTGATGTAAATGGAAAGACGATGTATTTGTCTGATTTTGGTATTAATACTCTGGGATATTTCAATGCACCGGACAATGAGAGAAATGCGTACCATATAGATGGTGATAAGGATGATTCCTATACAGCTTCAAATGAAAAGACTTTAGAGGCAATGATAGCATCAGATCCGGAAACCGTTACAAAATTCTTTAGTCAATTAGCCAAAAATGTTTATAGCGATTTGACAGACAAAATGGCAACATCTTCATTGAGTAGCGCATTTACTGTATATAATGACAAAGAAATGAAGGAAGAGTATGATGCATATAAAGAGAAGATATCCAAGCAGGAAGACAAAGTAAATGCCCTTATGGATAAATGGTATGCTAAATTCTCTGCTATGGAAACAGCACTTGCCAAATTGGAATCCAAAAACAGTGCAGTATCCAGTATGTTTGGAGGTTGATAGAATGTCCCGTTATAGGGACATTCTTTCTATTCTTGCAGGTAGAATGAAAATCAAGGAGGAGAAGTAACAATGCCAGTACAGAATCCATATGAACAGTATAACAGAAATAAAATTTTAACTGCATCTCCGGCAGAAGTAACGCTGATGCTTTATGAGGGAGCTATTAAGTTTTGCAATATAGCAATTATGGGAATCGAACAGAACGATATTGAAAAAGCACATACGAATATTATGAAAACACAGCGTATCATTGAAGAATTCCGTAATACACTGGATCACAAATATCCGGTATGGGAAGATTTTGATAGAATTTATGTCTATCTTTTACGCAGATTGTTTGAAGCAAATGTTAGCAAAGACAAGGAAATTCTGGAAGAAGTCAATATGCACCTGCGTAGTGTTCGTGATACATGGAAAGAAGTCATGAAACGTGCACATAAGGCATAGGAGGACTTTTATGGGAAAGAACGGAATGCAGATATTAATACAAAGTCTGGAAAAAAAGATACAGATTCTGGATGAATTAATTAAACAGAATGGTGTGCAGGAGCATATTTTGAAACAGGATTCCTTTGATATGGATGCTTTTGATGCGACAATTGATGCACAGGCAGGATTGGTTGAAAAACTGGAAAAACTGGATAGTGGTTTTGAAACTTTGTATGAAAGACTGAGAGAGGAAGTTTTAAAGCATAAGGAACAGTATCGGCATGAAATTGCAAAGCTGCAGAGCATGATTCAACAGATTACAGACAAGGTAGTTGTAGTGAATACCGGTAATATGCGTAATAAAATGCTCGCAGAGAATCAGTTTAAGAAGGAAAAACAGTCTATTCAGCAGAGTGTTTCCAAATCAAAGGTGGCGCGGAATTACTACAACAGCATGAATAATCTCAATTGTGTGGCACCGCAGTTTTATGATAATAAAAAATAATAAAATAAAAAAAGTTTCAAAAAGCTCTAAAGTAAATCGGAAAAGCACCGATATATATTACAAGTAAAGGAAATAACTTACTTAACCAACTGTAATGGTGCTGGAAGTAGCGTACGAACTAACAGAGCCATTACAAACAAAAAAGAAAGCGGCATGGAAGCCGCGTTAAATTCAAGGAGGAATATATTATGGTAGTACAACACAACATTACAGCAATGAACTCTAACAGAATGCTTGGTTTAACAACAAGCGCTCAGGCAAAATCCACTGAGAGATTATCTTCTGGTTACAAGATTAACCGCGCAGCAGATGATGCAGCAGGTTTAGCTATTTCCGAGAAGATGAGACGTCAGATCAGAGGTCTTACACAGGCATCTGCTAATGCACAGGATGGTATTTCTTGCGTACAGACAGCAGAAGGTGCATTGAATGAAGTACATGATATGTTACAGCGTATGAATGAATTGGCTGTTAAAGGAGAAAATGCTACTTTGACATCCACAGATCGTTCTTATATCCAGACTGAAGTTCAGCAGTTAATGTCTGAAATCGATCGTGTACAGAGCACAACAACATTCAATGAGCAGAACCTGTTAACAGGTGAGTTCACTGGAAAAGCTCTTCAGGTTGGTGCAGAAGCTGGTCAGCATATTTCTATTACCATTCAGGATATGAGTATGGGTGGTTTGAGAGATCTTGTTGAAGAGAATCAGAGCACAAAGAAGTATAGCACAGACGGTAAGAACACAGTTGATTTGTCCGCAAAATTGGATGATATCATGAGCAAATTCTATTATGATTTTGACAAAGATGATATTGATACATCTGCTGTTGAAAAAGATTTTGCAAGCTTGAATGCATTCGTTAAAGCTGCTTTACAGGAAGTTTCCAAACAGCGTTCCGATCTTGGTGCTGTTCAGAACAGACTTGAGCACACAATCAGCAATCTGGATAACATTGTTGAGAATACAACAGCTGCAGAATCTCAGATTCGTGATACAGATATTGCTACAGAGATGGTTAAATACTCTAACAACAATATCTTACAGCAGGCTGGTACATCTATGTTATCTCAGGCTAATCAGTCTAACCAGTTGGCACTGTCCTTACTTGGCTAATTACATAGTAAGTAAGAATGCACATTGCTTAGTAAACTACCAAGAGCCGCCCAATGGGCGGCTCTTTTTTATAAAAGGAGATTCTTATATGAATATTGCCATTGCAGTTAATAGCCGTTATATCCGGTATGCATATGTTATGTTATATTCTTTGTTTTCCAACAATAGAAGTAGTAAGATTCGTGTTTATGTATTGCATCAGGGTTTGACTGAGGAAGATAAAAGGCTGTTGAATAGCCTTGCTGTAGAGGACATACAGAAAATAGAATATTTAAAGATAGATATGGAGTCACGTCTGATGAAATTGCCCATTACAGAAAACTGGACAAGGGAGATTTACTTTCGCTTGCTTATGGGAGAAGTTTTGCCTCAAATAGTAAACAGGGTTCTATATTTGGATATTGATATTATTGTTCATGCTTCTATTAAAGAATTTTATAATATGGATATGCAGGAAATGGAACTGGCAGTTGCAGATGACCCAATGATACAGGGAAATTATAGTAAAGAGCAAAAGGAATTATTTGCTGAGTTTGGTGAAGAACTGCGGTACTTTAATTCAGGAATGATTCTATATGATTTAGATAAAGTCAGAAAAAGATGTTGCTTTGAAGATTACTATAGGATAGCAGAAAGAGCAGGATATTCTCTGACAAATCCGGATCAAGACCTTTTGAACTATTTACATTTCGGGAATGTATTATATGTAGATAATACAAAATATAATGTATTTTCCCAGAATGTATCGTTGAATGAGGAAACATTATCCGAAATGAAAATTATTCATTTCGCCGGTCGTAAGCCATGGAAGTATAGCGGAGTGCACTATGAAATGGAGAAAATCTGGTGGCTGTATGCAAAAGAAACACCATTCTATATTGAGATGATGGAGGAAGTATTCTGGAATGGACTTTCGGATGACTCCTATCAGACGATTCGTGCATTATTACAAGAGAATAAGGAACTTAAAGAAAGCCTTAATAAAGCGATGGAATTATGCCAAAAACTATGTGGCAGAGAGTCATAAAGATTAATGATATTCAGTCACTATTCCGTTAAGTCTTTGATTTTTTCCAGTGCCATGGGAAAGTTACCGCATCTGCGATAATGTATAAGAGCCATCTCCTTATTTCCCATCATTTCATTAATCAGTCCAATATTATAGGAAGGAATGAAACTGTTGGCACCGACTACATGAGCATTTTTGCAGGAAAGTGCTTTCACGAATTCTAACATGGCTTTCATATATTGATTATTACGTAGATAAATCAGTCCCATTAAGGTAATGAAATCAGCGGAAACTGCGAAAGCATCATAGACAGCGGCGAGTCCAAGAGCATCTTCGGTCCGGTTCAGATGAAGCAGGGCATATCCGTATCCGATTACCATCATCTGTACATATTCGGCGGCAGGATCAACATCGTAGGAAAGCCCTTTGCCATAATAATAGCATGCTTTTTCATCGTCATGAATTAAATTATAGGATTGTCCTAATTGGAAGTATGTATAAGGGTTAGCCGGATGCATTTCTAAATCTTTTTCTAATAAAGAGATATTACGCTGGGCTTTTTCAAGTAATGCCTCTTCACTGCCATTATAGCCGACATGGTTGAGGATGAGGGGAATCTGATAGGTTCCATAGGAGTATTTTTCCGGTTCCTTTAATACAACCTGTTCATGGATAATACCTTGATAATGATAATATTTCCGAGAAAAAAGGCGTTCTACCAGATCTACATAAACGCTGTCGGTTCCATTCATCTGATAATGATTCTGTCTGGAAAGAAGACCGATATGAGTTGGGGTTTCTTCCATGGAAACCAGGATTGCATCGATATCAATTTCCAGAAGAAATTCATCACTGTCAATAATAAGAATTGTATCATAAGAAGCCTGTGCAATGGAATAATTTCTGGCAGCACTAAAATCCTGTGTCCAGGCATAGTCCAGTACTTTGTCCGCATATCGAGAGGCGATTTCTCTGGTATGGTCCGTAGAACCGGTGTCTACTACGAGAATCTCCCAATCATAGGCACGCAAAGGCTTTAAGCATTTTTCGATGTTTTCTTCTTCATTTTTGGTAATAATACAAACAGAAATAGGAAGCATAATTTTTCCTCACTTTTTACTGTATTCCATAGTTCCTGGCGAGACTCTCCAAAATAGAATCCACGCAGTTTATCCATGTATAGTTTTCGGCAGTTTTGGTATATGCCCGTTCGATTAGTTCCCATGCCTCTACAGGGTGATTTAACCAATATTTCGTAATCTCCGGTAATTTGTCTAACTGCTTCAGATCATATAAAACAATATCTTTGCCGTTTTCATAATGGGTGTCCAGCCAGGTACTGGAATCGGTCAGACAGATGGAGTGGCGCAGCATCGTGTTGAAAATGCGGTCGTGTGTACCTTCTTTAAACCATGGCATGACATTTAAGTTAATCCGGGCATTACGCATATATGCGAAAGTATCGGCAAGGTCAATACGGTCGGATAAAATGTGGAGATTTTGGGCACCGGCGCAGGGATGATTCTCCCAGCCTCGTCCCAGAACATGTACATCAAAACCGGCTTCTGCAAGTACCTGGACTGCTTTTCCCCGGTAATACATGCGGACCATCCAGTCGATTGGTGTCATACCGCGCATAATAGTTTTGACAGCATTGTCACTGAGTGGCATCCGGTTTGTAGCAAGAACATCCAAAACAGATTGAATTAAGGATTTTTCGGTATGCTTTATCAGATCCTCTGCAATCTGCATATAGATTTCAGATAGAGGAGAACCTTCCGGACAAACATAATTTAATTCGTGAAGTTTGCTTTCCGGTATATAATAGGTACCGGAAAACAGGATGTCATATTTTTTGTCTTGATATGGAATTGGTGGTTCGGTATCCAATGTTCCGGCATGAGCAAGGAATTCAATATGTTCTACATTCGGAAAATATTTTTTTACATAGGAAACATGTTCTTCATCCGGGCAGAACTGAATGTACTTGCGTGGATGCTTCTCCATCGTCGGATGCAGCCTGAGCGGATGGTCCATAAGTATATGTACCGTACATGCATCCATCATATTCCATAAATCAATATAAGTATCATTATGGATACCGGCGCGGTTGAAACAAATAACCGCATCTACTTTCTGCTCGCAGTAGGACATTAGTTCCTGCATAGAGTGAGAAGGTGCAGCAGGATTTAATAAATCCAGAATAAAAGTATCGTGGCCGCGGTTTGCCAGCTCATGAGCTATTTCATCTGTAAAATAATTAAAGGATTCCGTTGCTTCGTAAAATAGTACAAATCTCATTTCTTTTTTCTCCTTTGCCTATGATTGGTATCATAATATCGATTGCACAGGAAGATACGGCGGTATGCTTTAAGTAGTCAAAATCTGCATTAAATGGTGTGGAATCTGCACATTTGTTAAGAATCTCTGCAATACGATTGTAATGTGCTGTCAATTTCCGTAAATCAGTTGTGTAGTTTAAAAAAGAAGGACAGTCCTGTTTTCTTTCTTCCTCGCAAATATGGATGATGCGAAGAATGGTAGTTAATTCCTGATGAAAGTCAGAACCGGAAAGCATGACGTCCGGACGAACTTTCATAGTATTCAGAAAAAGGGTATGTGCCTCCTCTATTTTCTTCTCCGCAAAAAGAGAGGACAGTTGTTCTTTCAGGGTGAGTGTTTCAGCTTTTTCCTGTGTAAAACCAATAGGAACTTCGCACCAAGTCAGATTTCGGTAGAGAACCCAGACGAAGAGAAGCTGTTCGGATAAAAAACCGTAAACACGTTTGTGATAATCATCATAGGTACTGACATCAATTTGCTTGGAAGCTAGTTCAAAAATGGAAAATAGCCATTGCGCGTAATCGTCAAATAATTCTTTGGTAGTAACAAAGAGATTTCCACAGTATAGTTTTCTGCCGGAAAGTACATCCTGAAAAATTGGCATGCAATCCGGATAAAGGGTTGCGATTGCTTCGCTTACTGCTTCCAGATCATGAATAGTGTGGGCTTCCGCATAGCTGTCACGATAGCATTTTTCGGAAAAAACAGGCTGCGAAATAATTACATTATATTTTTCCAGTATAGGAAGAAAATCGGCTTTTGTCATAATGGAATGGTTTTCGTTTAAAAAATATCTTCGGTAATGGCATAAACCGATATATTCTGTGTTACGGATATTTTTCCATGCCCAATACAGACCGGTAAGCTCACTGTAATAAAGATTTAAATGGGAAATATTATCACCGGTATCATCTCCGGGATAACCCAAATCCCCCTTGAGCGCACGCCCAACATGAAGCGGATGATAAATCGGATCGTCAGGTGCGCTGAAGTTGACATGAGTCATAACGTATATTTGCAAAACACCTTTTGCGTGTTTCTTTACAACTGCCTTACAGACAGCAGCCAAATCAGATTCGCTGATTGGAAAATCCAGCAATTGCAAAAGAGTCTGGTTAAATTCTGTTACATAGTCTTTCACATAAGGGTTTTCATGATAATTCGGTATACGTTTCAAGGTTTCTTCTTTTAACCGGAGAAAAAAGTCGTAAGGAACCTTCGTCAGACGTAGGCTGATCATTTTTATCGCTGCCAGATAGCACAAAGTAAGAAACTGGTATTCTAATTCTTTGCGGTAATTGTCTAAAAACCCGCGATTAGCACATTCCTCCCACATCATCATATCGATGGTCAGAATATCAAAATGATGGGCTGCATTCGGACTTAGAACAGTGGAAGCAGGATTTACATAATAGTGATAAAGCCGTTCTTCTAAGATATAGACTTTGGATGCATACAGGTATAAAAGTGTAGAAAAAAAATGGTCTTCGTAAGCAAGCCCTTCTGGAAAGAAAATCTGGTTATCAATCAGAAAATCCCGTTTAAAGAGCTTATCCCATACTCCATAGCCGATAGAGCCACATACCAAAAAAGTTCCGCGTTTTTCCTGCGTATCTATTTCAAACATGCGGTTAGACTGTCCGGTCAGCTTTGGAGCTAGCACCTGTCCGGGTACTGCAGTATCCCGCCAATTCTGACACATTGTAAGGTCGCAGTCGTAGGTAACAATTTTTTCATATAATTTCTCATACATATCCGGCTCAATCCAGTCATCGGAATCCACATAGCCAATGTATGGCGCGGAAGCATACTGCAAGCCAATGTTTCTTGCTCTGCCCTGATGACCGTTTTCATCACAATGGATAATCATGACAGATTCCGGATAGGCTGCTTCGATTGCTGTCAGTTTGTCCCAGGTATGGTCGGTAGAACAATCGTCGACCAGAATGATTTCCAGTTTGTCAAAACCGATTGTCTGGGCAAGAAGTGACTGAAAGCAACGGTCAATATAGGATTCTACATTATAGCATGGAATGATAATGCTGATATATTTTTCCATTTCGGTATCCTTTCCGTTATCTTTTTAGGAGTGGGAAGCACTATGACGAAGCAATGATGTCGGATAGTTGTTCGGCCCGTTTCTCCCAAGTGTGGTTGCTCTGCGCAGTCTGGTATCCACAATCGGCAATCTGCTGCATTTTAGCAGGCTGGTTTAATAATTCCTTGATAAGACCAGGTAACTTTTCCAGTTCATTCAGAGAATAAAAAACAACAGATTTCTGATGTGCCAAAATCTCTCTCAGATAAGTACTGTCATCGGTAACGCAAACCGCTTTTTGTAACATGGCATTGAAAATACGTTCACTTCCACCGTCCTTAAACCAGGAAAGTTGATTTAATACAATTTTACTGTCTTCCATCAAAGCAAGCCCATCTTTAAATGGTACAGTAGAATGGCAGATAAAATAAGGATTCATATAAATATCAGTGTTTTCCCAACCGTTGCCATAAACAGTGACAGTAATGCCTGCCTCTGTTAAGGAACGGATAATTTCCAACCGGTACATAGAACTTAAATTTGTTTCTACGAAGCGGTGTTTTTGAATGATAGCCTTTAATTCCATGTCGGATAGACTGGGCTGTATATTTTTTAGACAGGTTTCGATTGCCTGCTCTAAAGTTTCGTGCGGATTGCTAATCAGATAATCCATTACTAATTCGTCTATGGCATCATAAGTATAATCGGAATGATATTTATAGCTTCCAATAAAGAGTACATCTATTGTACGGTCTTTTATTGGCTTTTTTTCCTCATTGGGACGGAGTTCTTCACCGGCAGTAGGCAGGAAAAGAGCCTTTTTTACAGAAGAATAAAAGCGTTTTACATAGTTTACATGGTTCCTATCTGAGCAAACGACAATTCCCTGTGCCGGACTTTGATCCAATGTATCAAAATAGTACATCGGATGATCCACTAATATGTTGTAGCATGGGACACTCCATTTATCCCAGAGTGAAATTTGTTTTCCCAGAGGCATCTGAAAACCGCGATTGTTGAATGTGATGACTGCATCCAGCCCCTGTTCATGGAATAAAAATAATTTTTCGGCATTTTGCGTAAATTCTTCCTGGGTTGTAGTGCTTGGAAAGACAAAAGTTTCATAACCCATGTTCTGAAATGCTTTCTGATACTGTTCCATGATATACTGTAAAATAAAAATATCACTGCCAAACAGTGCGATACGTTTGTATTTTTTGTGTGTATCGTTATGTGACAGCATGGTGGATAAGCATGCTATCTTTTCCATAGCCGGTGGATAGTTACCACATTTTTTATAATAGGTAATGGCATTGTCGATATCGCCTAATTTCTCACATATCAAAGCAATGTGATAATAACTCAGGAAACTATTTGCACCATGGAATTTGCATGTTTCTATGGTAGTTGCTTTATAGAATTGTTCAATAGCCTTCGGGTATTGTTCGTTTGCCATGTAGATACGTCCCATCAGATAGACAAAATCGGCAGTAGTGGCAAAGGTGTCATAGATTCGTTCAAATTGAAGGGCAGTATTGTACTGGTTTGTTAAAAGCAGGGTGTTGCCATAAGAGATTACCATTGCCTGTACATAGGCTAAGGATGGATCAACATCAAAAGACAATCCTTCTCCGTAATATTTGCAGGCAGATTCATAGTCCTCAATAATTTCATATCCTTTTCCAATCTGATAATAGACATAAGGATTCTCAGGTTCTTTTGCTAATTGTTTATGTAACAGGGAAAGATTACGCTTCCCTTTGGCGATTTTTTGTTCCGGAGTCATATCATATCCAGTATGTTCAATGGTAGTATGCAATAAAAGACAGGGAAAATCATTACCATGAATAGGAGTTAACTGTTCGTGGATAATGCCTGTATAATGATAAAGTTTTTTATTAAAAAAACGTTCGGTATGGTCTGTATTATTCAAAACGAGTTGACCGTTTTCCGTAACCAGATTTTCTCTGGAAATTGCACCTACACTGTCGGAATGATGTTTCCTGAAAAAGTTCAGTTCTTCTACATCAATACTCTTAATCCATTCATCACAGTCCATCATAAAAATCCAGTTGTTACTGGCTGCTTGAAGAGAAAAATTTCTGGCAGCACTGAAATCGTCACACCAGGTAAAGTCTAAAATTTTGTCGGCATACCTGGAAGCGATTTCCTTTGTCGTATCCGTCGAACCCGTATCGACAACGATTATTTCAAAACCGTAGGGTTTAACGGAGGACAGACAACGTTCAATTCTTTTTTCTTCATTTTTTGCTATAATACAAACAGATATTGGGTGCATATTTTTTTTCTCCATGTTAATATAGTATCATAACTTACCAAATAAATCTATGTTTAGGAGCGTATTGTGAACACAGAATTATTGAGAAAAATAGATGAATTATTATGTACACATGAGTATGACAAAATAAAGGAAGTGCTGCTTACATACAAAAATATTACGGAGCACAGCAATGAACTTGCTACGATTTTCTATTTAACTAAGATATATGAACAGGAAAAAGACGCAAGGCAGAAGACAATTTTTGAAAAGGTACAAAATGTCTCGCAATTATTAGAGCGCTATACTGTGTTGAAATTTTATTTGAGAAGAATTGATTTTGATGTGATAGGGAATGGATTACAGGAATTCTATCTGTTTCTTATACAGAATGAGATTTCTTCCTACGAGTTAATAACAATTATAGAGTATAGTGTTGTCCATAAGGAAAAAGTCTTAAAGGTAATAAAAGGAAAAGAGTTACATGAATGATAAAGAATTTTGTTTTATTATTTGCAGCAATGACAAACTGTATACAAAAGAATGTTTGCATTATATCAATTATTTGATTGTACCAAAAGGATATCAGATTGATATACTTACTGTAGAAAAGGCAAAGTCTATGACAGCAGGGTATAATGAGGCAATGCAGTATTCCAAGGCGAAGTATAAAGTATATTTACATCAGGATACATTTATTATAAATCAGAATTTTATACAGGATTGTTTGGATATTTTTAAAAATGATAAAAAAATAGGCATGATTGGGAATATTGGTGCCCCAAAGCTGCCTACATCCGGTATTATGTGGGAAACAGTCCGTTGTGGGAAGGTGTATGAACAGCATATTTATGAAACATCTTTGGTATCTAATCCGGAGGATGAAAAGATTAAATCAGATTTTTTTGAAGTAGAAGCAATAGACGGATTTCTTATGGTAACGCAGTATGATATTTGTTGGAGAGAAGATTTCTTTGATAAATGGGATTTTTATGATTGTTCCCAGAGTATGGAGTTTATCAGACGGGGGTATAGGGTAGTAGTACCACAAATGAAGCAACCATGGTGTGTACATGATTGTGGTTTTGTGAATTTACAAGGATATGAAGAAGAACGAAAGAAATTCTTGAAAGAGTATTTTGAGAAGTGATGAAGGAGAGAACGAATGAGTAATATTTTGCTAACAAATAGAATGATAAAGGATTATACGGGTTCAGAATTAGATGTCTGTTCTATTGGTTCTGCGTTGGTACAAATGGGTTATCGGGTAGAAGCGGCGGCCTATGAGCTTGGAGAACCATTAATGCTTCAATTCAAAGATAGTGGAATTCTTTTTACCAATGTAAAGGAAAAAAATCTGGTTTTAAAAGAATATGATATAATAATTGGTCATCATAATACCATCTTTATGGATTGCCTTATTAGGAAAGATATTAAATACAAAAAAGTGATTTTTAGCTCATTATCGCCATGGGTTAGCATTGAGTATCCCCCAGAGTGCGCGAATGATCTAACACTTTGTATGGCAAATAGTAGTGAAACTTATGATCGGATGAAAACGCTGGGGGTAAAGGAAGAGAACATTATTATTTTTCCAAATTATATTTTGCCTGAATATTTTGAAACCATGAGAGAGAATCGAAAGATGCTGCAAAAGATTTGCATTGTTTCTAATCATGTGGCGGAGGAAATAAAAGAAGCCGTTGCTATTTTTAGAAGCAATGGAATTGAGACAGATATTTTCGGACAGGAATACCAAAGCGTATTGGTAACGCCAGAACTTCTGGTACGGTATGATGTAGTAATTACAATTGGTAAGACGGTGCAGTATTGTTTTGGATGTAAAGTACCGGTCTACTGTTATGATATTCATGGTGGTCCTGGGTGGCTGAATAAAAACAATTTTGCGATAGCAGCGAATTATAATTTTTCTGGCAGGGGATTTGATAGAAAAGTAACAGGGGTGGAGCTTGTTATGGATATTATTCAAGGATATCTTCCAGCACTTCAGAATTTGGAGTTATTCCATCAGATTGGACGAGAGAGATATGATTTGCAAGTAAACTTGCGAAGGCTGTTGGAAAAAATTCATAGCCTTCCAGAAATAAATCAGGAAGAATTTAAAAAAAATATAAATAAAGGCAGATAATAACCTATTTTGGGATAAGAGAGGAGTCGAATGATGAAGGATAAGATAAGTATTATCGTTCCGACTTATAATAGGGCGCAGGTGATTGCAAGGTCAATAAACAGTATTTTGACACAGACATATGAGAATTTTGAATTGCTTATTTTGGATGATGGATCCACAGATGATACGCGGAATGTTATTGAAAGGTTTGAAGATGAACGAATACGATACATACGTTTGAAAGACAACAGTGGAGCTTCCCATGCACGTAACGTGGGTATTCAGATGGCAACGTGTGAGTATATTGCTTTTCAAGATAGTGATGATGTGTGGTTGCCGGAAAAATTAGAAAAGCAGATGCAGAAAATGGTACATGCATCGGAAAAAGTCGGACTCGTTTATTGTCGCATGAATGGAAAAGGGAGAAATGGTGAGAAGGTAGTATGTCCGGAACGCTGGATAGATAAGGAAAAGCTGGAAGGCAATATATTATTTCTCTTGCTGAGAGAAAATGTTATTGGAACACCTACAATGTTATTTCGAAAAAAATGCTTAGAACAGGCAGGCGGATTTAATGAAAGCTTGAAATGCATTGAAGATTGGGAGCTTGTTCTTCGAATTGCAGAATTCTGGGAAATAGAGTTTGTTGAAGACATTTTGGTTGAAGTTTACCAGTCGGAGCATAGTGTTTCAGAAAACATTAATGGATATCTGGAAGCAAGATGTTATATGATTTCTAAATACTGGAAGCTAATGGCGCAGGAAAATGTTCTGGATGGCATTATACGAGAACTATTAATACTTTCCCATAAGTGTGGATTTTATCAGGAAACAAAAAAATTACTGTTGAAAGCAATTAAAGAATAAAATCTAAGGAGATCTATGAAACTATTATTGTACTCCTGGCAAGCCAATAATGAACAAATACTGGCTGACAATTTAATAAATCTGGGATTTGAAATGGTGTGGTTCAAAAAGGTGTGCAAGCATTATACACGTGATATGGAACTTGCAGCGGAAATGATACCCTTTATTCATAAAGAAGGAATAGAAGGCGTGATTTCTTTTAATTATTTCCCGATTATTTCCATGATTTGTGACACATGTAAAATTCCTTATTATGCCTGGGTATATGATTGTCCTCATTTTACCTTATATGCAAAACATGTCATGCTTTCGTGTAACCATATCGGAATCTTTGATAAAGAAATGGTAAGAAAATTGCAGGGAAAAGGAGTAAAAACTGTTTATCATGTTCCTTTATCTGTGGATACAGAATACTTTGCAAAGGCAATTGATACAAAAGCAGATAAAGAAAAGTATCATTGTGATATCTCATTTGTAGGATCTTTTTATACGGATGAACATAATTATTATGACAGACTGTTTCGGAATAAAATGACGGGAATAGACAAAGCAATACAGAAACAGAGCTTTTCCTATGAGAAAGACTATTTACGGGAAGCAGTCGCATCTGGTGAGGTAGATTTGTGTCTGATACAGAAGAAGATGGAAGAACAGGGACTGATGCTTGGCGATGATTATTTTGCAAATCCGGAAGAACTTTTGTTTGCCACTGTTCTGGAAAAGAAAGTGACTGTAGAAGAACGTAGAATTTTATTGACAGAGGTTGCGGAAAAGTTTGGAGAAAAATATCGATTTTGTTTATATACCGGTTCGGATTTGAAAAATCTCCCGCAATTGCAGCAATATCATAAAGGAGTTGTTGATTATCATACACAGATGCCACTGATTTTTGCCGGCAGTAGGATTAATCTGAATCTTTCCCTGCGTTCGATTCATTCAGGAATTCCTTTAAGAGTACTTGATATTATGGCATGCGGTGGTTTTGTATTATCGAATTGGCAGCCGGAAATCGCAGAGTATTTTGTGGAGAATAAAGAAATTGTAACATTTCAAAGCCTGGAAGAGTGCAAGGAAAAAATGGATTATTACCTGAAATATGAGCAGAAACGTCAGAAGATTGCGGAAGCGGGACAAAAAATGGTAAGGGAGAAATTTAATTACACGAGTGGACTTTTGAAGCTTTTTGAAATAGAAGGGGATTAAGTGAAATGGAAGGGAGATGCGGCTTATGCCAGCATCTCCCTTATTCTATGTCGGAAGGTGTGACCTGCGGCAACTTTATCGTGGCCGTTACGGGCAATTGTAACTCGTTCTTCTTCGTGTTGTAAGTAGTAATCGATTTTATATAATAAATCCTCTTTGCTCTCATAATAGACGAAATCTTCACCCGGTACAAAATCATCCAGAAAATCTGCCTGAAAATTACTGAGCAGAAAACCACCGCTTCCCATAATGTCGAAAGCCCGAAGCGGGATACCGCTTTTGATGCTGCGCAGAGAAATGTTCAAATTGATTCTGCTTTGCTTGAATACTAGTGGCATCTGTTTGTAATAACCCACCGGACCATGATTGTTTAAGTTCGACATAGAAAAATCCTTATTTGGTGTAAAAAGGTCGAAAGCAAAATGCTCTGTAATGGCATGAATTAAATCGGTACGCTCCAACCCGGTTATTTTTCGGTTGATAACATATTGAGCGTAAAGGTATTCTTTGGTTTCTACGCCGTCCGGATTAGGATCCATCGGCAATGCTTTATATAAGTCTTCCATAATGGGAGAGAGCGATTCCTGTATAAAGTTATACCCCTGTACCTTCATCTGGGCAGTCATCAGGGCGTCCAGATAGCCTCTGGTATAATCAGATAATGTCGTCATACGGTCAAAGAAATTGTGCTGCTCCGTATAAAGAGAACCGATGAAGGATATGTTATAGAGGTACGGGAGTTTGTCCGAGGCGTAATCAGCAGCTTTATCCGGTGGAGTACAGACTGACGGCATGATTTTATCAAGCCGATCAGTATTTGCCGCCATTGGCATGTAGTGTACTGTAGGAATTCCGGCATTATGAAATTCCAGATAGAGTTCCTTATCAAAGACATAAATGGTATTACAGGGATTGATGACCGTATAGGAATACAGCATGACATAGGGACTGTCATAAATCCAGGAAATATATCGCACATCTTCTTTTTTGCAGACATTGGAAATGACCGGAAAATAGTTGAAAGAAAAAACAACATCCGGCACCTCTTGGTGTAAAGTGGCTGATAATGCTGCTTCAATTTCAGCATCTCTTCTTGCATCTTTATTGGAAAAAGGAAAACAGACAACGCTGTGCCCCTCTGATGCAAATGCTTCTTTGATATCGTTATTCCCAAAACTTGCCCATTCAATAAATAATACTTTCACTGGTGTGTAACCTCGTTTTCTTTGATAAGAATAGTATAACATAAAAATGTGTTATGCGGAAAACTTGTTGATATTTTAGGTATGGTATAAGACATACACAATTAAGAAAAGAAAAAGTTGAAAAAACGCTTGCTTATAGAACCGCGAAATGTTATACTTCATTCAAAGCATATTTTCATATTAGGCGTGGTCATTAGGGGACTTCACGTTTTCAAAAATCATAAAAGTATATCATAGTTAATTATTCACGAAAATTCATGCTTTTAAAATCCATTTATTTATTGAAAAAGCAGGAATCGTGATGTCATAGGTTCCTGCCGGAAAAGGAGGAAAATATGACAGGAAACAGAGAGTACAAAAGTGATGTGTTTAGTATGCTGATGGAAGATCCAAATAACGCGTTGGAACTTTATAATGCAATGAATGACTCAAATTATACGAATCCGGAAATGGTAGAGATGTGTCGGTTGGATGGTGGAATCTCTCTTTCGGTTCGTAATGATGCAGCCTTTATTTTAGATATGCGCTTGAGCATTTATGAGCATCAATCAACGGTTTGTCCTAATATGCCGCTTAGAAGTTTTATTTATCTGGCAAATATTTTGGAGAAAATAATAAAAAAGCAAAAAAAGAATATTTTCGGAAATTCTCTTGTTAAAATCCCGACACCTAAGTTTGCTATTTTTTATAATGGAACAAAAGAACAGCCGGAACAGTATGAATTAAAATTATCAGATGCGTTTTTGTGTCCGGTAGAAGATCCGGAACTGGAATTAAAATGTACGGTATATAATATTAATTATGGCAGAAATGAGGAATTACTTGATAAATGTCCATTTTTGCGTGACTACATGACTTTTGTCGATTATGTAAGGCAGTTTCACCGGGAACTTGGTTTTGATGAATTAGAGCATGCAATAGAGTTGGCAATCGACAGATGCATTAAAGAAAATGTATTGAAGGACTTTTTGATAGATCATCGTTCGGAGGTAGTGAAAGTGACAACTTTAGATTATACTTTTGAAAGACAATTAGAATTGGAAAGAGAAGAAAAATTGGCACAAGGACGAGAGGAAGGACGAGAGGAAGGACGAGCAGAAGGTGAAATCCTGAAATTAATCCGGCAAACCTATAAGAAATGGACTAAAAACTATACTGCTGCGGAAACTGCAGATATGCTGGAAGAAGACGTAGTAATGGTTCGACGAATCTATGAAGCAATAGAAACGGTTAAAACAGATGAAGTAGATGAGATTTATAAACAATTTCTTCAAAGCGGATGTCTTGCAACCGTATAAGATGTAGTTTCCTTGAGACTTTACTGAGGAGTGGGACTGACTAAAAACAAAAACCACACTCTAATATTTTATCATATTCTGCCGATATAAGTTATAATAACTTATAAGTTATTTTATAATGAAAAGCAAGGATGGCTGTACAAGTTGCATGGAGGCAGAAATAGATGTAATAGAACCTGTTATTGCAACAAAAGCAATGACAGGTTTTTTTGATAAATAGATGTTTTAGACGAATAGTTGTTTGTACTTTGTTATAAGTGGAAGATAAAGGGAAAAGTGGAATCAGGAAGATATGCGTAAATTTCAGAAGCAACAATTAAAAGAAATTATTCAAAGCTTACACGAAATGCTGATTAAAGCAGAAAATGCGATTTTCATTTATAATCCGTATAACCAATTCAATAATGTGACGAGAGAACGTCCCTTTTTGTTCAAAAAGCTTAAAAAAATTTACCAATAAGGTATATCTTCCATACTATGCCACTGCGGGCGGAATGAGTGAAACGTAAAATGCCATTCCACCCTAATTATTATGTGGATTACATTATTATTCAAACTGAAAAATATCGTAAATATTTTGATGCTAATTTACCGGAGAAAATTTTTTACCACTTGAATCTCCTAAATTTGGTAAATTTCCTGAAAAAAGGGAATGCCTGTTTTAATGCTTTGTTAACAGAAATGGTGCCTGCTTGGTGTGGCGGTCGCATCCGCTTCTGGAATCTACTTTTGAATCTATGCGTGCAAACTATAAGCCAATTTATGATGCTCTTAAAAAAATATTATCTGGAAAGTGATTTGGCATTTATGATGACACACCGAAGATCGCCAATACGATTGCGTTATGTGATGCTTATATAGGTGATGCGGGAACAAGCGTAACTTCACTGTTTTGAGTGGCTGGAAAAACATTATTTATTCGGTGATTGTAGAGAAAAAATATACAGGTATGTAATGAAAAGTTTGGAATAAAAGATTTTAGAAACGGGGGAATGACATCATGACAAAAGTAATAACATATGGAACCTTTGATCTTTTTCATGAAGGTCATTACAGGCTCCTGCAAAGAGCAAAAGCACTAGGTGACTATCTGATCGTGGGAGTCACTACGGAGAATTATGACAGAACAAGAGGAAAACTGAATGTTGTGGATGACCTGATGACAAGGATTGAAAATGTCAAGAAGACGGGGTTTGCAGATGAGATTATTATAGAAGAAACAATCGGTCAGAAGGTAAGTGATGTACAGAAGTACAAGGTAGATATCTTTACAGTAGGAAGTGACTGGATCGGTAACTTTGACTATATGGAGGATTATTGCAAGGTAGTATATCTGGAGAGAACAAAGAACGTATCGAGCACGATGCTTAGAAACCAGAATTTTAAGATCCAGCGAATTGGTATCATAGGCACTGGCAGGATAACAAGCAGATTCCTGATGGAAGCCAAGAGCGTAAGCGGTGTCAGTGTACAGGGAGCCTATAATCCCCATAAGGAGAGTGCTGTTAAATTTGCCAAGAGATATGAAATCGATGCTTTTGAAACATTAGAGGAACTCTACGAGAAAACAGAGATCGTATATGTAGCATCACCACATGAGACGCATTATGCATATGTAAAGGATGCACTGGAACATGACAAACATGTCATATGTGAGAAACCCTTTGTACTGAAGAAAGAACAGGCAGAAGAACTTTTTGATATAGCAAAACAGAGAAATAAGATTCTGTTTGAAGGAATTAAGACAGCATATTGTCCGGGATTTACCAAACTGATGGATGTAGCCCGGAGCGGACTGATTGGAAATATCCGATATGTGGATGCCTGCTTTACCAAACTGGAAAATACGGAGTCAAGAGAATTGACGGATACGAAGTATGGTGGAAGCTTTCTGGAACTTGGAAGTTATTGTCTATTGCCGGTCATGAAGCTTTTAGGCTGTGAATATGAGGACATCTCCTTTGACAGTATCTATGGGGCTGGGCATATTGATCTATTTACTAAGGTATCCCTGAAATTCCCCAAAGGGCTTGCAACAATTACCTGTGGACTTGGCATAAAGAGCGAAGGAAGACTTCTGATCGCAGGTGCAAAGGGATATATCGTTGCAGAGGCACCCTGGTGGAAGACAACATACTTTGAAGTACACTATGAGGATGCATCAAAGGTAGAAAAATACTCGGAAAGATTCTTGGGAGATGGACTTCGATATGAAATCAGCGATATGCTCAATCAGATCAATGGAAACCATAAAAGTGAATTTAAATTGACTAGAACAGAAAGTATAACAATTTCTGGAATCATGGAAACTTTTTTGGAGAAAGAAAATAGAGAGTAAAAATATAGAGGATAAAAGATAGCATGAAGATATGGGCACACAGAGGTTGCAGCCAACGGTATCCTGAAAATACACTGTTAGCATTTGAAAAGGCAATCGGATTAAACAATCTGACAGGTATCGAACTGGACATACAGCTTACAAAGGATGGAGAAATCGTGGTAATCCATGATGAAAGAGTGGACAGGACTACGGAGTCGATTGGCTTTGTAAGAGATTATACATTAGCAGAGATAAAAAAATTACATATCTATGCGGATGTAAATCCAAGTCAGCAGATTCCTACGATAG
>JAQXTA010000009.1 GCA_029219245.1 Lachnospiraceae bacterium | reverse complement strand
ACCAGAGTATTTAATGGTTCACCTTCACCTATTAGTTCTTTACAAGAAATAATATATGGTGGAAATTTTCCACATTCAGTATTCTCTGTTCCAAATTCTATCATTGCAGTTCTCCTGAAATTCCATCCGGTTGCAAATTTTTATTTTTCTATGATATCACGAAAATGTTATCACATATAATATCTTCGTGCCAACAATCTTTCTGTCAAATGTGTTCCAAATTCACATCGAAAATTCAAAAAATATGAAGGGTGACACTATTCGCGGACACCAAATCTCTCCCGATACTATTCCGGCGCACAACTTTGGTATCTGCAAATTTTTACACCCCTCTGAAATTTCCAAGTTCTATATATATTTTTTCCTGCTAAAAACACAGGTACATATTCCTTAAAAAATCTCGCTAACCCAACATCTAAGACTTGCACTTTTTACAATATCCATACAGCTCAATCTTATGCCCGGTAATCTGAAAATCCTCGTCGTTTGTATGCATGTCCATATGCTCAAAAGGGCAGGATTGCAACGGCACCAGCTTATGGCATTTTAAGCAGATGGCGTAGTGCCTGTGTGCACCATGATTCCATGCATAAACCGCTGTATCGTCTCCCATCAAGGTAGATTTAACAACCAGTCCTTTTTCCTCAAAAACAGTTAACGCCCTGTAAACAGTAGAAATCGCATAATTATCGCTTATCTTCTCCTGTTCCATGCGGCGATAAATCTCGTGCGCTGACAGGGGTTCTTTTGCACTTACAAGAATCTGAAATACAGCTTCCCTCTGTCGGGTTTTTTTAATACCTTCCGGCCATTCTGCCAGCTCTTTTTCATTTATTTCACTCATAACTTTCCTCATTCCTTTTAAAAAGTGATACCACAAACTTCAATCAAAATTCCTGCGATGACACCGATAGCATAAAGAAGTGCAATCACGCCGGCATTCTCCTTTGGTTTGTCATTCACGCGAAGCAGTACCAGAATACCGACACCTGCACTGACTAACAAACCGGACATCATAGCCCCTGCTCCGATGACACCTTCCAGATAAAGCTGCGTAATTACAACCGATGCCGCACAGTTTGGAATCAGTCCCACCAGTCCGGCCAATATCTCTCCGATAACCGGGCAGTTCAGAATCAGATTTGCCAGAAAATCTTCTCCGATAAAATTGATTATTAGGTGTAAGGCTAAAGAAATCAGCAGAATATAAAGAAATATTTCTACTGTATGGTGAATGGCTGATTTTAAAATGCCCTTTTCACAATGGCAGTGATGCTGCTCACACAAATGCTCGATTTCCATACCATTTTTTTCTTTCGCAAAAAAGCGGCTGATGATAAAATCAATCACAAAACCGGCAAGCATACCAATCAGTATCTTCATGCCAAGTATTTTAACGATTACTTCTATACCGACGTTTTCGGAAAGCAAAATGGGAAGCATTTCATCCGAAGTGGATAAATAAATAGACATAAGTGTTCCCAGTGTGATAATTCTACCCGCATACAGATTTGAAGCAGCGGTAGAAAAACCACACTGCGGGAAAGCACCTAACAGACTGCCGATAAGCGGACCGCATTTGCCGGATTTCCGGATTGCGGTTTGCATCTTATCGCCTGCCTTGTGTTCCAGATATTCCATTGCCAGATATGTGATAAACAAAAAAGGCAATAATTTTATACTATCCAATAAAGTTTCTAAGACAATTTCCATCATATGATACACTCCCATACAAAAATCTTCTGCATACGAACTTCTGTATTACAAATCATTTCCGTATATAAATTTTTATATTTGCAATTGCAACTCATTCGCAACTACTACATCATATCATATTTCCCGGATTTGTCAAATATAATTACTATTTATGCTGTAACATCCTCAAACTGGGAATTATAAAGCTCTGCATAAAAGCCGTTCTGTGCAAGGAGCTGTTCATGATTACCCTGCTCGATAATATCGCCATCCTTCATAACCAGAATTAAATCCGCATCTTTAATCGTTGAAAGTCGGTGGGCAATCACGAAGCTCGTTCTTCCCTTCATCAGATTGTTCATCGCTTTCTGGATTCGCTGCTCCGTTCTGGTATCAACTGAGCTGGTTGCTTCATCCAGAATCAGAATCTTATTATCTGCCAAAATCGCTCTTGCTATTGTCAAAAGCTGCTTCTGTCCCTGAGATACGTTACTTGCATCTTCATTTAATTCCATGTTATAGCCACCCGGCAGGGTCTGGATAAAGCGGTGTGCGTGGGCCGCTTTTGCCGCTGCTATGACTTCCTCATCCGTTGCATCCAGTCTTCCGTACCGTATATTTTCCATAATGGTTCCCTTAAATAGCCATGTATCCTGTAAAACCATACCAAAGCTTTCTCTCAGCTCGCTACGGTTAAAGTCGCGGATATCGTGACCATCGATTTTAATGCTTCCGCTGTTTACATCATAGAAGCGCATAAGCAGCTTTACCATCGTTGTTTTTCCGGCTCCGGTAGGTCCTACAATCGCAACCATCTGTCCCGGCTCGACCTGGGTACTGAAATTATGGATAATGATTTTATCTTCTTTGTATCCGAATTGGATGTTTTCAAAGCTGACCCTTCCTTCTATCTGTGGCAGATGAACCGGATTTTCTACAAATTGTTCTTCCTCCTCTTCTGCCAGGAATTCAAAAACTCTCTCCGCTGCTGCTGCCGTAGACTGTAGCATATTGGAAACCTGTGCAATCTGTGTAATCGGCTGGGTAAAATTCCTTACATACTGGATAAAAGCCTGGATATCACCAATTTCAATCGTTCCTTTAATTGCCAAAAGACTGCCACTGATGGCTACTGCTACATACCCTAAATTTCCGATAAAATTCATAATCGGCTGCATCAAGCCGGACAAAAATTGTGATTTCCAACCCGATTGATACAGTACCTTATTTGTTTCCTCAAATTCCTTTAATACTTCCTCTTCGCGATTGAATGCCTTTACAATATTCTGTCCACTGTATACTTCCTCTACCTGTCCGTTAATCTTGCCAAGATAGGCTTGTTGTGCTACAAAATACTTCTGGGAGAATTTTACCACAATACCAATCAGTGCTCCGGATACCGGTAAAATAACAAACGCAATCAATGTCATAAGCGGACTGATACTTAACATCATAATCAAGACACCAATTAGAGTACTGACCGAAGTAATTAACATCGTTACACTTTGGTTTAAGCTCATGCCAAGTGTATCCACATCGTTTGTAATACGGGACAATATTTCTCCAACCGTTCTGGATTCAAAATATTTCATCGGCATACGGTTAATCTTCTCTGAAATCTCCTTACGGAAACGGAAGCATATTTTTTGCGAAATGCCTGTCATAATCCATCCCTGCAAAAGAGACAAAACCGCACTGACAATATACAGACATAAAAGCCACAACAGAATTCGTCCTATTTTTTCAAAATCAATGCCTCCGGTCTGATAAATCTTCGCCATCAAGCCGTTAAAAAGTTCTGTGGTTGCCTTACTTAAAACCTTTGGTCCGACAATATTAAAAACCGTACTTCCGATAGCAAAAACGATAACTGCCAAAAGACCGTATTTGTAATTACCCATGTATTTAATAAGCTTTTTAACAGTTCCGCTAAAGTCCTTTGCCTTTTCTCCGGGCATCATTCCGCCACCCGGTCCATGTGGTCCTTTTGGTCTACTTTGATGTTCACTCATTATGCCATGCCTCCTTTCAGTTCTTCTTCCGATAACTGGGATCTGGCAATTTCCTGATAAGCCGCACAGTTTGCTAACAGCTCCTCATGTTTGCCTATGCCAACAATTTTGCCCTCATCCAGTACAATAATCTGGTCTGCATGTAAAATGGTGCTGATTCGCTGTGCTACAATCAAAATCGTTGCATCCGCTATCTTCTCATTCAGTGCTTTCCGCAGCACAACATCTGTTTTATAATCCAATGCAGAAAAACTATCATCAAACAGAAATACTTTCGGTCTGCCTGCAATTGCTCTGGCAATGGAAAGCCGCTGCTTCTGGCCACCGGATACATTCGTACCGCCCTGAGCAATCGGACTGTCATACGTTTCTTCTTTCTCTTCAATAAATTCCGTTGCCTGTGCAATTACTGCCGCTTCCTTCATAGCATCATCGGAAACCTTGTCCTCTCCGGCAAACTTAATATTAGAAGCAATCGTTCCCGAGAATAATACTCCCTTTTGTGGTACAAAACCTAACATACTGTGCAGTTTCTTCTGGGAAATATCCCGGATATCAATGCCGTCTATCGTAATCCGTCCTTCTGTTACATCATAAAAACGCGGAATCAGATGTAACAAAGTGGATTTGCCGCATCCGGTACTGCCAATGATTGCCGTTGTTTGTCCCGGTTTTGCCACAAACGATATATTCTCCAGCGCATTTTCTTCTGCACCCGGATAACGGAAGTTTACGTTTTCAAACGCAACAACACCCTTTCCTTCTATCTTTTCATCCTGTACATGCTCTTTGTCTACAATCGTCGGTTCCGTATGAAGAACTTCCTCAATACGGTCTGCTGCCACACCGGCTCTCGGCAGCATAACCGATACCATAGTCAGCATTAAGAAAGAACCTACAATCTGCATCGTATAAGTAATAAATGCCATCATATCGCCAACCTGCAGATTTCCCATATCAATGCCTTTGGCGCCAAACCATACAATCATAACGGTAACGGCATTCATAATCAACATCATGACAGGCATCATGAAGGTCATAACCCGGTTGGTAAATAACTGGGTTTTCATCAGATTCCGGTTTGCTTTATCAAAACGTTCCTCTTCATATTTCTCGCGACTGAAAGCCCGGATTACCGGTACGCCTGTTAAAATTTCTCTGGAAACCAGATTCATTTTATCTACCAGTATCTGCATTTTCTGGAACTTCGGCATGGCAATTTTCACCAAAGTACCAACTAGCACCAAAATCACACCAACAGCAACGACGATAATCCACCCCATTCCGGTTTTCGTATGTACTACCTTAATGATACCGCCAATACCAAGAATCGGTGCATAACATACCATACGAAGCAGCATAACCGATACCATCTGAACCTGCTGGATATCATTGGTACTTCTGGTAATCAGGGATGCTGTGGAAAATTTATCCATTTCTGCATTAGAAAAGGAAACAACCTTTTTGAATACTCTGTCACGCAGCCGCATACCGATTCCAGCAGACACTCTTGCTGCCAGAAAACCGGTACTGATTGCCGCTGCCATCATCAGAATGGTCATTAGCAGCATTTTCCCACCGGTCACGAACAAATATCTCGTCTGAATACTGTCAATATCCACACCCATTGCCTCGTATTCCGATTTAACAAACATAATTGCCATCTGGTCTACAATCATATCACTTAATTCTTCACCGGATTCTTCCAGAATCTGTTCTTTCATGGCAAGTAACTGTTCCTTCGTTAGCATGCCGCTTGCAATCATAGCTTTCTTTTCTGAATCTCCGTTCTCCAGCATATATACCATAACCATCGGAATTCCCATGACATCTTCCAGGTCATCTATCCTTTCCGGCTCTGTTGCAATTAATTCATATTCTCCTTCTTCGTTTAAGTCATAAGATTCCCGAATCAGACTTTCTTCCTCTTCTTCCGCAAAAAGGCAGATACTTTCCAACGTTTCTTCCCGCATCTTTTCCGGTACACCATTCTCAATACCGTTCTGCCCTATTCCGATATCAACGATATCCGATGTATAAGAAGGCAGGGATAAATCACAATATGCCTGTAAAATAAGCAGAAGTACTACTGCCAGAACAGCTGCCTTTGATTCCTTAAAATACCTGAAAATCTTAAACATTACTTTTTGCCTCCCATTTCTTCCATAATTTTGACCATTTTATTTCCCAATAAAATCAACTGCTCCATATCTGCTTGTCCCATATGGCAAATCAGCTCCTTTAATTTTCTATCGATAAGTTTCTCTCTCAGAGCTATCTCTTCTTTCCCTTGTCCGGTTAAACAGACAAAGGTGTTTCTTCTGCTCTCTTTATCTACACTGCGACTGATTAATCTTTTCTTTTCCATATTTCCCAACATTCTGGAAACCGCCGGTGTGGAAACACGAAGCTCTTTTGCAATTCTGGAAACATAAATACCTCTTTCATCCTCCGATTCGGACTGCATACGCTGTATTAACATCAAAATCCCGAATTCCGCTTTTGAAACATTCCCAAGCTGCATGGTCATATCCATACGCCCAATTTTATGTCCAAGCTTTATAAATTCCTCCCGGATTTCTTTCTCCGTCATAACTCCTCCACTAAAAATTGATATATTCTTTTATAATTGTTAACACCGTTATATATTAACCATGTTTATTAACTAGGTCAATAAAATATTTCTTAAAAAAATATGAAATACAAGAGGGTTTTTAAAACTTCTCTGGGAAAAAATATTGATTCCCTTTTAAAAAAGTACTATGATAATATCGTATGGTTGTACAAGGGAAGGGGATTCTTATGGAAGGACTAAAGAACATGATGGAAGAAAATGTAGAGCGGGCAATTAATCAGCTATTACCCTCTATGCCAAAAATATGTGCATGCAGAGACTGTAAATTAGACATGGCTACCTATGCTCTGAATCGTTTACACCCAAAATATATACGTTCCGATGCCGGTGCTATTCTGCATCGATTTGATACTTCTTCCACACAGGTAGAAACGGAAATCCTGGCAATGGTGGTTTCCGCAATCAACATAATCGGAAGCAATCCCCACCATGGCCCGGAAAAATTTGTATCAGCGGCACCATAGACTACTGCCGATAGGTCCATGTAAACTATATTCTATTTTCTGATTTCTTTTTTGCTTTATTAATTTCTTCTGTGATATATTCTTCTACATTCTCTTTCGGAATGGATAAAGCGATAGACATTTCACTGTAAAGAAGCTCCTCTGCCTTTCTCAGATAGTGTTCATCCGAAGAGAGGACCTTTTTTCCCTGCGAAACCCGATCCATTTTTCGTAAATACAGCGTTTTAATAATCCGGACAAGACTTTGGCAGTCGTAAGTGCGAATTGCCTCTTTATACATCTGCTCTCGGGATTTTTCTTCTTTAATCCATACGGTTTCAATTTCCGGAATATGGCCAATCAGCTCTTTTGCATCCTTTTCATCCATAATTTTTCTCATCAGGACTTTCTCATTATTAACCGGTGTGTAAATTGTACTGCCTTTTTCAAAAACAGGCTCTAAAATATAATATTTTCTTTCTTTATCCAGTCTGTCAATCGGATTCCCTGTAATATCTACAACACGACATACTCCATGTCCTCCGCACATAATATATTCTCCAACTTCAAACATACACTTTTCCTCCTGTCTCTGAAATTTAAAGCTTCTCAAAATAAAAAAAGTTTCTGACAACTAGGGGCGTATCCTATTGATACGCACATTACGTCATCAGAAACAACATGTTGTATTAATATTTTAACACTTAAAATCGGCAGATGTAAGCATTTTTTATTTCAATTCATTCGCCGTTGTGTAGAAATGATAGTACATTCCCCGCTTTTCCAGCAACTGTTCGTGGTTCCCTTCTTCGATAATACCCTCCTCGGTTAAAACAAGAATCCGATCTGAATTTCGGATACTGGAAAGTCGGTGTGCAATGGTAATCGTCGTCCTGCCTTTGGCTAGCTCTTGCAAGGATTTGGCAACCTGAAATTCGCTTTCATTATCTAATGCTGAAGTAGCTTCATCCAGAATCAGAATCGGCGGGTTTTTCAAGAAAACCCTGGCAATGCTGATACGCTGCTTCTGTCCACCGGAAAGCTTCACCCCGCGCTCTCCCACATAGGTATCATATCCATCCTTCAGTGCCATAATAAAGTCATGCGCTCCTGCTTTCTTAGCCGCTTCTATTACCTCTTCTCTGGATGCGTTCTCTTTTCCATAAGCAATATTTTCATATACCGTACCCGAGAAAAGGTACACATCCTGCTGAACCATACCGATATTCTTCCGCAGACTCTTAATCGTATAATGCCTGATGTTTTCTCCATCCAGTGTAATTTGACCTTCATCAATGTTATAAAAACGTGGAATCAGATTGCAAAGGGTTGTCTTTCCACCGCCGGAAGGGCCTACAATCGCAATCTTTTCTCCCGCATGAATATCCAGGTTCAAGCCCCTGAATACGATATTATGGTCATCCGGATAGGCAAAACATACGTCCCGCAAAGAAATATTACCCTGAACATTGTTACACTCTATAGCATCGGGTTCATCAAAAATATCCTCTTTGCTGTCCATAATTTCCACAAAACGTTCAATGCCGGTCATACCTCTCTGAAACTGTTCTGCAAATTCGATGATTCTTCGTATTGTGGCAATCAAGGTAGACACATACATAACGTAGGCTACCAGATCTCCCGGCACAATCCAGCCTTTTACCATAAAAATGCCACCGGCAACCACAACTACCAGATACATCAATCCGTCAAAAGCTCTTGTTGTCGTCTGGAATGCTGCCATAAACTGATAGGTTTCTTTTTTAATTCGGAAAAACTTCTGATTGTCTTCCTCAAATTTCTCTGTTTCCTTATCTTCATTTGTAAAAGCTTTCACAACTTTTTGTCCAAGCAAACTATCTTCAATACGAGCATTCAGCTCTCCAATCTGTACCCTTTGCTTCCGGAATGCCTCCCGCATCCGCAGGTTAATACATACACAGGTAATACACATAACCGGAACCACTGAAAAAACAATCAAGGTTAATGGCAGACTGATACCGGATAAAATAACAAAAGAAATAACTGCTTTTAACCCGGCAATAAAAAATTCTTCCGGGCAGTGATGAGAAAATTCGGTTACATCAAATAAGTCATTGGTAATCCGACCCATGATCTGGCCAACCTTTGTGTTGTTATAATAAGTATCGGACAGCCTTTGCAGATGCATATAAGCATCTCTTCGCATATCGGTTTCTATCCTGGTACCCATAACATGTCCGGTATATGCCATATAGAAGTTCGCCAGACTATCTATAATCCGCAAAATAAGATACAATGCGCCTATCCGCAAAATGATTCCTACACTGAGTGCCAAAAGATCATTCATTCCCGTATTGGTAATATAACGGACAATCATCGGAAGAACCATTTCACATATCGTTGTCAACCCGGCACAAATTAAGTCCAGCACAACAATTTTCCAGTATTTCCGATAATATGGCAAAAACCGTTTCAGCAATTCCCCCGCTTTATAATTGGCTGTTTTTTCCATTTTCTATTTCCTCCACTGACAACAATTCCCGAATCCTACTATACTCTGGCAGCTTCCTGCTTCCCGGAGAAAATTACCCTTCGTAATCCAGGAATACGAAGGGTAATGTTTTATCTTTATTATAAAGAATAGCTGTTTAAATATTTCTCCTGCTCCGGTGTCAGAACATCAATTTCTTTTCCGAGGAATGCCAGCTTACGCTTTGCAACATCCTTATCAACCTCTTCCGGAACATCAATCAGTTTCTCTTTCAGTTCTGCTCCATGCTCTACCAGATATTTTGCGGAAAGTGCCTGAATAGCAAAGCTCATATCCATGATTTCTGCCGGATGTCCGTCACCTGCTGCCAGATTAACCAGCCGTCCTTCAGCCAGAACGAAAATCCATTGACCGGTCGGAAGCTTATAACCCATAATATTCTTTCTCTGTTCTCTTGTTTCTACGGCATTTTCCTTTAACCATGCCATATCGATTTCGCAGTCAAAGTGTCCTGCATTACACAGAATTGCTCCTTCTTTCATTTCCGCAAAATCTTCTTTATCGATAACGCCATCACAGCCTGTTACGGTAACAAAGAAATCACCAACCTTAGCTGCTTCTTTCATCGGCATAACATCAAAACCATCCATAACTGCTTCGATTGCTTTAATCGGATCAATCTCAGTTACGATAACTCTTGCTCCAAGTCCTTTGGCTCTCATAGCAGTTCCTTTACCACACCAGCCATAGCCTGCTACGACCACGATTTTACCTGCTACGATTAAGTTAGTTGTCCGGTTGATACCATCCCATACAGACTGTCCGGTACCATAACGGTTATCAAAGAAATGCTTACAAGCGGCATTGTTGACACGAACCATCGGGAATTTTAATTCTCCTGCCTTGTTCATAGCTTCCAGACGAATGATACCGGTTGTGGTTTCTTCACAGCCACCGATGATATTCGGAATCAGATGCGGCATTTCCTTGTGAACCATATTTACCAGATCACCACCGTCATCAATGATGATATTCGGTCCTACTTCCAATACGTGACGGATATGGCTTTCATATTCTTCCGGTGTTGCATCATACCATGCATGTACCTCTAAACCTGCTTTTACCAGAGCGGCTGCCACATCATCCTGTGTAGAAAGCGGATTGGAACCGGTTACATACATCTCCGCACCACCTGCTTTTAACACCAGGCACAAATAAGCTGTTTTGGCCTCCAAATGTACGGATAAAGCTACCTTTTTCCCTGCAAACGGTTTAGTCTGGGAAAATTCTTCTTCTAAAGTACGAAGCAGGTCACAGTTTCTTTTTACCCACTCAATTTTCTGCTCGCCAGATCCGGCTAAGTTAATGTCCTTGATTTCGCTACTCACAATAGTTTCCTCCTTAAAATATACATTAGTTCAGCCGAATTTTTATTATAGTGATGGTCGTCTGTCCTGTCATCACTGTTGAAACGCTTTTCAAAGCTCTTTTTCATTGTATAGAAAAGTCTGAATTTTTTCAACTTTTTCAAAAAAGTTTTAATAAGTTTTCTTATCCAGTCCCATTCTGACAATGATTTCATTGATTTTCCGGTATACAAGCTGCTCATCTATCGTTAACAGCTTACGGTTTTCCATTGTTATCTGTCCGTTAATGATTACCGTATCTACCTCGGAACCATTTGCAGAATAAGAAAGTCCTGCAATCAGGTTATTTCTTGGTGTTAAAGAAGGAGTATTCAAGTCAAGGATTGCCAGGTCGGCCTTTTTCCCGACTTCAATCGAGCCGATTTCCTTCTCCATTCCCAATGCTTTTGCGCCGTTAATCGTCGCAATGCGGAAGCCCTCTTTGGCGCTGATGCACTGTGGTGTCTTCGCGGTGCCCTTATGAATCAGCGTAAGCAGACTCAGTTCGTGGAACATATTTAAGCAGTTGTTGCTTGCTGCACCATCGGTACCGAGGCAGACATTGACACCCTTTTCCAACATTTTGGCAATCGGTGCAAATCCGTTGCCAAGCTTCATATTGCTTGCCGGATTCGTTACTACGCTGACATGATGCTTTTTCAAAATATCAATATCTTCATCCGTTACCTGAACACAATGTGCTGCGATTGCCGGTACATCAAAAAGTCCTGTTTTCTCTGCCAACGCAATCGGTGTACAGCCGTATTTTTCCTGAATCTGTTCGATTTCACTGACACTTTCCGATAAGTGAACATGGATACCCATATGATTCTTTTTGGCTTCTTCGGCAACAATTCTCTGGTAGGCATCATCGCAGGTATATGGTGCATGCGGCCCTAACAAAAAGGAAAGTCTGTCACAATCCTTTGCCGCATCTCTTTCTTCATAAGCCTGGCGCAGACGCATCTGACCGCCTTCGTCATTACCGCTTCCCACCAGTCCGCGGGAAATAACGGCACGCATACCGGACTCCTTAACAGCTCTTGTTGTCTGGTGAATGTTCATCTGCATGTCGTTGAAGCAGGTTGTTCCGCTTTTCATCATTTCAATAATCGCCAGATTAGCACCCCAGTAGGTATCCTCATCGGTCATCTGCTGCTCAATCGGATCAATCGTTCCAAACAACCAGTCCATAAAGGATAAATCATCTGCCACATTTCGCATAAAGGACATATAAGAATGCGTATGACAGTTAATCAATCCGGGAATAACCAGCTTGTCAGTCCCGTCAATTACCTTATCCTCCGTAAATCCTTCCGGTGCCTGTCCGATTCCTGTAATTTTATCCTTTTCAATATAAAGACTTGTTTCTTTTATCACATCTTCTGTGCCCTGCGGTACAATTACCAGAGCGTTTTTAATTACAATTCCCATATTCTCTCCATTTCTGATTCGTATGATATGTTGCTGTGATTCATTTCCATAATTTTTCACGTTATTTGTTTACAATGTTCCTGTCTTCACCTGCCAGAAAAGCTTCAATGTTTTTGGCAACTTCTTCCACTAAGCGGATTCTGGACTCTGTACTTGCCCAGGACATATGCGGTGTAATAATCAGTTTCGTACTGTCTTTAATCTGCCCAAGCGGATTGGATGCTTCCATCGGCTCTTTCTCCAATACATCCAGTCCCGCACCGGCAATTTTCCCTTCCGTTAACGCATCGTACAAATCCTGTGTATTAACCACCGGGCCTCTTGCCACATTGACTAAGATTGCTGTTTCTTTCATTTTGGCAAAAGCATCTTTGTTTATTAAGTTTCTTGTCCGGTCACTGAGCGGGCAATGCAGGGATAAAATATCGGATTCTTTTAAAAGTGTATCAAAATCCACTCTTTCATATTCTGTACAGGTACTCTTGCCGGATGCGGAATAGAAAATAACTTTACAGCCAAAAGCGGTTGCAAAAGCTGCTACCTTATGTCCAATGCTGCCCATTCCGACAATACCCCATGTTTTTCCCTCTAATTCGTTAAAAGCCCTGTCAAAATTGGAAAATCTGTCCTGCGCACTGTAAGTACCGGACTTCACATATTCATCATAAAAAGCAATTTTCTCCGATAACATCATGGCTAATAAAATAGTATGCTGTGCTACCGCCGGTGTACAATAATTTATTACATTTGCAACTTTGATTCCTCTGTTTTTGCAGTATGCCAGATCTACATTGTCATAGCCTGTGGCAAACAGACAAATCAACTTTACATTCGGTGCATCCTTCAAGGTACTTTCATTCAGCGGTACTTTATTGGCAATTACGATGTCCGCATCCTTAATTCTTTCTGCCGTATTATCCGCTACCGTATTCGGATAATAGGTTACTTCCCCAAATTTCTCAAAACAAGATACGTCAATATCCGTACCTACACTATTTCTTTCCAAGACTACCAGTTTCATAGCTTCTCCTCCTCATTTCGACCGTTTCTATGCTTTACTATAGCATAGAAAAAAACGGCTTTCAATAAAAGCCTTCTGTTTGCTTTTTTGCTTTTTTATTTTGAGATACTCTAATTCTACTCATTATTACCAAAAAAACCAATCACGCAAACGGAAACAATAATCGCCGGAAAAGAAATAATTTGCACCAGTCTGAAATCAAAATTACTTAGTTTCCCGATAACGTCAAAGGCTTCACCTGTCAATTCTTCATACTCTTTGCTCCCCATGCTTTCCTTTCATTATATCTTTTTTCTCTACGGAAGTCCTGACACATTTGTCAACGAAATATTGATTTTCTATATTGGAAAATTTTAATATGGGATTGATGTATTTGATTTTAACAAGCTTTTTGTGAAAAAACAACCCAAATAGAATTGTTTCTATGGTAAACTGAGTTATAATATCAACAAAGAAAAGCAGAACTTGTTTTTTAAGGGAGATCATTTTATGGCAAACAAAGAGCATGAGCGCAGCATTTTAACGGTAAATGAAAAAGAATATGAAATCGTTAAATTACTTGGCAAAGGCAAGGGCGGTTATTCTTATCTTGCTTGCGATACTGCTGACGAAGCTTCCCGTTATGTATTAAAGCAGATTCATCATGAACCTTGCGATTATTATCAGTTTGGAAATAAAATCGAAGCAGAGTTGCATGATTATAAACGATTGTCCGAAATCGGAATCCGTATGCCCAAAATGCTCGACGTAGATATAGAGCAGGAACGTATTTTGAAAGAATATATTGAAGGGGATACCATTTATCAGCTTGTTTTAAAAGATAAAATGGACCCTTCCTATCTGGAGCAGATCTATGATATGTGTTCCATCCTCTACCCTGCTCATACAAATATTGATTATTTTCCAACCAATTTTATTGTACAGCAGGGCAATCTCTTCTATATTGATTACGAATGTAATGATTATATGGAAGAATGGAACTTTGAAAACTGGGGCATTAAGTATTGGTCCAAAACACCTGAGTTTTTAAAGTATGTAGAAAATCATAAATAATATTCTAAACCTAAAAAACAAAACTTAATATAACTGTGCCAAATTCACGACTAATGGTAACGATTCTGTTTTTCATTCTGCTTCCTCCTTTACAGTATCCATTTTTAACGTTTTATAAGTATATATAATCACAATAAGGGATATAATAAATGTCAAAACATCTGATACCGGCATGGAATACAATACGCCGTCCAGTCCGAAGAAAATCGGCAATGTCAGCGCAAATCCTACACCAAATACCACTTCTCGCACCATAGAAAGTACTGTAGAGATCAGAGCTTTCCCCAACGATTGCAGGTAAATAAAGGTTGCTTTATTTACTGTGGCAAAAATCATCATACATAAATAAATACGAAAACTTTTAATCGCAAACTCTGTATAATAAGGACTTTCATTTGCGGCACCAAAGATACCAATCAGCTGTTTCGGAAATGCTTCTACGATAAACAATGCTACTGCTCCCACTGCGGCTTCCGCAATCAACAGATGCGTAAACAGGCTTCTGGCACGATCTTTCCGTCCCGCGCCAATGTTATATCCGACAATCGGAATACAGCCTGCTGCCATACCAACTGCTATGGAAATAACAATCTGGAAGAATTTCATAACGATACCAACAACCGCCATTGGAATCTGTGCATATTCCGTCTGAGAGAAAATCGGATCCAAGGCACCATATTTCTGAATCATATTATTGATTGCTGCCATCGCTGCTACCAGAGATATCTGCGACAGGAAACTGCAAATACCCAGTGGCAGATACTTTCCTGCCAGTTTCCTATGAAACCGGAAGCTGCTTTTCTCTAACTGAACTGCTTTCATATGGCACAAATACCAAACAGACAGTAATGCAGTAATAATCTGTCCGGTTATTGTTGCTACAGCTGCACCCATCATGCCCCATTTAAAAACAAAGATAAAAACCGGGTCCAGAATAATGTTAGCAACTGCACCGGCAAGCGTTGCCGCCATTGCAAATTTCGGGCTTCCATCAGAACGTATGATAGGGTTCATGGCCTGGCCGAACATATAAAATGGTACACCGACTGTAATCCAGAAAAAGTATTTCTTTGCCTGATGGAAAGTTTCTACATTTACTTTACCGCCAAACATAGTCAGAATCTGTTCCTGAAAAATCAAATAAACAGCAGTTAATACCAGACCACTGATAATGCACAAAAGAACCGCACTGCCGATACTCTTATGGGCATCTTCTTTTCTATTGGCTCCCAGGCTGATGCTGACAAAAGCACAACAGCCATCACCAATCATAACTGCAATTGCCAGAGCTACTACGGTTAATGGGAAAACAACCGTATTGGCTGCATTTCCATAGGAACCCAGATAACTTGCATTAGCAATAAAAATCTGATCCACAATATTATAAAGTGCTGCCACCAGCAGGGAAATAATACAGGGAACTGCATATTTACGCATCAAAGTGCCGATAGGTTCCGTTTCCAAAAAAGTATTCGATTTCTGATTCATAAAATTTCCTCCTCGTACAAAATAAAAAAAGCGTGTAGCAATCAACCGGATTTACGCAGTTTTGCTACACGCTGTAATAATTACACTATCAAATTTTTTTAATACCGTCAAAGGTATTTTTGCACAAAATTCCCTTTCATCCATTATTGCATTTAATGACAATGTCCTCCGCAATGGCTGCAGTCACCGCCGCATTGTAATGACTTTCCCTTTTTTTTGTCGCGAACCATACTTCTAATTGCCAGACCCACGGCTGCGGCTACAATTGCCAATGTAATAACTGTTCCCATATATAGTCCCCCTGTTTTCTTCTATCTTCCATCTTTGTTGCAGTTCTCATGAAAGGAAACGCGGTACATATTTTTACGGTCAATAGCGCCGATATCTTCTAACACCCTAATCATCCGATAAACGGTTGCAATTCCAATGGAAGAATCCACTGCACATACCTGACAATAGATTTCCTTGCAGCAGTTATATTCACTTTCCAGAATGGCATCAATAATCAGTTTCCTTTGTTTGGTAATCCGCAAATCTTGTTCCTTTAATTTTTTTATAATCAACTCTTTCTTTTCTTCCACAAACAACCCCCTTTTCATTGGTTAGTCAAATCTAACTTCTTTGCATCTTTAGGTTAGCACCAGCTAACCATAATGTCAATACCTGTTATGAAAAAAATTTGAAAAGCCGGAATCCTTTTTCCGTTAAGGACTCCGGCTTCTTATATCTGTCATTATACTCTTAAATTACAATCTCTTCAAAAGCTCTTCTCTCTGTGCTTCATAACCCGGCTTACCAAGCAATGCAAACATGTTTTTCTTGTAGCTTTCAACACCCGGCTGGTTGAACGGATTGACTCCTAATAAATATCCACTGACACCGCATGCGAACTCGAAGAAATAGAATAATTCTCCAAGATAGAACTCATTTACTTCCGGAATGTTCACGATAAAGTTAGGGACCTGTCCATCCGTATGTGCAAGAATCGTTCCGTTCATGGCACTCTTATTGACGAAATCAACACTCTTTCCTGCCAGATAATTCAAGCCGTCCAAATCAACCGGTTCTTCCCCGATAATGATTTCTTCTCTGCTTGTTTCCACATTCAAAACGGTTTCAAACATCGTTCTGGAACCATCCTGAATAAACTGTCCCATAGAATGCAAATCCGTTGTCAAATCAACACTTGCAGGGAAAATACCCTTCTGATCCTTACCTTCTGATTCCCCGTAAAGCTGTTTCCACCATTCAGAAACATAATGAAGACTTGGCTCATAATTAGCAAGAATTTCAATACCCTTACCTTTTCTTAATAAGATGTTACGAAGTGCTGCATACTGCAAAGCATCATTTTCTTCAAAAGAAGCTTCCAATGCCATTTTTCTACCTTCTGCTGCACCTTCCATCAATTTATCAATATCGGCACCGGAAACAGCGATTGGCAGCAGACCAACGGCTGTCAGAACAGAGAAACGTCCTCCTACATCATCCGGCACTACGAAAGTTTCATATCCTTCTTCTGTTGCGAGATTCTTAAGGGAACCTTTTACTTTATCGGTTGTTGCATAAATTCTCTTTGCTGCACCCTCTTTACCATATTTCTTCTCTGCCATTTCCTTGAATACGCGGAAAGCAATCGCCGGTTCTGTTGTTGTACCGGACTTGGAAATCATATTAATAGAGAAATCTCTGTCACCGATTACATCAACTAAATGCTTGATATAAGTAGAGCTGATAGAATTTCCTACGAAATAAATCTCCGGTGTTTTCCGGATAGACTTATCTACTACATTGTAGAAGCTGTGTCTTAAAAATTCGATGGCTGCTCTTGCTCCAAGATAAGAACCACCAATACCAATTACTAACAATACTTCCGAATCGCTCTGGATTTTTTCTGCTGCTTTTTTAATTCTGGCAAACTCTTCCTTATCATAATCAACCGGTAAGTTGATCCATCCTAAGAAATCATTACCTGCACCTGTTTTGCTTACCAGCAGTTCTTTTGCATCCAAAGCCAGCTTTTTCATAGATTCTACTTCATTATCCTTAACAAAAGGAGCTGCCTTGGAATAATCAAATGTAATTTTACTCATTATTTTCTCTCTCCTTCTTATAGAGTCATGCCTATGCTCACTTTAGTGTAGCATTGATAAATTGCTTTTTCAAGATTTTATCGTAGTATTCTATTTTCCATATTATTATATTGTGTAAAATTTCTGAAAATTTATGTTTTTATCATACTTTAATTGAATATTCTGTCTAATTGAAGTATAATATGAAAAGAGAAGGGAGTGGTATCATGGATAAACAAATCATTATTACTATCGGAAGGGAATTCGGCAGTGGGGGACATGTAATTGCTGAAAAATTGGCAGACAAACTTAACTTGCCACTCTATGATAAGAAAATGATCAGTGAAGTTGCACAGGCTTCCGGTATGGATGAAAGAGTCTTTGAAAAATATGACGAAAAACCGGTCAATGTATTTCTATCCCGAACCGTAAACGGTCATACTAATTCCATTGAAGACCATATTGCAGAAAAACAATTTGATTTTCTAAAGAAAAAGGCAGAGGCCGGAGAATCTTTCATTGTTGTCGGCAGATGCGCAGAAACTGTATTCAAAAATAATCCGAATGCGTTCCATATCTTTATCCTGGCAGATAAAGAATTTAAAGTAAAAAGGGTTACAGAAAAATTCAACTTATCAGAATCGGATGCAATTGCTAAAATGTACCGGCATGACAGAAAACGGAAAATATATCATAATCGCTACAGCAAAGGAAAATGGGGCGATTCCCGTAACTATGACCTTTGTATTAAAAGCAGTGCTTTAGGTATTGATAAAACAGTGGAATCTCTCATTTCAACCATTCAATCCAGATTTTCATAAAATAAAAAACTTGGCAGCCTTCCTTATGGAACGGCTGCCATTATTTTATTTTTATTTACCTTTTTTTCTTTCTGCAACGACTTCCTCAATCAATGCGGTAATCGTCCCAATAGCATCTCTTTGGGAGCTTTTACTCATTGCATCAATATAGGTAAGTCTGGTAAAGTATAGCTCCTGTATTTTTTCGATAAGCAGTTTTTTCGTTAAATCATCTTCATCCACAACAATACTATACCCCTGCGATTCAAATGATTTTGCATTCAGAATCTGGTCGCCCCGACTGCTTCCCGATGGAAGCGGTATCAACAGATTCGGCTTCTTCAAAGCAAGCAGTTCGCTAATAGCATTTGCTCCTGCTCTGGAAATAACGATATCTGCCATTGCGAAAATATCTTTCAGTTCCGTTGTAATATACTCAAACTGTTTATATCCCTTGGTTGTCAGAAGCAGATTATCCATCTTTTCTTTTCCACACAAATGAACAATCTGAAAATCTTTCAACAGCTCAGGAAGGGCATCCCGCACCGCCTGATTGATAGCTGCAGAACCCTGACTGCCGCCAATTACCATAATAACCGGTTTGGAAGAATCAAAGCCGCAAAATGCATATCCTGCTTCCTTATTACCTGTTAATAATTCCCCTCGAATAGGAGAACCTGTTAAAACAGCTTTTTCAGCAGGTAACAGCTTGAAAGTTTCCGGGAAATTACAACAGACCTTTTTCGCAACCGGAATACAAAGCTTGTTGGCTAATCCCGGTGTCATATCAGACTCATGAACGATACAGGGAATCCCCAGAGAAGCCGCTGCCCTGACAACCGGCACACTTACAAATCCGCCTTTGGAAAAAACCACATCCGGTTTAATCTCTTTCAAATACTTCCTTGCTTCAGACATACCCTTTAAAACGCGGAACGGATCGGAAAAATTCTTCGGATCAAAGTATCTGCGGAACTTCCCCGTTGCAATTCCATAATACGGTATATCAAACTCTTCCATCAACTGCTTCTCAATTCCTTCATAAGAACCCATGTATACCATTTCGTAACCCAATTCCTTCATTCTGGGAAACAAGGCAATATTAGGTGTCACATGTCCGGCAGTACCGCCGCCGGTAAAAACAATTTTTTTATTCATATGCGAGAAGCCTCCACCATTTTCTCTAATGCACATGCTAACTGATCCGGACAGGATGTATTTTTAAATCCACATTTTATGCCTTTCAACTTACGAATGGCATCCTCTGCTTTCATTCCGGTTACCAGGCTGGAAATTCCCTGTAAATTTCCATTGCATCCACCGGTAAATTCGACAAATTTGATAATGCCGTCTTCTAACTCTATGTCAATTGCATTAGAACAAACTCCTTGTGGCTTATATCTCATAACCTTATCCTTCCTTTCGAAATAATAACCTGAATCATTGTCCCCACTATATCACAAATTCATAACAGTTTCCAGTCCCCGGCTCTATTTTTTCCATTCACATTCTGTCGGAATTTGTTGATGCTTTTCCTATCCGGAATTCTTGAGATTCTGCTTTGCTCTGCTTATAATGAATTGGTAAAAAGGGAAAAGGAAGTGTTATTATGATTCATATCATATTTTATCATCCGGGATTCATGATTCCTGTTCTGGTATTATTATCTCTAAGTATCATATGCCAGATTAGTATAGGTGTGCTTTATCATAAGCTGATCCGGGAAACGGAAAATATGTCGACAACCAAAAATAAATCTTTACAGCAGCTTAAATTAAAATTTTCAAGCTGTAGCAAGTTGCATGACGGAATCTCCAACGTACCTGTTTTTGTGGACAAGTATATGCACCGGATTACTTTTCATAAAATTTCAATTTCCACTTTAAAGCATCTGTCCGGGCAGCTCGTTTTGCTGGCCATTTTAGTTGCCGGAATTGGAGCATGCACCGGTATTATCCGGGGAGAATCTTTTCTCTATATTGTTCCGTTCTATATCATAAGTTTTTTGGGGTTATACAGCTATTTTGCCATTTCCTCCTTTATTGATATTTCCGATAAAACAAATATTCTGCGTACCAACCTCATTGATTATCTGGAAAATCATCTGGCAAACCGCTTAGAACAAACTGCTCTTGACATGAAATTAATAAAAAATGAAGACTCCTCTTCCGAAGATGAGAAGTCCCCAAATAATTCTGATGATAATTCCAATTTTTCCTATAAAGAGGCAAAAGAGCTTGAAACACTGTTGAAAGAATTCCTTGCCGAGTAAAATTTTATCTTACATCCCCAAGGAAAATGATTCCGATTGCACCCGGTCCGGAATGTGCCCCAATACTCGGGCCGATTGGGCGGATTTCGATATCCGTATAACCGAATCTGTCCCGAATCATGTCTGCAAGATACTTTGCATCTTCTTCACAATCACCATGTACTATACCGATAAAAACCTGTTCTTCCCTGAACTTGCCTATCCTTGCATCCATATTACCTACCAAAGTAGCAAGCGATTTTTTACGACCTCTGACCTTATCCAGTGCTACCAGCTTGCCTTCTTTGTCAATATACAGAATTGGCTTAATATTGATTACAGTTCCCAGCAACGCACTCGTTTTGGAAAGTCTTCCTCCCCGGTATAAGAAATTCAAATCATCAACCGTAAACTGTACATTGATATTATCCACATGCTGCTCAATCCAGGTTGCCGTTTCCTCTAAGGATTTTCCTTCCTTTTTCATTTCCAGCGCCTTGCGAATCATGATTCCCTCTCCAAGAGATGCTGATAAAGTGTCAATAACCTTAATCGTCATATCCGGATACTCGTCCATAATTTCTCTTGCACCGTTAAAAATATTATTATATCCACAGCTAAGAGCCGAAGAAAAACTGATATAGAGAATATCCTTGCCCTGTTTGGCATACTCTGTAAACTTCTCCAGAATAACAGCCGGATTGCTCGCCATCGTCGCAGCATTTTTTCCTTCCCGAAGAGCATTATAAAACTCTTCTACCGTCAGTTCCTTTCCATCTCCATATTGTTCTTCTTCTACGGTATAGTAATGTGGAATGACACAGACCTCATTTTCCTGTAAAAACACCGGATCCATATCACAATTACTTTCCGTTGCCACTATAAAGTCTCTCATGTTTCCTCCATTCTGCAATTCAAAGCTTTCTTGTTTTTCCAGAGTTCACGTCTTTTATATTTCAATTAATTCATACTTGGATGTCCCGATTCCAATTTTTTCTGCATGTTCAATACAAACTCTCCAGTTCGTAGTCGGTGCCGAATCACAGAAATGATCGCCATGTACATGTGGCATACGATCTAACTGGCTATTGGCAATCACAGGCTGTTTGTTGACTGCATCCGCACAAGCCATATCAAGCGCTACCGGATCAAAGGAAGCAAACATACCAACATCCGGCACAATTGGAATATCATTCTCCGAATGACAGTCACAGTTTGGTGAAACATCAATTACCAGACTGATATGGAAATTCGGTCTTCCAACCAAAACGGCTTTACTGTATTCTGCGATTTTTTTATTTAGAATATCATTGCTTTCATCACCTGCTGCCTGTACGGCATCTGCCGGGCAGACACCAATACACCGCCCACAACCCACACATTTATCGTGATCAATCGCTGCTTTATGGTCTGTAATCGTCGGAGCATCATGGGCACAGATTTTAATACATCTTCCACAACCGATACAGCGTTCTGTCTCTACAAAAGGTTTTCCGGCACTATGCATTTCCATTTTTCCCGCACGCGAGCCACAGCCCATTCCAATATTCTTTAATGCACCGCCAAATCCGGTTGCCTCATGTCCTTTAAAATGATTTAAGGTTATGAAAACATCCGCATCCATGATTGCCTGACCAATCTTTGCTTCTTTCACATATTCACCGCCATCTACGGGAACAAGTGCTTCATCCGTTCCCTTCAAACCGTCCGCGATAATGACATGACAGCCCGTAGAAAAGGGAGAAAACCCATTCTGATAAGCAGCATCCAAATGATCCAATGCATTTTTTCGTCCGCCTACATATAGTGTATTGCAATCTGTCAAAAAAGGCTTACCACCAAGTGCTTTAATTACATTCACAACAACTGCCGCATAATTTGGTCGTAAATAAGCCAGATTCCCCGGTTCTCCAAAATGAATTTTAATCGCCGCATATTTATTTTTAAAATCGATGTTTTCAATTCCTGCTGTTTTAATCAGCCGTTCTAATTTCTGCGGAAGATTCTCCTGAAAAGATGTCTTCAGATTAGTATAATATACTTTTGCTTTCTCCATAAAAAACCTTCTCTCCTTTTTTATCCCTATTGTATCTATTATATCATAAAGAACTCACAAGTAGTAGTCTGAGAATCAATTTCCCCGGAATAATCTGTTTGTACAAAAAGCCTGAACATGCTACTATAATAGAGTATTACAAAATAAGCTGAAAAGAGGGATTTTATGACATCAATACTGACTGCTGACAAAAATTTCTACAAACCAATCGGAAGAACCTGTTTTTACAATGACACTCTCTGGCTTGCCCTTTCCGGTACCGGTATTTCTTTTTCTTTTACCGGGAAAGATTTATCGGTTGTCATTTTGGGCGATGACCGCGTGCTGTCAACGGAAGAAACCGTTCAGATAGAAAAAGCAAGAATTGCCGTCTATGTTGACGGAAAACGTATACTGGAGGATATGGTTACTGTTTCAGAGAAAACCTATTCCATTATCCATACAGATTATGTACAGACACATCAGGTTCAGATTATCAAATTATCAGAGGCTCCTATGTCTATTGTAGGCATCCGGCAGCTAATTACCGATGAGGAAGCAACTCTTCTTCCGACCCCGGAAAAGAAGAAAAAACTGGAATTTATCGGTGATTCCATTACCTGTGGATATGGCGTGGATGATGACAATCCGGAGCATCCTTTTTCCACTGCAACCGAAGATGTCACCAAAGCCTATGCCTATCAGACTGCACAGCTTTTAAATGCCGATTACAGCATGGTATCTTACAGCGGTTACGGTATTTATTCCGGATATACGGAAGGGGAACGCAGTACTTCCGAGCTTGTTCCACCTTTCTATACCAAAATCGGTTTTTCCAGAGGAACCATAGACGGACAATCCATTACCATGACTGACTGGAATTTCCATACATATCGGCCGGATGTAGTTGTTTTAAATCTAGGTACAAATGACGATAGCTATTGTCAGGATTTCCCGGAACGTCAGGAAGAATTTACCAGACTATATACACAGTTTCTGCAACTTATCCGTAAACATAATCCGGATGCACATATTCTTTGTACTTACGGCATGATGAACCAGCGCTTAATGCCATATATTAAAAAAGCCACCGATTCTTATCAGGCAGAATGTAAGGATGAAAACATTTCTTTCTTTCCTCTTGCTCTGCAATCAGAATCCGATGGTTATGGTGCTGATTACCATCCAAGCATAATAACCCATACCAAAACCGCAAAAGTTCTTGCGGAGAAGATACGGGAAATTATGAAATGGGAGTAGTGTGTATATGTAAATTGGAATTATTTTTAGTCGAAGCTGTTAGAACCGCATACCCCATGTAAACAACCCCACAACTTCTTTTATATTCTATATATCTTATGGGAAAATTGCTTTCCTATAAGATAGTTATAGAATACCATGAAATTATGTCCAAATTATGTCAGCACCCTTAAACAAATCTAAAATTTATTAAGAATTTCTTATTGAATGTTAATGAAACACTGAAATTGTAGGTCCGACATAAAATTCCTCTTTGGAATATCGGAATCTGTCAAGGTACCCAACGCGGAATTTCCATTCTCCCCCATAAGTAATGCCCGGAAAAGCCTGCTCCAGCGTAAAACCACTTGTTTTCTCTTCATAAGCTCCCTTTAATTCCGGATACATATCGCCGCTCTTTGTAATTAAATAATCTTTTTTCTGGTGAAAATACCCGGTTGCATATTCCACATCAATATAATATTCTTTTTCACCTAACGTATCCGGTAATTTGCTGACATCTTCTCCAATATCGACAATTTTATATTTCTCCGCATCCAGATTCGGTGCAAAAGACGTACAATACAACGTTGCCCCCGCCGGAATATTTTCTTCAATCCATGCAACAGCTTTTGTATAAGTCAATTCATAATGATAGGTATTGACTGCTGCAAAAATATTACAAAGTACCATGAGTGCTACGATTGCAGGTACGATGTAAAGAGTCCTTTTCTCCCATTCCTTTTTCTTTGACAGAAGCTTTTCTGATAATTTATTTATCAACTGTTCTGTTTCCATCAATCCATACACGAAGAAAATATAAGAAAACGGAATGACCAGTGCAAGATTTCTTCCCAGCATAATTGTATATTTAGATAAAAATACGATAACAAATACCGGCATAATCAGATAAACAATCAATTGCTTAAATTCTTTCCGGCGAAACAGCGCCACGATTCCCAGAAGCAGAAAAATGCCTCCGACAACTCCGTAGCTTGTTAAACTATATGCCTCCAGATGCCCAAGAAGCGGCAGGTTATGTTCAATCCCCGGATGTCCCCAGGCATAATGCTGTAAATTATATAAGTTATCCCCAATAAAATTCGGGAAATGGAAAAACATCGAATAATCACAGATACAAAATACAAGTGCTAAAACAATACAGTTGATAAAGAAAACAAAATTATTCCGGTAAGATTTCCAGTACCTCTTTATTATATGCAGCACCAGCCAGAAAAGTCCGAACAAAATACCATGATATTTCGCCGCCATCGCCAATCCGATACAAATGGCTAAAAGCGGATACCAAAGATATACACTTCTCTCTTCCTCCTTGTCCAGATACAAAATCGTTCCCAGAAGGACAATTACATTGGCTACCGCGTACAGCATCGTATCCGGGCCGGTATAATACAGATAAGAAAAACTGTACAAAGAAAAAACCGATAGAACAAGTCCTATATATGCCCATTTTCTGCTGCCTGTCAGTTTTTTTACCGTAAAATAAACACATACATTGGATAACATTGCCGTTCCGCAGACAACAAACCGAATCAGGGTATCCATATCAAAACCGGAAAGTATTTTCCCTAAGATGCGGACTCCCACAAGTGCATAATAAAATGTCAGATGCGGATACCGGAAAAACTCCAGCACATAAATATCCCCTGCGTAGATATGCTGGTTTAGCAAGTTATAAATACAATCCAGCGACAGCTGCTCATCTACATTAGGATACCCCGGCAGTTCAAACTGCCAATGCTTATAAAATACGAGCACTCCCACAAACAACGTTGCCGCAACAGCTGCTGCCATTCCTATTTTTTTCTTCGTTTCACTGCTTATTTTCTTCATATGTATGCTTTTTCTTCCTATTTGTTTGGTAATCCCTCTACATCCAGTCATTGATATGGTAGCTCTTCGTGCAGATAGCATCGAAGACAATTCCCATCTCTTCAAGCTGCTTCTTATAGGCAGGCAATTTTTCTTCTTGTCCTTCTAACTCCGGTGATACGAAGCATAATTTATAACCCAGTTCTTTTAATTCCTGATAGCTGTCTTTGTCCAGAGGAATCTTCGTAAAACAGTCTACCCATACCCAGTCTGCCTTGCCTGCCATATTGCGGATAGTGTCCAGCCCTTCCAGTTCGCTGAACCGCAGAGCCACATCTTTTACCCCCATATCCGTCAGCAGTTTAATCATCGGAAAAGACGAATCCAGAAAAAAGTATTTCTTAATCTGATACTGTTCCATATACTCCAGAATCTTATGTTCAATCCGCTCACTCTTTACATTTAAAATCATGGTGCCATGATGATATTCCTTACAATAATCCTCAAAGTCCTCCCCCGGTTCAAAAGGATTATGAGAAATATAAATTCTTCCGTTCAGATCATCTCTCAAATCCAGTTCCACACCATATTCCGGAGACAGCTTCCGAAGCTCCTCCACCGTATTTACCCTGTGCGCAATATACTCCATACTATCCTGAACTCCTTTCGTATTACAACATCTTTTTCAACTTCACACTAAAATCAATTGTCCTCTTGATAAACTTCCACTTGGATTTTAACCCGGTGTTCCACTTCGATTCACCATGAATACGCTCCGGAAACAGTACCGGAAAGCGGACTACTTTAAGCCCTTTGACACGCGCCATATAGAGTGCATATAAATCCAGAGAAAAATCATAAGGCGGATTTTCCCATGCCTCAAAAAAGGCTTTCGGAAAGATATTTGGCTGTGCATTGATATCGTACAATTTTTTATGTAAGTAGCAGCTTTCAAACAGGCTCATCCCTGCGGTAAAAAATACATCAAACAGTGGTCTGCCTTTCCGGTTTCCTTTCACAAAAACAGGTTCCTTCTCCTGTTCTATAATATCCAGTGCTTTCAGAATGTCTGCCGGGTCGGTCTGCATATCCGCATGGGTCCAGCCGATATACTCCCCTTTGCATTCCTTTAATCCCTGCAAAATTCCATAGCCATAACCCTGATTGACCGGAACCAAAGTCGTTCTGGCAAAAGAATATTTTGGTAAAAGCTCCTCAAGTACCTGGCTGCTGCCGTCTGTGGAACCGTTATTGACCAAAATGACTTCGATATCCTCTCTTTTGATAATTTCTCCAAACCGCTTCAAAATCAGCGGGATATTCTCTTCTTCATTATAACAAGGTACTACAACCGATAATTTCATGACATCTTTAGCTCCTCTGCTACCATATTTTTTAATTCCTGATAATTGCCTGCTTCCAAATAAGCCGTTTTATCCTTACTATCCGGGTTTTTTACGATACTTTCCTGGGGATGAAACCATACTGCCTGTATACCTGCCTGCATGGCGCCCTCCACGTCTTTTTTGAAGTTATCGCCTACATACCATATATGCTCCGGCGGCAGATTTAATTTCTCCAGACACAAATCAAAAATTTCTCTGGCCGGTTTCTCTTTTCCTGCCTCTTCACTGCTGACCAGATATTTGATATCGGATGCAATTCCAAGTGCTTCGATTTTGCGGTGCTGTACATGGGCTGTCAAATCCGTACAAATCATAATCGGAATCTGTTTTTCTTCCAAGAGAGAAAAAAGTTCCTTTACCCCCGGAAACAACTGCATCTCCCGCAGAAAAGTCCCCCAATACTGCTCATACATCCTAAGTGATAACGGCATCGGCGGCACACCCAGATATTCCAATGTCTTTTGGCAATACAACAACCGATTGTGTCCGGCACCCACATCCGGCAATCTTTTCTTCGTTTCTTCCCTGCCAAACCGATAGGCTTCTTTATACTGCTCACCGGAAATACCAAGTGCCTCACAAGTAAATTTCTCTACATTGATTCTTGCTTTTTTATCCAATGGCTCATACGCATACAACGTATCATCCAAGTCAAATATCATCGCTTTTAACATACTCTGCTCCATCTCATCTTCCTAATGTCGCAATCCGATTCCTTCCATATCCATAAAAGGCGTTTAGTCTCTACGCATAATCTCCCCAATAACCAAAAGCAGCATAAGCTGTACCGCACCGTTCACACCATCTTCCCAGAGTATATGGCTACCCGCCAGATCCTCTATCTGTGGAATTGCCTGCAATGCGATAGCTTCCCAGACCTCTTTGGATACCTGTAAATTCTCACTTTCAATCAAGACACGCTGGTGCAGCAAATCGTCATCATAAACTAACTTGCTGTATATCCCATGCTCCTGTAATAAGGCAAGAAGAGGCTCTGCATTGATACTGACATCCATCAGAAATTCTACACCCGGCTCCGACTGGTAAGACATATCTTCCTGCTTTTCTTCCGTAAGAAGCTGTTTGTCAAAATAACGGATAACCAAATCCGCATATTGCTTCTGCGGATAAATATATTTTTCCGCATCTTTTCTTCTGGCTTCTATCTGTTGCATAACAGAAGCTTTATCATGTCCTCTGTCACCTTGGTCCCTGCTTATTTTCCAATAGCAACGCAGATTCTCGTCCGTATCCAGGAAAATTTTCATATCCAGAACCCGACGCATCTGCGGAAGATACAAGGAATGTAATCCACAAAGCACGATGTATGGTTTCGGGGCAACCTTCTTCTTGCTGGTAAAAGTTCCTGTCGCATGGTCATAATCGGCTCTTTTTACCGCATTTCCATCCCGCAAAATACGAATATCCTCCGCCTGTCTATACAGATAATTTGCTTTCGGGTTCAGATGCGTCATATCCTTCCAGTTTTCGTTTCCGCGCTCCCACTTGTGGTCGCCGTCTCCTTCAATGTTCAAAATCCGTTCCTCGGAAAGCAGCTCATCAAGCATCTGTAACAGACGGCTTTTGCCTGCTCCGCTGTCCCCCGCAATACCAATTGTAAACGGGCGGTTCCTTCTTTTATAATAAGAATTGCTGTTTACACCGTACTGGTACATGGACACCACCAGAATCAAAAAGATACCTAACATAAGTGTAAACACAATATTTTTCATATCCGGGTTGTCTATCTTGAGACAAGACAGACTTTTTCTAAGAAAATATAAATCAACGAATTGTGTCGCATGGAAGCAAACATAATACAATAAATACAACAAATTAAACACACCATAGACTAACACCATTTTTCCCCGGTTTTCCCGAAGTCCCGCCAGATACAGCATAAAAAACGGTACTACCCAGATATACCAGGCCGGCATCGCCGGAACAAATGCCAGAAAAATAGAAAACAGAAGACCGGACATACTGATTAACAAATCCCGGTTTATCTGGTTGATACGGAATGCCTGAAAATAAACAAACAACAATACAAGCACTGACAAAAGCAGTCTCGCATTTCCGTAATCGATAAAAACATTCCCGATAGCACTCTGTTCTTTATTAAAAAGTACCATATTCGCAAAGCCGCTGCCCCAGAACGGAAGCACAATAGCTGCTGTTGCCAGTATCGGCAGTCCGGTTAATACCACTGCTTTTTTACGTCCTTTTTTCTTATAAAGATATAGGAAAAATAACGGAACAACCGCTACGATATGAAACTTGGATGCCAACGCTAACGTTAAGAAAACGCCATATTTCCATTCCCAGTTTTTGATTCCGCTTTGTGTCAGATAATAAATCGCACCAATCAAAAATACGGTCGGTATAATATCAAGCTGTCCATGCATATAAGAAGCATATAAAATGACAGGTGATAAGAAGTATAACACCAGAATATATTTTCTCTTGGATTTAGAAATTTTCATCAGATAAAAAAGTCCCAACAAGTCCAAAAGCAGAATCGGCAGTTTAAAAAGTATATTCTGTAAAAAAACCGGTAAATTCTGCAAATAGGTAACAAAGATGCCACCGATGCATTCCACAAACAACATAACCGGCGGATACGGGAAAGAAGACAATAACTGATTATCATAATAATACTGATAGGGATTTCCTTCTCCTGTTAAAAAACACTTCACAAAAGGAATAAACATCAAATCCTGATAATCCGACGAGAAAAATCCCATTAACAATAACTTGAACAAGACTGTCAAAATAATGACAGTCTTTAAGTATTTCTCATAATTTTTCTCAAAGTCTAATTGTCTAAGCTTTTGTAACATATTGCTAAACTCCATCACTGCTGTAATGTAACAAATTCCTTAAAATATTGCCAGGTTTTCTGATAAGCCTCATAGTCTGCGGGCGTTCCCCAGCCTACATAACGCTCGATATCAAATATTTTGGCTTTGTAGCCTAAATCCAGTACATGCTTTGCTGTCTGGTCAACATAGAACTCTCCGTTAATGCGGTCATTTTCCGCAATCATCTTCTTCGTTGCTTCCAAGAAAACCTTTGCTTTCCGAAACCAGAAGGTTGCTACGACAGCCGGATCCTCCATCGGTGTATCGGAAATCGCCCTTTTAATAGAAGTTCCGGTAATATTGCCTTCTTCATCCGTAATCATCCAGCCATACGCATTTGGATTCGCAAGAACGGCTTCGTTGTGACGATAGGTAAAAACAATACAATCACAGTCCTTTGTCAAAGTCTCAAACGCTTCTGTGTCAATATCCATTCCATTATCACAACCTGCAATCAGAAGCGGTTCCTCCGGATCTAACATTTCCTCTGCCAGCATACAGGTACAAGCCTGCCCTTCCGTCAGATGGTCTACCGTAATAAATGTAGCCTTCGGATAATATTTATGAATTGTATCTTCCACACCATCTGTTTTGTGGAAGGTTCTATCCACATAAATCACATTGCTGCCGTCAGAAGCCACGCCCGGTAAATCTTTGGTGGCACAGACTACCATCGGCTTCTCTTCTCCGGTTTCCCGGTCAATGGTCATAATTGCCGGTTTATGTACCTGATAGCCGGCGTCTGCAAAACGTTGCCCGGCTCCTGCCATCGGAATCAGAATTCTGCTGCTGCCCTTCTGATTTCCAACAGCCTCTGCGTTAGAAGCCTTCTTCTGCTCTGCCCGGCGAACCATATCGGTCCAGTATACAAATTCCTGCATATCCTCCGGTGTTCCCCATTGACAGAAATAAGAAACGTTGGTCGGAACCCATACTTTGAGTCCGTCCTTTACCATAAAATTATAGGGCAGACTTGCATAAAATTCACCATTAATCGCACATTCTTCATGCTCAGTCAACATCTGGCAATATTTTTCCATAATATCGCCGTTTTTAAAGTAATACACACCCGGCGAATGTTTTGCCTTCGTCTTGTCTTTTTCAAAAGAATATTTCTCCCGGATTTCTACCAGATTATCTTCCTCGTCCGTCAGACAGGAAGCATAATAATTTTTTTCCGGCAAAAGGTTTGGATGAAAGCCTGTATAACAGGGCACCGCCCCGTCGCAGTTTCTTTCTTTTGCTTTCTTTGCAAACTCCTCAAAATCCCATTCCATGTAAAAGTCGCAGTAATTGATGATACAAGGCTGTGTTACATCAATGGCATCGGTGTCCTTTAAGCCGCGATAGGCACGCAATACATCATAAACCGGACCCTTTTTTACCCACTCTTCAATGGAAACAACCGTTGCCTGCGGTGCCAGTGCAAGCAGCTTCTCCCGCATAGAAGGATCTTTTTCCAGATGCTCTCCACGACAGACAAATATAAAATTAACATCTGCCGGATACATCTTCGTTACAATCCATTCCACAATCGGTTTCCCCATTACCGGAATGAACGGCTTCAACTCTTTATAGCCTGCTGCCACAAAACGGGAACCATATCCCGTCATCGGAATTATGATATTCATAAATACATCCTCTCTTCTTATCCTGTTATTTCATCATTCTGCGATACTTCTCGGAATCCCAGTTTAACAATTCTTCTTCCTGTTCATTGCTTAAATAGTTCATTGCATGCCCGATATTGTAATACTGGACTCTTGCCGCAAAGCTCATGACATTCTCAATTTCCTGTGCCTTTTTCACACTCTCTGCCAGAATATAGAAATACCCTTCCAGATAAACAAGTGTCGGCAACCCGTATTTTCCAATAAAATCCAAAATATCCTGCTTCGTATACTGCGCCGGTAAGCACAAAATTTTCTTATTGGCATACACCACACAATCCGGACAAAAAGCATGCTCCCACTGTCCTTTTTCTACCAGCGCACTGCCCGCAAAGTCCTGCGATAAATAACGATTCTCCGAAACATACACGATTTTATCCGCAAGAAGCTCTATCTCCTGAATCGTCTGATAAAGTCCCGTTGCCGCCCGATATGCACTGTCATCTATCTGCAAATACTGTGCAATCTTCGCAAGCACCTCTTCTGTCTTTTCAATGACCTGCTCTGCATTCTCACCGCTTACCACAAGTCCATGATTTGCCAGGAAAATCAGATTCCCGTCTGCTCCCTGTGCTGCCTGTTTCTGATACAATTTGTAATAGGTTTCTGCCAGTGCCGCACCCGGTTTCCGGTAAGGAACCAGAACCGCTTTCGGAAAAAGATTATGTATCATCTCCATGCCATCGGCTCTTGCAGTCAGAATATTGACAAGAGTCGGATGCGAATGAAGGGTATACTTTCCGGTAATCGCATGTAGAAACGTTTCAATCGAGGCACGCCCGCCCTCGATATGTACCTCCTGCAAAAGCTTCTTCCCCTTTTCTTCGGAGAAACATTCTTCTGTCTGCTCTGCGATGTTTTCCTTAAAATAATCTACAATCTTTTTATAATTTACTTTGGAATATCCGGTCTGTTCCCCTACATCCGCCAGTTGGAAACCGGAACTTTTAACTAACATTATTTCATCATCTATTTTTACGGAAGTATTGCCTCCGCCTGCCTGCGCTAAATCGTTACGCATCCCTGCATATTTGGAGATTTTAATAAAATCCTGCATCTTAAACGGTGTCCTTTCCTTTTCAACAAGTCATATGTATTTATTTTATCATATCCACATTTACATTGCTATTGGAAAATCGCGTTTAGCTTATTGTTCAATAGAATTAATTACGATATAATGGATTTTATTACAAAGCAAAGGATAGTACTCCTTATGAGAATACAAAAATATCTGATGGATATAAACAGAAAACTGGAAAACATTCCCAGAAAATATATGGCTGCTGCCGTAGTATTGGTATATGCCATACTACATCTGCTTATGGCGATTGTGCATGAACCATTTTTTGATGAGGCAGAGGCATGGCAGATTGCCAGAAGTGCATCCTTACAAACCCTTCTGACACAAGTACCTCATTATGAAGGTCATCCTCCACTGTGGCATCTGATATTAATGCCCTTTGCCAAAGCAGGGGCACCTTATGAACTGTCACTTACCCTGATCAGTCTTATATTTACCGGAACAGCAGTATATCTGATTCTCCGAAATGCTCCCTTTCCAATATTCGTTAGAATTTTATTACCCTTTACCTATTTTTTCTTTTACCAGTACGGTGTTATTTCGCGGGTATACTGTGTAATGCTTCTGGAATTTGTACTTCTTGCCATTGTCCATAAGGATAGAAATACAATTCCAGGGCGTTATGTGAGTATTTTGCTTCTTTTGTGTATGACAAATGCTTATGGTATTGTCCTTGCCGGAGGAATTTCGGCTGTATGGCTTTTAGAGATATGGCATCAGAAATATCCGACACAACTTCGTTTAAAAAAAATTATTTGCGACAGGCGTATATTGTATTTATCCGGTCTTCTTCTTGCAGCAATTATGGTTATTTTACAGATTATGCCAAGAAAAGATACCTATGCAATGGAAATCGTTGCGGGACAGGAAATAGCTAATCCCTTTTGGAAAAGACTGCTTTATATGATAGTGATCCTTCCGGCAGATGTGACAATGACCAATGTATTTTCTGATTATGGTTACCTATCTACGGCATCATTATCGTGGCTGTCGTTGTTAAGCGGATGCATGATTGGAATTTTGATATGGGGATTGATTGTCTACTTTGGCATAAAAAAGAATAGCTTATGCCTTTTTATAGTTCCTTATCTGATGTTTGCTGTGTTTGCTTCTTCTGTGTATGTGTCTTTGCACCATATTGGAATCGGTCTTCTGTTCCTGATTTTCTGGATATGGATTTCTCTGGAAAATCCTCAGAAATTCCACGAAGAAGTAAAACCCGATATTCCTGTATCCTTTGTAAAAACAGCAAAACTTTTTGTAGGTTTGTCATTGTGTATATCTTTATCCTGGACCATATCAGCATGTGTACTCGATATAGGAAAAGAATATTCGGCTGGACGTAGTATGGCTGAATTCATAAAAAGTGAGCAACTTGACCGGTATCGGATTATGGCACAGTGGGATATTGTGCAAAAAGAAAATGGGGAAACTCTCTCAACAGATGTTAATTTCTGCTACGGAGCGGTCGAAATCGCACCTTACTTTCCGGAAAACATAGTATATAACTTTAACTTTGGCAGAAATGACAGAAATTATATTACTCATATACGGGCAGATAAAAACGAAAATGACTATGCATATGCAATATGGAAAACAGAAGGATATCCGGACATCCTTTTGATGAAACCGGAATTAAACGAACTATATAGTCCGGAAGAATTGAACATACAGGACTATGTACTGGTATACTATGCACCGGATGAAAAAATCTGGAAAAATGTTGCAGAATATCATAGAAATTATATTTATATCAAAAAATCACTGCTGCAGGAAACCGGATTAGAAGAAGTCAAAGTGCATAACCTGTAATCAAAGGGGAAAAGTAAAATGGGAAAACAAAGAAAAACCGGATATGGATTGCCGATAGTTTTATTGTTTAGCATTCTATTGCTCTGGATATGGACGGGATTTAATGAAGAAGCTTTTTTAATAGATGATAACCGGACACAGTGGTACCCTGTCATGGAAAAAGCGTATGAAGATGTTTTGGAAGGAAAAATCTATTATTATGATTTTTACCAGATGAAGGGTATGTCAATTGCAGAACAGGGATATTATGGAATTATGAATCCTTTTATGCTGCTTTCTTATTGTGTCGCTCATTATACTCCATTTCACTTATCGACTATTACGGTATACATCATGCTATTCTTTCTTATGGGAAACAGCTTTTTTTATCTGCTTTGCCATAAAATCGGATGTGATGAAAAACAAGCAATTTTTATGACCCTTTCCTATTGTACTGCAGGGTGTTTTGTAAATTTCTATTATTGGTATTATGTGTATAATAATTATTTCATGATACCATTACTGCTTTATATATTTCTGGTTCTTTCCGAGCAGCGGATAGGCTATTTTGCCTGTGGTATTGTTCTGTCCATGGATTTGTATCTTGGTAATGCGCAGTATGCCTGCTATCACTATATGCTGTTTGGTATTTTATGCCTAGTCATGGTACTGTTGAAAAAGTATCGCTATTTTTTCCTTATGTGCACTAATATCCTTACGGGCCTGTTATTATCTATGCCGTTAATCGCTCTGCTTCTGCAAGCCTCCGGTAATTTTGGAAAACAGGAAAACTTTTTTGATTATCCCATTTATCTATTCAGTCTGCTGCTCCATTCTGTCATTCCACATGGCATCCTGCACAGATGGAATCAGACATTTTCTTTTCTTAGTGCCAATGTAATGAGCCGCAGAGATAATCTGGTACTGTATATGGGCGCTGTATTCCCGGTACTTGTCATCGCGCTGATTGCTTGGATACGCAGTCTGCTTCATCAATATAAAGAAGCATCTTTGGTCAATTCCACGAAAGTATCGGACCAACTTCGATTTCTTGTAAATGGTTTCCATACTCTGTATGAAACAGCCACCAGAATGAGTCTGACGAAACAGATGCTGTTTGGCTGCGTAATAGCACTGCTCTTTTTCTTATCCTTTATGGAAGAAGGACTTATCGCTTTGCTTTTGAGCCGAATGCCGGTTATTGGCAGTTTCCGATATCTCTTTAAGGTAATTTTCGTGGTTGCACCACTTTTGAACTTGCTTGCCGCTTTCATTATAGCAAAAAATCGACAATACTTGCAGAAAATAGCAATCGGATTAACAGCTGTCTTCGTGTGCATCGGAATCGGAAATTCCTATTATACTATCGGAGAAGTAAAAGCATTATACGATATGCGTATTCAAAGCACTTTTACGGAAGAAAAAGCAGACGCAGTAGAGATGCTTGCAGAAAAAGAAATCGATTATAAAAACTATAGGACCGCTACCTTTTTAAAATATCAAAAGGTCAACGATGAGTGCTTTGACTGCGCTAAAAATCTGACCAAAAATTTTGCCACCAGTATAGGTGCATTTTCTCTGGCGGGCTATGAAATTGCCGCATCCGATGAACAGTTGGCGCAGTTTGATGCAATCTATACCGAGAACGAGTTTTTCACAGTATATGCCAATGCGGACGGGACAGAGAATTTTTATCTCTCTCTGACAGACCAACCGGACCGGGTACAAAAACAATTAATAGGCAATAGTGTTAAATATTTGTTGATTGAAAGAAACGACAGTGAACCCAATCAGATGATGATTGGTCGAAAGATTCCGCCAAAAACCTATGATTATGAGAAATCCATTATAGAACTGCTTGATCAATTACCGAAAATTGATGTGGAACGGGTAGAACGTCTGAATAAAAATTATGATGTGATTACTTTATCCGGTGTCAATAGTCTGTGCATAAATGACCAGCAGGAATGTGTAAATCTTATCGATGAAAATATGCAGACCCTTTCCTTTGAGGTGACAGAACCGGGAAGCTATTTTCTATCATTCGCCTATAACAGTCATTTGAAAGCATATCTTGAAAAAAATGATGGAACAATGCATCCCCTTGCTGTTACAGATATGGGTAACGGAACGATTGCTCTGAACACAAAGAATATGTGTGGCAAAGTCTTTGTGACCTATGAGAATGGATTATGTAAAACAGGATTCCTATTGGAAATAGTAGTAAGTATACTATTTATAGGAATCTGGGTATTACTTCTTCATTCCAAAATCTCTTTTTCGAGGACATAAAGTGCACGCTCGTTTTCTTCCTGACAATAGGCTATGATTTCATCCTCTCCTTTGTCGGCAACTACCGTCGTATCCGCACCTAATTGTACGAAGCAGATATAATTTTCTATCGTTTCCATGCGGGATGCCTGTGCCTTACCGAAGTTCTGTGGATATTCTTCATTTTCTTCGATTATCCTGCTTCGGTAAGCCTCCAATGCCTGCTCAATTTCCCCTACATATTCTTCTTTGGCATGAATAATAATCATCGTATCAATATCTGAATCCGCAACCGGCTTCTCTGCCAGAAATTCCACATACATATCCGGTGTTATCCCTGTCTTTTCTTCCAGTTCTTTTTCCGACAAAGTCATTTCCGGCCAATAATGTTCACCCATTTCTTCTTTTACACTCTTCTGCAATTCGGAAAGAGTCGGAAAAGTCCTGTTCTCTACATAAGAGCTTCCTGTCGTCACTCCTTTTTCCTGTCTTTGTGATGTAGAAGATTCTTCTCTTTTTACCATTTCACCTTCCGGGTTGTCGTTTCCACATCCTGTTAAAGCAAATGTCAATAAACCACCTATCAAAATCGTACATAAAAATTTTTTCATCATTTTCCTCCATTTCGAGAATTCCTCTTTTATTATCCATTGTAACCCTTTTCCGTATTTGGTATACTATACCAAGCGAAAGGTCATACTGGATTTTAAGAAGAAACAGATTTGGAGCGATTATGTTATTTAATTCTTTTTTATTTATTTTTATATTTTTGCCTATCACGCTGTTTGGCTGGTATGGGTTAAATCATTATAAGCATTACGAACTGGCTAAAGTTTTTCTCGCCGGTATGTCTTTATGGTTTTACGGTTATTTTAATTTCTATTATTTAGCTATTATTTTAGCCAGTATTGCGGTCAATTATTTGTTGAGCTATCTGCTTACTTTTTCCAAAAAAAGATGGACAAACCGTATCGGTTTGATTGCCGGAATAAGTTTTAATCTCGGGCTCTTATTTTATTTCAAATATTATGACTTTTTCTTTGAAAACATCAATCTGGCATTCCATACGGATTTTCAGCTGAAACATATCCTGCTGCCGCTTGGTATCAGTTTCTTTACCTTTCAGCAGCTTTCTTTTATCATTGACCGTTGTCTGGGAAAAGCGGAGCATTACTCTTTTATAAACTATGTAACCTTTGTTACCTTTTTCCCGCAATTAGTTGCAGGACCGATTGTTTTGTACAAAGAAATGATTCCCCAGTTTGAGGACATTTCCAACCGGAAATTTAATTCTGAAAATTTTGCCAAAGGCATCACACTATTTACGCTCGGTCTTGGTAAAAAAGTGCTCCTTGCCGATGTGCTGGCACTGGTTGTTAACTATGGCTTTGCACAGACCTTCAGCCTGGATGCTCTTTCTACGGTTGTTGTTATTCTTGCTTATACATTTGAGTTATATTTTGACTTCAGTGGTTACTCCGATATGGCTATGGGACTCGGCAGAATGTTCAATATTATCCTGCCTGTCAATTTCAATTCTCCGTACCGCGCCTGCAGTATCAAAGAATTCTGGCAGAGATGGCACATTACGCTGTCACGCTTTTTTATCACTTATGTATATATCCCGCTTGGCGGCAGCCGAAAAGGAAAACTTCGTACTGCCATCAACACCTTTACTATTTTTTTGTTAAGCGGTCTATGGCATGGTGCGGCGTGGACATATGTTGTCTGGGGTGTAATACAGGGACTCTTAGTTGTCTGGGATAATCTGGGAATCGTAGGAATCAAAGGAAGAGAAGAAAAGCATCCGGCCCGGTTTCATATTCCTGCATGGCTTGGTTGGATTTTTACCTTCAGTGTCTTCAATATGTCCTTATTTTTCTTCCGGAGTGAAAGCATGGCAGGTGCCATTCAATTATTTAAAAACCTGTTTTCTTTCCAATATACCGGAAAAATATTTGACGTAGCTTATAAACTGGATATTCCGGAATTTTATATAATTAAACAGGCTTTGGAGCTTATTGCTCCGGAAATGGTAAAATATGCTTTCTTGTTGCTGCTTTTCTTCTTCCTGGCATTATCTTTCTTTATGATTTTTCGGAAAAATGCTTTGGAAATCACAGAAGACGGCAATATGACTTCCAACAAATGCTGGATGGTTTCTATCATTTTTGTATGGTGTGTTATTTCCTTATCACAGGTCAGCACCTTTTTGTATTTTAATTTTTAGCGTATGGTAACAACAATGCCATAGGACATGGCATGGAGGAATTGTATGGAACAAAAATTTATCAAATCTTTTTTCATAAGAAGTGCCGGTTTGTTAGTATTTGTCATTGCTCTTGTGGTAATATTTGACCCTTTTTATCAATACCACAAGCCTCTGCCCGGTTTAAAAAGCGTTCTCACCGATAAGGAATACCAATGTGTCGGAACATTGCGCAACTTTGATTATGACAGCCTGATTGTAGGCTCCTCTGTCTGTGAAAATTACAACAATAACTGGTTCAATGAAGGCTTTGACTGTAATACAATTAAGGCAATCCGCTCCTATGGTGCAACAGCCGATTTATGCTACCTCTTAGATGTGGCATATGAAACTCATGATTTGGAATATGTCTTCTATAATATCGATCCGTCCTCCTTGTCTGCAAGTACACAGACTACTTATGAATCCACCGGATGCCCTATGTATCTGTACGATACCAACGTATTCAACGATGCCCAGTATGTGTTAAACAAAGATGTTTTGATGGAAAAAATCCCCTATATGCTGGCATTTTCCATGAAAAGCGATTATGATGAGGGAAATTCCTACAACTGGGCGCAGTGGAAGTATTTCGGGGCGGACCTGACAACCGGTATGTATGGAAGAAAGTCCTCTGTTGCACCAATGAAAGAGAAAGACACCTATAAAAACGAACTTACCGGAAACATAGCCCTTCTTACAAGACAAGTCGAAGCTCACCCGGAAACCACCTTTAAATTTTTCTTTCCGCCTTACTCGATGCTCTGGTGGGACGATGCTTACCGGGGTGGCGAACTGGAAAGCTGCCTGTATAATGAGGAACAGGCTATTGCTGCTCTGCTTGCCTACGACAATGTGGAAATTTATTATTATCAGGATGAAGAAGAGATTATTACCAATCTGGATAACTATATGGATATGATTCATTTTTCCAAAGATATTAACCAGATTATCTGTGATAAACTGATTGCCGGAGAAAACCGTCTGACCGAAGAAAACTATAAGGAACGAATCGACAATATGCGTAAGCTTGCTAAGCAGATTGTGGAAAAAGATATTCTGGAATATTATCCGGAATAAAAAAGACTTCATAAGAAAAGAGGAAACGGGAATGAAATTGATTTCTTGGAATGTAAATGGATTAAGAGCTTGTATGGGGAAGGGTTTTCTGGATTTCTTTCAGGCAGAAGATGCCGATATTTTCTGCTTGCAGGAAACCAAGCTGCAGGAGGGACAGATTTCTTTAGACCTTCCGGGATATTATCAATATTGGAATTATGCAGAGAAAAAGGGATATTCCGGCACTGCTATTTTCACAAAAGAAGAACCTCTTAGCGTTTCTTACGGTATCGGTATCGAAGAACATGACCATGAGGGACGTGTGATTACGCTGGAGTTTCCTGCATTTTACTTTATTACCGTATATACCCCAAATTCTCAGGATGGTCTTGCAAGACTGGACTACCGTATGAAGTGGGAGGATGATTTCCTTGCTTATATCAAAAATCTGGAGAAAACAAAACCGGTTATCTTCTGCGGCGATTTAAATGTTGCTCATAAGGAAATCGATCTGAAAAATCCGAAAACCAACCGCAAAAATGCAGGCTTTACCGATGAAGAACGGGCTAAATTCACAACCATTATGCAGTCCGGTTTAACCGATACGTTCCGTTATTTCTATCCGGATTTGGAAGGTGCTTATTCCTGGTGGTCTTACCGTTTTCATGCAAGAGAAAAGAATGCGGGATGGCGTATTGACTATTTCATCGTGTCCGATTGTCTCAAAGAAAAGTTACAGGATGCTTTTATTTACAAGGATATTATGGGTTCCGACCATTGTCCGATCGGACTGCTTTTGGAAATATAGCCAGTAAGACAGAATGTACCGAAATTTTATTCAGGAGATTCTTTATGATTACAAAAGAACAGCTTTGCTCTGTCTGTTTTGAATAGATTGTTCCCAAATGGTACTCTATGCCGGATACTTTTCCGGATTTTTTACAAACCTTTTCACCGGAAGAAAGAATTGCCAACGACAAATTTGTAGACAAGCTTCGTAATACCATGCGGTCTTTGCCACAGAATCCTTCAATAGAGCAAAAAGAGGAAATGAAAAAGAAAATGTTTAAGATGCTTGAAGAGGAAAACATTCTTCATATCAAAAAACATATTTCTGCGGATCTTTTTCAGGAATTTGAAGAAAATATAGAAAATTTTGTAGAAAAAGCAAAAGCCTTTGATGAAACACTTTCTATGGAAAATATCTGGCAGGCGATGCGTAATTACCTGATTTATGCCATGATTGTTAATTTGCAGGGAAAGTGCCAGAATTGTCGGGATACCATATTGGGCTACAGCCTGCTTTACCCTTATACCGATAATTATATTGATGAACTGCATCGAACAGATACCGATAAGAATTCTTATAACAACCTGATTCGTAAGACACTTTCAGGAGAAGAAACTTACCCTCAGAATGATTATGAAGAAAAAACAAAGCAGCTTCTTAAACTCGTGCTGAATCACTACTCCGACGATGCAGACAGACAAAAAGATGCTTCTTTCCTTTTGCTTCTTATGTTAGAAGCGCAGGAAAAAAGCATTCTTCAAATACATCGTTTTGGTACAAAAAAACTTACCAAAGAGGAAATCCTTCGTATTTCCATCTATAAAGGCGGTCTTTCCGTATTCTTAGATTACATGTTCAGTATGGATTTTGATCTTTCTTCTATTACGGAAGAAGAACGTTTCTTTTATTTGTGCTTTGGTCTTATCTTGCAGCTGGCCGATGATTTACAGGATATCGCAGAGGATAAGAAAAAACACTCCCGCACACTGTTTACCATCTGCCGCCATAAGAAAAATTTCATTGAAACAATGCAATGTTAAATAAAACTTTATCATCCAAGGCTGATTTCATCAATTTTACGAAGTTCTTCCTCTGTAAAGGAAGTATTCTTCAAGGCACCGATATTATCAATAATCTGCTCCGGTTTGGATGCACCGATTAAGACACTGGTAACTTTGCCGTCTTTCAAAATCCAGGCAAGTGCCATTTCTGCCAATGTCTGTCCACGCCTGGCTGCAAGTTCATTTAATGCACGAATCTGCTTCAATCTTTCTTCCGTCAAGGCATCCTGATTTAAGAACACACTGTTTCCTGCTATGCGGCTGTCCTTTGGAATACCGTTCAAATAGCGGTTTGTGAGCATGCCCTGCGCAAGAGGACTGAAAGAAATGATTCCTTTTCCGAGATTGTTCGAGGTTTCTTTCAATCCATTCTGTTCAATTGTCCGGTTAAAAATAGAATAGCTATTCTGATTGATAATAAACGGTACCCGCATTTCCTTTAAAATCGCGGCTGCCTTTTCCAATGTCGGCCCATCATAATTGGAAAGTCCTACATATAATGCCTTTCCGCTGTTTACCGCGGTTGCAAGAGCACCCATGGTTTCCTCTAGCGGTGTTTCCGGATCCATTCTGTGATGATAAAAGATGTCTACATATTCAAGTCCCATCCTCTTTAAGCTGGCATCCAGACTGGCAAGCAGATATTTTCGACTGCCAAAATCCCCGTAAGGACCGGGCCACATTCCATATCCGGCTTTCGTACTGATAATCAGCTCATCCCGATAGCTTTGAAAATTCTCCTTCAAAATGAGACCAAGGTTTTTCTCGGCACTTCCCGGCTCAGGTCCATAATTATTAGCCAGGTCAAAATGTGTAATTCCATTGTCAAATGCGGTAAAACACATCTGCTTCATATTTTCATAATTGGCTTCATCCCCAAAATTATGCCAAAAACCGAGGGAAACTGCCGGAAGCTTCAAACCACTGTTTCCGCAGCGGTTATAAATCATGTCATCATATCTTTTCTCAGATGCTATATACATATTCTTTTTCTTTCCTCCTTTTCCTTTTCATAATGATAATTTTACACTATTTTTTGAAGAAAGAAAATTTAAAAAAAGAGTGTATAAGATTTCCCTCATACACTCTTTCGCACATAACATAAAATTAGTTATAATTGTCGATGCAAGGCTGGAACATACTTTTATCGATGCCGCAAATCGGGCAAACCCAATCATCCGGAAGATCTTCAAAAGCCGTACCGGGTTTAATTCCATGCTCCGGATCACCTTTTTCTGGATCATAAGTATAGCCACAAGGATTACAAAAATATTTTTTCATGTTAATAACTCTCCTTCCCACTACTATGTAGATAATATAATTATTATTCTTATAGTCATATTTTACCATTTTTCTTTTACATTTCAACATTTTTTATTTATTTTTTACAATAAATTACATTGTTTTTACTATATACTATTTATTATTGGTAAAAAATAAATATTTATTGAAAAACAATAAATATTTATTGACTTTCATAAATTACCATGTTATATTATGGAAAAAGAAAAAAACAAAGGAGATTTGCCATGAAGGATAAACTGACTTTATTTACAAAATATCTTTTAGATTTCATGTACTATTCGGGATTCGTTGTTACATTCACACTTCCTCTCAGTATTAGAATTTACGGAAAGTTCAATTCTTACTTTGCTGAGAATTATTATTCTCTGCTCGTTGTCTTTTTCCTTGCCGGAATCTTTGCCGTTCTGATTATTCACGAGCTGCGCAAAATGTTCCGCTCTGTGTTAGAAGACAACTGTTTTATCCGAGAGAATGTGAAGAGTCTCGAAAGAATGAGTATTTATAGCTTCTTTATTGCTGTCATCATTGCCTGCCGGTTATTTATCTATATCACTCCCGGCGTGCTGGTTACCATTCTTGTTTTTGTCATTGCCGGATTATTCAGCAAGGTTTTGGCCGGTGTGTTTGATAAAGCCGTCACTTACAAATTAGAAAACGATTTAACCATCTGATTTTACACACATAATTTGTAAATATATATTATTTACATGCAATTGATTGTAGATAAAAAATACAGAAATGGAGATTAACATGTCTATCAGAATTAACCTAGATGTAATAATGGCAATGCGCAAGAAAGGTCTGACCGAGCTTGCAAACGAAGTAGATATTACCCTTGCCAATCTTTCTATTTTAAAAAACAATAAAGCCAAAGCAATCCGCTTCTCAACTCTGGAAGCCATCTGCAAAGCCTTAGACTGTCAGCCCGGTGACATCATTCAATATGTAGAAGATGAAGAAGATTCCAATCAGGAAAATGATTCATTATAAAATAATTTACAGAAACACTTCAACTAAGAAAGGAGTACCTTCTATGAACCAGACTATTTTAACCATACGCATGAAAGAGCAATTTTCTCTTTTCAGCATCACCACTATTCTTTATGCACTTTTTTACACCTTTTGCCTTTATAAGAATGCTTCCGGGATTACCTATCCTTTTTTCGTCGCAGGAACCCTTTGCTATTTTTTCTTCTCTATGAAAAGGTTAGGGGTTCCATGCAAAAAAGACAGTCTTTTCTATGTAATTAGTATCGTTTTGCTTGGCATCTCTAACTGTTGTACGGATTCTCCCCAGTTATTATGGATGAACAAAACAGGTATTTTCCTGCTTTCTTTCATTCTGATTCTTCATACCGTCTATCAGGATACCAACTGGAATCTTCCGAAATACATTGGGGCAATTTTTCATACTACCGGAAGTGCCTTTGTATGCTTAGTATGCCCTTTGATGGACCTGACTTCTTTTTTTGATGCCCAAAAATTGAAAAAACAGGAAAAAAACAATACTTTTTACTATATTTTAATTGGCATTGCTCTTTCCATACCACTGCTTCTTCTTATAACATTATTACTTTGCAGCGCCGATGTTGTTTTCCAAAACTTAGTTAAGAGATTATTTTCCTTTGATATCCCATTCCGGGATATATTTAAAGTCGGTTTTTCGGTGGTAGTTGTTTTCTTTTTCTCCTATGCCCTTCTGTCGGCTTTATGCAAAAAAACAGTGGAAGAAAGCGTAACCGATAAAAGAACATCCGAACCGATTATCGGTATTGTCATTACAGGAATGCTCTCTGTTTTATACCTGGTCTTCAGTATGATACAGATTCTCTATCTCTTTATCGGAAATCTGAAGCTTCCGGAAGGGTATACTTATTCTTCCTATGCAAGACAGGGATTTTTTCAATTATTAGCTGTCTGCCTGATAAACCTGATACTGGTACTTTTTTTCATAAGCAGGTTTAAAGACAATAAGATCTTAAAAATGATTCTTACTGTTATAAGCGGATGTACCTTTATCATGATTTTATCCAGTGCGCTTAGAATGTTTATGTACATTGCAAGATATAACCTGACCTTTTTAAGAATTTTTGTTTTATGGGCACTTGTTGTCATTTTTCTTCTGATGCTTGGTGTTACCATTTATATCCATTACCAGAAATTTCCCCTGTTTTTTTACAGTGTGGCAATTACAACTGTATTTTACATCGGACTTTCCTTTTCCCATCCCGATTACTGGATTGCAAAGTATAATTTGACACCATCGCATATCAGTTATCTGGACGAATATGATATATATGACAGCCAGAGATATTTAACCCGTCTTTCTCTGGATGCTGCCCCTGTTCTGTTAGATAAAGAGGAAAATCGCTTTTTATGGAATAAATCCTGGAATGAAATCAAAGAAGAGGGTTGGATTTATTCTTATTACCAGAAAGTAAATACAAAAGCAGAACAAATGCACATCCGGAACTTTAATTTTTCCGTATTTTTTGCAAAAAGAAGCGCAGGCCTATGACCTGCGTTTCTTATAACTACATTTTAACAAACTGCATTTTACCGATTACTGTTGTCTTTCTTCTTCCAGACATTGTTTACGATACTGTGACGGCGAAATGCCATAATAATTTCGAAATGCTTTGCTAAAGTAATGATTATCTGTATAACCGAGCCGTTCTGCGATATCGATAATTTTATTTTCTTCATTAGAAAGAAGTTTTCTGGCTCGCTCCATACGCAGCTTTAATACATATTCATAAATACTATATCCATATTTGCTTTTAAAAAGCTTCGTAAGATACTCGATGGAAAAAAAATATTTTTCCGCAAACATGGTAATTTTAATATTGGTACAATAATTACTGTCTATGTAATCCTTTATAATAGAAATAACTTCTTCCGGCGAAATACAACTTTTCTCAAAATCATCCTGCCCGAAAGTTTCAGAAGGATTAATATGCAGAATTGCTTTTTCAATGGCACAATTCAGTTCTTCTTCAACAATCGGTTTTAAAAGATAATCCGTTACCCCATAGTGAATGGCCCGCTGGGCATATGTAAAATCATCATAACCGCTAATTACAATAAACTGACTGTCCGGAAATTCCGCGGAAGCCTTTTCCAGAAAAGTACAGCCATCCATAATCGGCATATTCATATCAACAAAAACCAGATCCGGACGAATTTCTCGCATAGCGCTCAATGCTTCCACTCCGTTTGAGGTCATTTCAGGAAGTTTGATATGATAATAATCCCAGTGACCAAGTTTACTGATAGCAATCCGAACGGGTTTTTCATCATCTATAATTAATGCTTTATACATGTATGCTCACTCCCCTTTTCATGTAATAGGCAATGTTAATATAATTTCCGTATATTTTCCATATTCCGTATGTATCGTCAAATCAGCAGGCTTTGTATAAAGTAATTTAAGTCTTGTATAAAGATTAACAAGGCCAATACCACCATTTGTACAGCTTTTATCCTGCTCTTCAAAATCCGAATACAAAACGGAGAGCTGTTCTTTAGAAATACCGCAACCATTGTCTAATACACTTATAACAATATTATCATCTATCCTTTTTGAAGAAATCTGTATCACAATGGAACCTGTTTCCGGACGGATACCATGTATAATAGAATTTTCTACTAATGTCTGAATGCTTATTTTAGGAATCAGACATTCTTCCGTTTCCGGTTGTATTTCAATCTGCACTGTCAGATTATGGTCCATACGCATTTTTTGAAGATAAATATAATCACGTACATATTCCATTTCCCGCTTTAACGAAACCAGATCACCACCTTTGATGGTATAACGTAAATTGGAGGCTAAGGAAGTAATCATCTTATTAATCTTGGGCTGGTCATTCAACAATGCCTCGGTCGATATTGCCTGTAATGTATTATACAGAAAATGTGGATTTATTTGTGCCTCCAATGCCGTAAGGCGTGCATTTTTTTCACTCAGCTCGGCCAGATAAGTACGCTTTATCAACTCATCAATATGAATAACCATAGAATTAAAACTCTGGGACAATTCCGTAATTTCACGGCTGCCGCCTGTATGAATCATGGTATGAAAATCGCCGCTTCCGGTCCGTTCCATTTGTCTTGAAAGAACCTTCAGTGGATTAGTTAAAAAGCGTATAAACATATTGATTAGTAAAATCGCACATAACCAGATAAAAATACCGCTTATAATCAGGGAACTGCGAATATGTCCAATCTGAGAATCAATATAGGAAAGGGGTGTAAAAGACAATAATTGAATATCGTCTGCCACATTTCCCGAAGTAATGAACAAATATTCCTCATCGGAAATCATAACGGTTTCATATCCACTTCTATGTGTCTGCAAGGTTGTAAGAATATCTTTCAAATCCTCACTGCTGTCTATCATGGAATCCCTGCTCGAATAAATCAGATTTCCATTTTGATCGGACAGCAAAAGCAATTCTCCATGCTCCGAATGGTTGGGTAACAACTGGTTCAAATAAGAACGGTCTACCTGAATTTTAACCAGTGCCTGAGGATTTCTATCCTGAATCCGTATCATAGTATGATAGTAAGTAAAAAAAGAATTAGGATTCTCTGCCGGATAAATAACATGATTATGCCGGTTGTTCACACAAGTTTCATAAATGTCATTTAAAGCCGAAATATCACAAGATGATACTGTAATACGCTGCTGCCTCATGCCTCTCCCTATGGAAAGATTCTGGTTCAGCAGAAAAATATGATAATCGTCGATATCGCCTCTGGTATAATAATAGTAATACATCTGCTCTTTTATATATTGAAGCTGATCATCGGTAAAAGAACTTTTCTGCTCAATCATCTTCGTAAGCCTGAAATCATAACAGGGAAGAATACAGAAATTGGCAAGATCAGAAAGATAATTTTCCAGATTTTTTGTTTCAAGCTCTAAAAGCTTTTCCGTCGTATCCGTAAGGTTCCGAATCGTGGTACTGCGGGTAGAAGTATATTCCCTATAAATCTGAATAAAGGTAATCATGGAAATAACCAGTGTCATAAACAAGACTAACTGAAACCAAAGGGTCATTTTATTCAAAAAAGTTTTACATTTTAACTTCCATATTTGTTTAAATTCATGTAAATTTATAAGTTTCATAATTTTCTCCCCTTTAAATACTATACATTATTTATAAAAATAACTCAATTATTGAAATATATTTGTTCAATTTTTTGCAACAAATTGTTCTGATAATTCCATTTTCCATAAAATTGTTCAAATATATAATATAAATAAACAATATCAGAAAAGGAAGGGGATAAATGTGAAAAGGAAAACAAAAAGACAAATAGAAACCATATTATTTTCTGCACCGGCCATTATTCTGGTATGCATGATGATGTATATTCCTTTCGTTATGAGTGGATATTATTCCTTAACGGAATGGAACGGTATCTCTAAAGATGCAACATTCATCGGATTGAAAAACTTTAAAACCATTTTCTTAGAAAGCAGAGATTTTCTGGATTCGTTATGGTTCACTACAAAATATACGATTGTATTTGTCATATTCTCAAATGTGTTTGCGATTGCGCTTGCTGTCATATTAACCAAGAAATTTAAATTGGCAAATCTTTTTCGCGGAATCTTTTTTATTCCATATATTATGAGTATGACTATTGTAGGATTTATATGGAAATTTATCTTTACAAGCGGCTTTGAAAAACTATATGAAATAACTAATTGGAATATCTGGAATTACAGCTGGCTGGGAGATAATAATTTAGTTTTCTTCTCCGTCGCTTTTGTCGGTGTATGGCAATCACTTGGCTTTTATATCGTTCTCTACATAGCCGGTTTACAGGCTGTTCCCCAAGATGTACTGGAAGCAGCAATTGTAGACGGAGCAAACGGAAGACAGAAGTTCTTCCGGGTTACACTTCCGCTACTGGGACCTTCTTTTACCACCTGTATTTTTATGTCCCTGACAAACGGCTTAAAAGTATTTGATATTATTCTGGCACTGACCAAAGGCGGTCCTGGAACGGCGACAAACAGCGTTACCATGCAGATATACAAAGAAGCTTTTACCAACAATCATTATGGAACAGGTGCCGCACAATCCATTATTTATTTTCTGTTCGTCCTGATAGTAACTCAGTTGGTATTAAAAGGATTTAACAAGAAGGAGGTGGATTTATAATGACTTTGAAAAAGAAAAAATTAATAAGCAAAATCATTATGATTATCTGCCTTGTAATCATTGCCGGTATTTATATTTATCCGGTATATCTGATGTTTATGAATTCCTTTAAACCATTTGGCGAAATTATAGCAAATGTACTGGCATTTCCTTCCAGACTGGATTTATCAAATTATACTTATGTCATTAAAAACATGAAATATCTGCTGTTGTTTCGGAATAACCTGATCATTACAGTAATAGGCATTGTGGGAATCGTTTTATTTTCTTCTATGGCCGCCTATATTTTAGACCGTCACAAGGGAAAATATTCTTCTATTGCTTATACCATTATTATTACACCAATGCTCATTCCATTTCAGACCATTATGATCACTTTGCTGAAAGCTATGAATATTATTCATCTTTCCGGCAGTAAAATTGGACTTGGGATTCAGTACTGGGGATTTGGTATCCCGATGGCAACCTTCATTTTTTATAATTTTATGAAGACCATACCAAAGGAATTGGATGAAAGTGCCATCATAGACGGTGCTTCAACAGCAAGGACTTTTGTATCGATTATCTTTCCGCTTTTAAAATCCGTTACTGTTACTGTCGTTGTACTGGATGTCATGTGGATTTGGAATGATTTTCTGCTGCCGCTCTTAATGGTAAACAGCAATAATGATACGAAAACCCTCGTTTTGGCAGCATATACCTTCGTAGGACAGATGAATACAAAATGGAACTATGCATTAACAGCGATGGTTCTGGCAGTTGTTCCATCAATCATTGTGTTTATTCTTTTACAAAAATATATTGTAGAAGGTGTTGTAGCAGGTGCCGTTAAAGGATAAAACAAATTATGCAATTTATCTCTGTAATCAAAGCAGAGTAAATGATAAGCTACCCGTAGCTTAAACGGGAAGAAAAGGAGGAATAAATTCCATGAAAAAGAAATTAATCAGTGTCCTGTTAAGCAGTGCTATGGTAATATCTTTACTTGCAGGCTGTGGTTCCAATGCATCAGAAAACACAGCTACAACCGACAATTCAGGCGAAGCAGAACAGGAACAGACAACAGAAAATGAAACAGCAACGGAGGAAACTGCTTCTTCTGATGAACCATGTGAAATTTACATGTTTATCAGTTCTCCGGAATATGCAGATGCTATCAATCAGCTGATTGAAGCATACAAAGAAGTAGCTCCAAATGTAACAATCAACTATGAAACAACTCAAAATGATTATCCGACCCTGTTAAAAGCAAAACTTAATTCAGGCGAGGTACCGGATATCTTTTCTTCTACATCCGGTAAAGAAATCGATGTTTATAAGGAATATTCCTTTGACCTGACCGGACAGCCGCTTGGAGATACCATTCAGGACAGCGTTGCAGAATCCATGAAATCTCCTGAAGACGGTAATGGTTTATACGGTATTGCTATCAAAGGTAACTACTTCGGTATCGTATACAACAAAGCTATCTTTGAAGAATGTGGTATTACAGAATTTCCATCCACCGTATCGGAAATGGAAAAAGCCTGTGAAACCCTTTCTGCAGCAGGTTATCAGCCATTTACAACAGGCTTTAATGAATGGTGGGTATTCAAACATGTATGGCAGCATTATTTAGATGCAGCTGCAGCAAATGCCGGAGAAGATGTTGCTTCTCTTGTTACAAAATTTGAAAATGGAGAAGCTAAAGTATCCGATTATCCGGAATTGTATAACAATTTCTTCAACTTTATCGACCTGGCAGTAAAATATGGCGATGATAAACCGTTAGAAACAGCACTGGATGGTGAGCTTTCTGCTTTTGGTACCGGAAAAGCTGCAATGGTAGTTGGACAGGGTGCATGGATTGAAGCAGATTCTCTCTCAATTGATCCTGAACTTCAGATTGGTTTTAATGGATATCCTGTAACGGATGATCCGGCACAATGTCAGGTTATTTCCGGTTCCGACCAGTCTCTTCATGTATACAAAGATTCTGAAGTATTACAGCAGACATTAGATTTTGTAAACTGGTGGTATACTTCTGACTATGGTAAAGCATGGTTCAACGATGTTGCAGGTGTTGTACCTCCAATTAAATCAACACAGGAGAGCAACTTCGCAATCATCAAACAGGGTGATGAACTTTCTGAAACTGCAGGCACAGCACCTCTGGCTATCTGCTATTCAACCGATAGCTGGCATCAGACTTTTGGTGAAATTATGCAGTCTTATATTTCCGGAAGTTTAGACAAAGATGCAGCTTGTGCTTCTATTGAAGCTCAATGGAAAGAAATTGAAGGAGCACAATAGAAAAAAATAATACAAGGGTTGTCACACGAATTCAGTGTGGCAGCCCTTTCTAATTTTATCTTTATGTATTCTCCTGTTTTTTCATCTCATTGATAACACTAAAACCAATTGGCACAGATATGGCAAGTGTTAAAATATCGGAAATCATCTGACAGATTTCTACTCCTGCTAAGCCAAAGAATTTCGGCAAAATAAAAATAAGCGGTAAAAAGCAAAGTCCCTGTCTGGCAGATGCTACAATGGATGCTTTCAACCCTTTTCCAATCGACTGCAGCATCATATTACACATAACAATCCAAGCACCGAACGGAAAGACTACTACCTGGTATCGAAGTGCGGCTGTGCCGATTTTTATAACCTCCAAATCATCCTTTCTAAATAAAGCTACCAGTTCCGGTGCGAAAACAAATCCTGCTGCCGATACAACAACCAAAAACAAAAAAGCATATTTCACGCAGAACCAGAACGCATCCAATACTCTTTTATATTTGGAGGCTCCATAATTAAAACCGCAAACCGGCTGGAATCCCTGTCCAAATCCAATCAAAGCAGAATTGGCAAACATAGAAATTCTCGTTACAATCGACATTCCCGCAATTGCTGCATCCCCATAAAAGCCTGCCATATGATTCAAACAGATCGTAGCTACACTGGCAAGTCCCTGTCTGCATAAGGAAGGAAAACCTCCTCTGATTACTTCTTTCAAATAATGAAAACTGAGTTTGAAATTCCTTACACGAATCGGAACGTTTCCACCTTTTCTTATCAGAATCAGAAGAAGAAAAAAACTGATATATTGACTTATGGTCGTTGCCAAAGCTGCTCCTGCGATTCCAAGTTTACATCCAAAAATAAGAATCGGGTCCAGAATAATATTTAGAATGCCACCGGAAACAATACCTATCATAGCGTAAAAAGCACTTCCCTGAAAACGCATCTGGTTATTTAATACAAGAGAAGAAGTCATTACCGGTGCACCAAATAAGATAATACTTAAATAAGTAATCGTATAAGGCAGTATCGTTTCGGTTGAGCCAAGTGCATAAGACAACGGCTTTATAAAAATCAGACAAACCACCATGATAATAATTCCGGATAATAATGCCAGAAAAAATCCAACTGCTGACATAATTTCTGCTTCTTTTATTTCTTTTGCCCCTAATTTTCGGGAAATATAATTACCGGAACCATGTCCAAAGAAAAACCCGACCGCCTGTATAATCGCCATCAGAGAAAATACCACTCCGACGGCTGCTGTCGCCTGTGTATTAATTTTTCCTACAAAAAAAGTATCTGCCATATTATAAAAAGAAGTAATCAACATACTTAATATGGTAGGACCGGCAAGTTTACATACCAGCTTTTCAACCGGTGCTTCTGTCAGATATTTTCTTTTTTCTTCTGCATTTGCAAATTTCATCTTAGCACCTCTTATTATCTATTTAACTCTTTTAAAAGTATAAAAAATTGTATAAAATAAAATATATAATATACAGTAGAAAATCAAAGAAGAAAGAAAGGAGTTTTTATGAATTCAAAAGCATTTTTTCAATTATCTTATGGACTTTTTGTTGCCTCTACAAAATTGGACGGCAAAACAAACGGCTGTATTATTAACACTGTCACACAAGTTGCTGATAATCCAAAACAGCTTATTATTTCTGTTAATAAACAGAATTATACCTGTGAATTAATACAAAAATCAAGAGTTTTTGCTATTTCCGTTCTTTCGGAAAGCGCACCTTTTTCTCTTTTTGAACAGTTTGGATTTCAAAGTGGTAGAGAAATCGATAAATTTGCAGGAATTTCAACTGCCATGACAAAACAGGAACTTCCTTATCTTACCCAAAATACAAATGCATATTTTGACTGCAAAGTCATAGATTCTTTTGATTTGGGAAGCCACATCATGTTTCTGGCAGAAGTCGTGGATGCGGATGTACTTTCTGATGAAAAATCCATGACCTATGCTTACTATCATGCAAATGTAAAACCGAAAAAGGCTCCTGCTGCCCAAAAAGGATGGAGATGTGTTATTTGCGGATATATTTACGAAGGAGAAGAACTCCCTCCGGATTTTGTCTGCCCAATCTGTAAGCATGGTGCAGAAGATTTTGAAAAAATTGTATAATATCAAAATTCTATAATACCTTCTTCTGCAGCACGAAGTTTACATCCATTCTCATAAGAATTGATTTCACATGTCTCTGCATGTTCTTCTTTTTCACAAAAAGAACATGCAGGACATGGTTTTTCTACGCCTGCAAAATCTCTTGGTACCGCATCTAATTTTTCATTGTGCTTACAGTCGCGACACCAGCAATCCACACACTCCTTGTAAAGAGAAATCGGATTACCGCTTTCATGTTTTATATTCTTATCTACTTTTATATTAAAATCATAATCAAAAAGATTAAGCTGTCCTTCAATCTGTTTTTTCATTTTTGTAACCTTTATTCATTCTAATATATTCTTGAAAAAATTTTTATTGTTTGTTCATTAAGAAATATAATTCATATAAAATGTATTTTATCATATTTATTTTTTATATGTAACTTATCTTTTCAACTTTTACTTTCATAGGCCTTTTTTTCATGATATGATGAAAAAAAGCCTTATTTACAAGGATTGCAACTCAAAGTTAACATGAAAAAACTTAAAAGCAACATAAAATTGATAGAATTTACATGAGGGATTTCATAAAATACATTTAACATTTCATAAACAAATTATAATCAAAGCCAGGCACGCAGTACATGTACAAAACAATTGTAAAAATTATGAAATTAAAAAAATGAAAGGAACAAAAAATTATGAGTTTGGGAGAGAATTTACAGTTTTTAAGAAAGAAAAACGATATCACACAGGAGCAGTTAGCAGAAAAATTAGAAGTATCCAGGCAGTCCGTATCCAAATGGGAGTCGGATACAACTTATCCGGAAATGGATAAGCTATTACAAATCTGTCAGATGTTTCATTGTAGCGTAGATGATATGTTACAGAAAGATATCAGCAGCCTTTATGTAGAAGACAAAGCAAATTACGACAAACATATGAATTCATTCAGTAAAATGATATCTTTAGGAGTAGGACTTATTTTACTTGGCATATCTGTAATGTTATTTTTAAATGGCATCCAGATAAAAGAAGAATTTGCCACCGTCGTATTTTTCATTTTTCTTGTTATTGCTGTTGCTATTTTAATTGTGGAAGGTTTACAACATTCTGATTTTGAAAAAAAGAATCCGCTTATAGAAAATTTCTATACAACAGAAGAAATAGATGCTTTTAACAAGAAATTTGCCATTATGATAGCCTTTGGTGTTGTTACTATCTTAATCGGTGTTATTGTTTTGATTGGAACAGTTGCCATTTATCCGGAAATTGACGGAAACGATACTTTAGAAAGTATTTTATCAGCTGTATTTTTCTTATTTATAACCGTTGCTGTGTGAATGGCATAATAAAAATACCCACTTTTGGCGGAGAAAATTCCCCACTTTGTTATGCCAGTTTTAAACCATTCGTTATACTGAAAGCGTAACAAATATAACTCCCCATAAGGAGGGAAAATTATTATGCTGGAGGTAGACATGAAGACTACTATCAAAACATTGTACCAAAAAGGGTACAATAAAACACAGATTGGCCGGATGCTTGGCATTGACCGGAAAACGGTACGGAAAGTACTCAAAGACGATGCGAACCAAAAGGAAAACGGGCAGGGAATACAGGATTCAGTATGGCCTTCCATGCTGGATGAGTACCGGGAATACATCGAAATCCAGTTAGGCAAAGAATTGTCCATTACCCGTATCCATCAGGATCTGCAAAAGGAGTTTGGCGTAGAATGCGGTTATACCACCTTGCGTGACTATGTTGCAAAGTTGCGCAGGAATATTCCCCATGCTTACATGGTGCTGCATTCTCTTCCGGGTGAAGAAGCCCAGGTGGATTTTGGATATATCGGAACCCTAAAGGTAAATGGAAATCCCCGTAAAGCATGGGTCTTCGTCATGTCCTTAAGTTATTCCCGGTATATGTATGCTGCCATCACCCTTGACCAAAGCGTGCAGACATTTATTCGCTGCCACACAGAAGCGTTTCGTTACTTTGGCGGTGTACCACAGACAGTGAAGATCGATAACCTGAAAGCAGCCATTGTGGAAACAGATTTTTATGAACCAACCGTACAGCGTACCTATGCCGCATTTGCGCAGCATTACGGTTTCCTTCCCAATCCATGCAGGGTGTACACGCCCACAGATAAAGGAAAAGTAGAATCCAATGTGAAGTATGTGAAGGACAACTGCTTCAAAGGACGTGATTTTGCAGACCTGCAGGAAGCACAACGATTTCTTTCAGAGTGGCTTTCCGACACAGCAAACCGCAGGAAGCATGGAACTACAGGAAAACAGCCGGAAAAGGTATTCCTTGAAGCAGAGAAGGAGAAACTCGCCCCACTGCCGGCACAGGATTTCATTTTTTCAAAATCCGGAAGCGCCACCGTGCGTACAGACTGCCATATCGTGCATGAAGGCAACTTTTACTCCGTGCCATATGCCTACATAGGCATGGACGTGGATGTCATAGAGGTAAACCACCTGCTTAAAATCTATTATGCAGGAAAAGAAATCGCCCTTCACAGTCTGTGCGAGAATGCAAAGGGCGAACATGTGACGGACAAGAACCATTATCCATCTACAAAGAATGTATCACAGAAAGAACTTTTGTCAAGCTACCGGGCAAAAATGGCAGAGGTGGGAAGCGGTGCTACAGCCTTTCTGGAATCCTTTAAGGATACGGAAATGTACCAGTGCCATCATTACCGCAGCATATCCGGTATACTGGCACTGCGCAAAAAATACGGGGACGATACCGTGGATAAAGCCTGTGCAAGGGCATGTCATTATGGAAACATTACCTACCGGGCTGTTAAAAAAATCTGTGAAAGCGGTCTATATGCCCTCCCGCTGGAAACAGGATCCGAGCATATGGTAGAAAGCAGCAGTAAAATACGCAGTCTTTCCGATTATCGGCAAATGACAGGACTGGGGGTGATAGGCCATGAATGATTCCCTTCAGGAAAAGATAAAGAAACTGCACCTTGCCGGAATACTGCAGACGGCAGACATGCGTGCTGAACAGGCTGCAAAAGAACAAATGTCATACATGGAGTTTCTGGAGCTTTTAATCAACGATGAGAATCTCAACCGTTCCAGGAACAAGCGCAATGACCTGATGCGAAGGAGCAGGATCCCCCAGCATAAGACCATCGAAGAATTTAACTTTTCATGGCAGCCTGGTCTGAACCGTCAGGTGATATACGGACTGGGAACCTGTGAATTTATCCGCAAAAAAGAAAACATAGCATTTATCGGGCTCCCGGGAACCGGAAAAACCCACCTGTCCATTGCACTTGGTATCAAAGCCATAGAGCAGGGATATACAGTGCTTTTCAGCACCCTGTCCGAAATGATGGAGGATCTGTATATGTCAAGGGCAGATAACTCCTTCCGTCAGAAATTGAAAAAATATGTTTCTCCTGATCTGCTAATCATAGATGAATTCGGGCTAAAGAAGCTGGGACAGACCAATGTAGATGACCTGTATGAGGTAATTTCCAGACGGTACGAATCGTCCTCCACCATAATTACGTCAAACAAACAGTTTGATGAGTGGGGAAGCATCCTGTTTGATCCTGTTCTGGCAACTGCCATTCTGGACCGTTTTGTGCATCACTGCAGCTTCATATCCATTGAAGGTGACAGTTACCGCATGAAGGAGCGGGAAAGAATCACATCAACCAAGCGCCGGGGCAGACCCAAGAAAGATGCCGCTGCGGAACAGATAAATGTGGAGGAGATACCGGTATCGCATGATGAATAAAAAATCGGAGTCGAGTATTTGAATAGTCAGATCCAGAATTTTATCGGCGGGAATTCCCGCCGATAAATGCTCAAAAATAAGTGGGGAATTTTCTCCGATAAAAGTGGGACTTTTTTATTGACAATCACA
>JAQXTA010000008.1 GCA_029219245.1 Lachnospiraceae bacterium | reverse complement strand
CGACGGAGTGGTTTGGCACCTCGATGTCGGCTCATCGCATCCTGGGGCTGTAGCAGGTCCCAAGGGTTGGGCTGTTCGCCCATTAAAGCGGTACGCGAGCTGGGTTCAGAACGTCGTGAGACAGTTCGGTCCCTATCCGGCGCAGGCGCAGGATATCTGAGAGGAGCTGTCCTTAGTACGAGAGGACCGGGATGGACGGACCGCTGGTGTACCTGTTGGTAACCAATACCATGGCAGGGTAGCCAAGTCCGGCAGGGATAAACGCTGAAGGCATCTAAGCGTGAAGCCCCCCTCAAGATGAGATATCCCAATTAGTAAGACCCCTTAGAGAGTATGAGGTAGATAGGCTTAAGGTGTAAGTGCAGTAATGCATTCAGCTGATAAGTACTAATCGGTCGAGGGCTTAACCAACAGAAAATTTACTTCGTAAATTATCTGCAAAGAATCACAAGTGATTCTTCTGGAGAATAAAAGAAAGAAGTAGATGAAAAAAGGCGGAAGGGTAACAAGGAAGGATGGAGATTTTTAGTATTTGGTTTTGAGGGCATGTCAAAACACTATTTACAAAAAAATGTAAATAGTGTTTTTTTTTATTTCACTTTATGATATAATTATTTTGGTTTATAATTAGAAATAGAAAATATGCTTTGGGGTATGCAAATTATAATGTAAAGAAAGGCTGTTTTCTAAAAATACAACGTGAGGTGGATTACATGGATACAAAGATTCTACTAGAGAATGGAACAAATGAGTTAGAGATACTTGAATTTAAGTTAGACGGAAATGCATATGGTATTAATGTAGCAAAGATTAGAGAAATAATTACATATCAGGAAGTTACACCTGTTCCGAATGCTCATCCAAGTATAGAAGGTATTTTTATGCCACGTGATACTATGATTACAGCAATTGATTTGAAAAATTGCTTACAGCGTGGTGTATCTGAGCCGGGTGGTTTATTTATTATTACGAATTTCAATAAGTTAAATATTGCATTCCATGTGGATTCTGTTGTTGGAATTCATAGAGTATCATGGAAAGATATAATCAAACCGGATGCTACTGTGTCAGCAACGGAAGAAGGAATTTCTACCGGTATTATTAAATATGAGGACAGATTGATTATCATTCTTGATTTTGAGAAGATTGTGACAGATATCAATCCGGAAACCGGTCTTAAAATGACAGAGATCGATGCACTTGGCGAAAGAGAAAGAAATGACGTTCCTATTTTGGTAGCAGAAGATTCTCCTTTGTTAAATAAATTGATTGTTGATTCTTTACATAAAGCCGGTTATGCTAACCTGATTCATACAGAAAATGGACAACAGGCATATGATGTTATTCAGGAATGTAAAAGAGAAGGTACATTGGATCAACATGTGAAATGTGTTATTACCGATATTGAAATGCCTATTATGGATGGTCACAGATTAACGAAGCTAATTAAAGAGGATGATGAAACAAAGAATATCCCGGTTGTTATTTTCTCTTCACTCGTTAATGATGAGATGAAGAGAAAAGGTGAAGCATTAGGTGCTGATGCGCAGCTTTCTAAACCAGAAATTGGTAATTTAGTAAAGGTTGTTGATGAATTAGTATTGAAATAAGATAAAACAAAGGCCGGGATTTTCCCGGCTTTTATTTGTTATAGTAGTATTATTATGCAGTAGAGAGAAGCAGAAAGCAGGTAGAACAGATATATGAATCAGATATTGTCTGAAATAGTTGAAAAATGTAAGGAATCAGATTTGATTTTGATAGGAATTGGGGAAGAGTTTCAATTCGATTGGGATATTTTACAGCAGGATAAACGATATCAGGAAATTGAAAAGGAAATCGATGCAAGAGAGGAATATTTATGGGTTATTCCTTTTTTGCAAAAAATGATGATTGATAAACAAGCAGATATACAGCTTAATCGTGCATATGAAACTTTAAAAGAGATAATTTCTGAAAAAAATTATTTTATCATTTCAACGGCTATAGATGACAGTATATACCAACATGGATTGAAAGAAGAAAGAATTGTTACACCTGTGGGCGGTTTTCGGAGGATGCAATGTGATTATAATTGCAATGGTGAAATAATGGATGTTGATGATGAAACATATGAGAAAGTAAAGTCCTATTATAATAAAGATATAACTATAGGTGAGTTAGAGGAACCGATTTGTAGCAGATGTGGTGAAAAGAAACGTTTTAATCAGTTGGGCGTGCATAAATACGCAGAGGAAGGTTATTTAACACAATGGCAAATTTATACGAAATGGCTACAAGGGACCGTAAATAAAAAGTTATGTGTTATAGAATTAGGTGTTGGATTAGATATGCCTTCTATAATCAGATGGCCATTTGAAAAAATTGTTTTGTATAATCAGAAATCTCATTTGTATAGAATACATTCTTCTTTATATCAGTTGGGGGAGAAGATTGGGGAAAGAGGAACGAGCATCAAAGAAAAACCTGTCGATTTTTTAGCCAATGGATTTGTTAAATGAGACAGTATGTGATAAAATGAAACATAAACAATTATTTGGAGAGAGATTATGAGTTCAAGTGAAGAATACTTAGAAAATCTGTTACAATCTATGATAAATGGAGAAACGCCGGAATCATCTGCTGATGAAAAGGATAAACCAAAAAGTGCAATTGAATTGCTGTCTGGCGGAGAACCGGAGAGTGTGGCAGAGCCACAACCACAGTCACAGGATGCTAATAAGGCAATGAGCCCCGAAGAAATTGAGGCAATGTTTGCAGCAATGGGGAATAGTGATGCATCGGTAGATGAGTTGGAAGAAGATAGTACAATGTCGGAAGATAGCGGATTGGATAATTTGTCTGATTTATTTGCTATGGCAGATATGCCATTGTCCGATAATGAAGATGCGATAGAAGAAACTCCCAGTCCGGATGAATTTGAGAGTATAGAAGAAACTCCCAGTCTGGATGAATTTGAGAGTATAGAAGAAACTCCCAGTCTGGATGAATTTGAGAGTATAGAAGAAACTCCCAGTCTGGATGAATTTGAGAGTATGGAAGAAACTCCCAGTCTGGATGAATTTGAAAGCATGGAGGAAACTCCAAGTCTGGATGCTGGTTTTGAGGAGCCAATGGAAGAAACATCCGGGGAAATTGTGGGAGAAACCATCGATGATGATTTAGCAGATTTGCTTGGCATGTCAGATATGACAGACATGGCAGAAGATACTGGTCTAGGCGATACGGATGAAGAAATTCCGGACGAGAATGGAGAGATAGATACACTTGACAGTGATTTGGCAGATTTGCTTGGTATGGCAGATATGGCAATCGAAGAAGACAATACTGGCGAAAGTGATAATGATAGCGATGCAGGCGATATTGATTTAAGTGATATGGCTGATTTTGCCATAGATGACGGTAATATTGATGAGGATATGGCAGAAATTAATGGCCTGTTGGAGCAGTCAGGACAGGAAGACGTTGATGAAGAGATGCTCGAACTTTTAAAGAGTTTGTCTGATTCTTCAGATCAGGAATTAGGTGAAGCAAGTGAGGATGCATTTCATTTTTTCAATGAAGGTGCTGAAAATAATGAACAAGGTGAAATTACTGGAGACAATGAAAATATAGAGGAAATTCCTGATAAGAAAGCAAAGAAAAAGAAAGAAAAAAAGGAAAGGAAAGCAAAGAAGGAAAGAAGATTCGGCAGAAAGAAAAAAGGTGAACAGCCGGAAGAAAATTCGGAAACGGATGAAAATAATGGTGATGCTGAAATTAGTGGAAGTCAGGACATGGATGGACTGGATCTCACTATGATGGAAGGCCTTGATGTGGGGGCAGATGTGCCGGGACTTGCATCCAAAACGGATGAAACCGGAAAGAAAAAAGGTTTTTTTGCGAAAATAATTGATTTTCTCATGGAAGCAGATGAGGAGGAAGAAGAGAACGAGGACAAGAATGCAAGTAAAACAGATTCTTTGGACGAATTGCTTCTTGGAGAAACGTCGGATGAAAATCAGGATATTTTGAATGAACTAAATGCAGAAGATAATAAGGCAAAGAAAGAAAAAGGCAAAAAAGATAAGAAAGGTAAAAAAGAAAAGAAAGGAAAGAAAGATAAGAAAAACAAAAAAGGACAAGATGCACAGGATGATGAAATGAGCGAGGAAGAGTCCGAAGAAAGTGCAAAAGGTAAAAAGAAGAAACGTCCTAAGAAAGAAAAGAAGAAAAAGGAAAATGAGGAAGTTGTAGAGGAAAAGCCGACTAAAAAGGTTTCCAGGAAGAAAATAATCGCAGTTGTTTTGTTTTGTGCAACCATTGCAGTATGCATTGTATTATTATCTTCTGTTATTCCTTCTTATTTGGAAAAGCGGGATGCACACGTTGCTTACGATTTGGGAAATTATGAAGAGGTTTATGATTTATTGTCCGGTAAGAAATTGAGTGAAGAAGATGAGATAATATTACATAAGAGCCGCATTATATTGAGAATGAATCGTAAGCTGGAAGCATATCAGAGTTATCAGAAGATGGACAATAAAGAGTTGGAGGCATTAGATGCTTTGATACAGGGCGTATCCTTATATTATGAATTGCTTCCGGATGCAGATGAATATAATGTTTCCGATGAAATAAAGGAAGTTTATCAGGAAATATTAAATATTTTATCAGAGCAGTATGGATTGTCTGAAGCGGATGTATTAGATATTATTGCATCAGAGGATAATGTTGTTTATACGGAGCATTTACGTTCTATTGTATTCGGCACAATTTACGATGATTTAGCCGGAGAAAACGCGACAGATACAGTAGAAGATGTATTGCCGGAAGAACAGGAAATTATGAATGGTATGACCGAATAGTACGCTATATGTTAACAGTAAAATATGACAGAATAGAAATGGAATGAAGAAAATGGTAGCAATTATTGATTACGATGCCGGAAATATTAAAAGTGTGGAAAAAGCGGTTTATGCACTTGGACAGGATGCAATTGTGACACGTGACAGAGAAACTATTTTATCCGCAGACCATGTTATTTTGCCGGGAGTCGGTTCTTTTGGCGATGCGATGGGAAAACTGAGAGGGTATCATTTGGTTGAAGTAATTCACGAGGTTGTTGAGAAGAAAACCCCTTTTCTGGGCATATGTCTGGGATTGCAGCTTATGTTTGAGAGCAGTGAAGAAAGCGAAGGAGTAGAAGGGCTTGGTATTCTTCCCGGTAAAATTGTACGGATTCCGGACAAAGAGGATTTAAAGATTCCGCATATCGGATGGAATTCTTTAAAATTTCCAAACAAAGGCAGACTATTTCAGGGAATTGCAGAAGATTCTTATGTCTATTTTGTACATTCCTATTATTTGCAGGCGAAAGAACCGGAAATTGTTACCGCAACGACTGAATACAGTACATTAATTCATGCTTCGGTTGAAAAGGACAATGTGTTTGCCTGTCAGTTTCATCCGGAAAAAAGTTCCGAGGTTGGTATGACAATTTTGAAGAATTTTTTAAGTATTTCTGGAACAGAAAGTAAAAGTATAAATAAAAAAGATGGGGAGGAAAGATAATGCATACAAAGAGAATCATTCCCTGTCTGGATGTAAAAAACGGCAGAGTGGTAAAAGGCGTTAATTTTGTTAATTTCGTAGATGCGGGAGATCCGGCAGAAGTTGGTGCTGCCTATGATAAATCCGGTGCGGATGAACTGGTATTTCTGGATATTACGGCATCCTCCGATGCAAGGGAAACCGCAGTAGAAATGGTGCGCAAGGTCGCAGAAAAGGTTTTTATTCCGTTTACAGTGGGCGGTGGAATCCGTACGGTAGATGATTTTAAGGCAATTTTGCGCGAGGGTGCTGATAAGGTATCGGTCAATTCGGCAGCGATTATGAATCCAAGACTGATTTCGGATGCAGCAGATAAATTCGGTAGTCAGTGTGTTGTAGTTGCCATTGATGCCAAACGGCGTGAGGATGGTTCCGGTTGGAATATCTATAAAAATGGCGGCAGAGTCGATATGGGAATTGATGCCATTGAATGGGCAATGCAGGCGGATAAGCTTGGAGCCGGAGAGATTCTTCTGACCAGTATGGATGGTGATGGTACGAAGGCAGGCTATGATTTGGAACTTACCAGATTGATTTCTGAAAATGTATCGATTCCAGTCATTGCTTCTGGTGGAGCCGGTACGATGGAGCACTTTTATGAAGCCTTTACCATAGGAAAGGCAGATGCAGCACTGGCAGCATCTTTGTTCCATTTCAAAGAGATGGAAATTCGGGATTTGAAGAAATATCTGCGAGAAAAAGGAATTTCAGTCAGAATATAAGCATTGAAAAATATTTCAGTGCTTATTGTCTTGTTATGAGATAGAACGAAGGAGGAAGCATTATGGCAATGCTGAGTAACGATTGGGCGGAAGCTCTAGGGGAAGAATTCCAAAAACCATATTACAGGCAGTTGTATCAGTTTGTGAAAGACGAATATAGCAGAACTGTGATTTATCCCCCGGCAGATGATATTTTTAATGCATTTCATTTTACGCCGTTAAAAAATGTGAAAGTATTGCTGCTTGGACAGGACCCATATCATAATGAACACCAGGCACATGGTATGAGTTTTTCTGTGTTGCCGGATCAGAAAGAGATTCCCCCTTCGTTGCAGAATATTTATAAGGAATTACATGATGACCTGGGATGTTACATACCGAACAATGGTTATTTGCAGAAATGGGCTGACCAGGGAGTGCTACTCTTAAATACCGTATTAACTGTGCGTGCACATCAGGCTAATTCCCATCAGGGAAGAGGTTGGGAACAGTTTACGGATGCAGTCATTCATGCGGTAAATGCACAGGATAGACCGATTGTTTATCTCCTTTGGGGCAGACCGGCACAGAGTAAGATTCCCATGCTTACCAATCCGAAACATTTGATTTTAAAGGCACCACATCCCAGTCCTTTGTCGGCTTACAGAGGATTCTTTGGCTGCAGGCATTTTAGTCAGGCAAATGCTTTTTTACAAGAAAACGGAGTGGAACCAATAGATTGGCAGATTGAGAATATTCCGGAATAAGGTATAAATAGAAATTAATATTTATTAAAAAATCGAATTACTGATATTCATATAATCATATTTACAAATAAAACATTTTAGTGCTAATATGATTATAGTAATAGCAGATACGAGGAGGAGAAAAGATGAAAAAAGTACCATTTGTAACAAAGGAAATGATTGAGGAGATTACAAAAACTTACCCCACACCTTTTCACATCTATGATGAGAAAGGAATCCGGGAAAATGCGAAAGCAGTAAAAGAGGCTTTTGCATGGAATAAAGGTTTTAAAGAATATTTTGCAGTAAAAGCAACTCCCAATCCTTTTTTAATCAATATTCTGCACGAATATGGCTGCGGTTGTGACTGTTCTTCCTTGACAGAACTCATGTTAAGCAATGCGCTTGGAATCAATGGACATGATATTATGTTTTCTTCAAATGATACACCGGCGGAAGATTATGAATATGCAGCAAAGGTAGGTGCTATCATCAATCTGGACGATATTACACATATTGATTTCGTGGAAAAGATTCTTGGAAAGCTTCCGGAAACCATGAGTTGCCGCTACAATCCGGGTGGTGTTTTCCAGATGAGCAACGGTATCATGGATAACCCGGGAGATGCGAAATATGGTTTTACAACCGAACAGTTATTTGAAGGTTTCCGTATTTTAAAGGAAAAGGGGGTAAAACACTTTGGTATTCATGCATTTCTGGCAAGCAATACCGTTACGAATGAATATTATCCTCAGCTTGCAAAACAGCTTTTTGAAATCGCTGTTAAATTAAAAGAAGAAACTGGTGCCAATATTGAATTCATCAATCTTTCCGGTGGTGTAGGAATTCCATACACACCGGATCAGGAAGCAAATGATATTTGTGTAATTGGAGAAGGTGTTCGTAAGGTTTATGAAGAAGTGCTTGTTCCGGCAGGAATGGGAGAGGTAGCCATTTATACGGAAATGGGACGTTTCATGATGGGACCTTATGGTGAGCTTATTACCAAAGCTATACATGAAAAACATACACATAAAGAATACATTGGTGTAGATGCATGTGCGGTTAACCTGATGCGCCCTGCAATCTATGGTGCATACCATCATATTACAGTGCTTGGTAAAGAGAATGCGCCCTGTGACCATAAATATGATGTAACAGGTTCTTTGTGCGAGAACAATGATAAATTTGCAGTAGACAGAATGTTGCCGGAGATTAAAATTGGAGATTATCTGGCAATTCATGATACTGGAGCACATGGTTATGCAATGGGTTATAACTATAATGGTAAGCTGAAATCGGCAGAGCTTTTATTAAAAGAGGATGGAAGCGTACAGTTAATCAGACGTGCGGAAACCCCGAAGGATTATTTTGCAACGTTAGATTGCTTCGATGTTTATAACAAGATAGAATTCTAATTTTTTACAAGAAGGACACTTCTTTTATGGACTTGCTTGAGTCTGTACAAAGAAGTGTCTTTTTGATTGGCTGAAATGGCATTTCCCGCAAGTGAGCAATTTCAATAACAAAAAAGAGAAGCAATGCTGCTTCTCTTAAAAGACTGCCGGCGATGGGACTTGAACCCATACGTGGTTGCCCACAACAGATTTTGAGTCTGCCTCGTCTGCCATTCCGACACGCCGGCATTTCTAACAACCGAGTTATATAATAGCATAACTAGAATAAGTTGGCAAGTAATTTTCGCATAAATTTTTAGAATTTGCAATGTAAAATTTGCATGGAAAAAATTGGAATAATATAGGTATGTACAAAAATGTCGGTTTATGATATATTTGTTAAGAAATGAAATAATTTTGTAACATTTAGAAAACGGTTAATAGCAACCTGTTTATAGATGATTACATAATAAAATACATAAGAAAGTGGAGAAAACAAATGAATAAATGGGGGAAGAAAGTGATAGCCTTTGTACTTGCCGGAATGATGGCTTTTGCACCGGTAAATTATGTGCAGGCGGCAGGAGCAGGCAATGCAATTGCCAAAGGAATTGATGTATCAAAGCATAATGGAGCAATTGACTGGAGCAGTGTCCCGTCTTCTGGTATTTCCTTTGCTTTTATCAAAGCAGGGAGTACGAAGTCAGGTGTAGATCCTTATTTTGATGCCAATATGCGTGGTGCGCAGAATGCCGGATTAAAAGTCGGTGTTTATCTGTACTCTTATGCAACGACAGTAGAGCAGGCGCAGAATGAAGCAAATCTGTTGTTGGGATGGCTTTCCAACTATACGGTAACTTTTCCGGTTGTTTATGATGTGGAAGATTCTTGTCATAAGGGTATGTCACAGGAACAATTACAGGCACTTATCAATACCTTCTGTTCTACGGTTTCAGCAGCAGGTTATTATCCAATGGTTTATTCCAGTAAGAACTGGTTTAATCAGAGAATTGGTAATGTAGGTTATGATAAATGGGTAGCACAGTATGCGGACAATCTGGAATATAATGGAGCTTCCTTCTGGCAGTGTACATCTCATGGAAGTGTAGCGGGAGTCGGCACAAGAGTGGATATCAACTATCAATTCAAGGATTTCTCCTCTTTAATCATTTCGGATGGTTTTGTGGATAGAAACGGGCAGACACTTTTCTTCGCAGGCTATAAGATGCAGCGTGGCTGGGTGGCTTACAATGACACCAGATATTATCTGGATGCAAATGGTTTCTTGCAGAGAAATTGTTGGTTTGCGGACGAAAGTGGTACTTATTATCTGACGGCAGATGGTAGTGTTGCCAGAGGGCAGGTTTCTCTGGACGGACAGAATTATTATTTTGATGGAAATGGAGTTCGAAACGTCGGATGGGTTACGATAGAAGATAAAAAATATTATTATGCGCCGGATACAGGAGTTATGGTGCATGGCTGGTTTGAAGACGAAACCGGAAAATATTTTCTGGCAACCAAAGATGGTCATATGTTAGTCAGTGATGTAACTATTGAAGGAAAAGATTATTACTTTGCAGAAAATGGTGTGATGCAGGTTGGTCTGGTAACGAAGCCAGATGGCAAACAGTATTTTTATGATGAGACAGGTGCTCTTGTAAGAAACAGTGAAGTTACAGTAGATGGAGTACTTTATCAGACCAATAAGAATGGTGTGGCAGCAGCGGTTCCGGTAGAAGCACCACAACCGGTTGAAACGACTGGTGAAGGTATAGCAGCTGCCGAAGGACAGCCAGCAGCGTAGTATGCATATATTGTATATAGAATATGAAAATGGCATTTCTTTGATGAAATGTCATTTTTTTATGCGATAGGAAAATGCTCACTTTGCAAAGGGTAGCATTATGGTATATAATAAATGCAATATGGGTTTTATCTGAAAGAGCAGTTACATGCCGGAGGATAGATATGAATTGCAAAGAAACGGAAAAAATGATTCCTGCTTTTCTTCAAAATACATTGGATGGAAATGATTTGGAAGATTTTATGGAACATATAGAACAGTGTCCGGAGTGTAAAGAAGAGCTTTCCATACAATTTCTGGTAGCAGAAAGTATGGAACGGTTGGAAGCCGGGAACAATTTTAATCTGCAGAATACTCTGGCAGAGAGGTTGTATAATGCAAATCAAAAGGTTCGGCTGCATAGGGGATTGCAGTATACGCTGATTTGTCTGGAGGCTGCGGTTGCAGTTGCTATTTTAATAGCATGTCTGATTATATTTAAGTTATAGTTATAGAAGTTTCGGGGAAATAGATTTGACAGATATTTGATAGATAGAAGAAGGAAAGGGTAGCTGATACCATGAGTCAGAAATTGGTCTTAATTGACGGACACAGTATTTTAAACAGAGCTTTTTATGGGGTACCGGATTTAACAAATAGTCAGGGACTTCATACCAATGCCGTTTATGGCTTTTTAAATATTATGTTTAAAATTGTTGAAGAGGAAAAACCGGATTTTCTGACGGTTGCATTTGATGTGCATGCACCGACTTTCCGGCATGAAATCTATAAAGAATACAAAGGTACCAGAAAGCCGATGCCGGAGGAATTGCGGGAGCAGGTTCCTGTCATGAAAAAGATGCTTCAGGCAATGGGAATCTGTATTATGGAAAAGCCGGGACTGGAAGCTGATGATATACTCGGAACCATTGCCAAACGTGGAGAGAAAGAGGGCATGGAAGTGGCACTTGTCTCCGGTGACAGGGATTTGCTGCAGATTGCTTCAGAACATATTAAAATCCGTATTCCGAAAACGAAAGGCGGTAAAACGGAAATCGAAGATTATTATGCGGCGGATGTGGAAGCAAAATATAGGGTAAACCCAGTGCAGTTCATTGATTTAAAGGCACTGATGGGAGATACAGCCGACAATATTCCCGGAGTACCTAAGGTTGGAGAAAAGACAGCTACTGAACTGATGGTGCAGTTTGGTTCATTGGAAAATATTTATGCAAGAATTGATGAAGTGACGAAGAAAGCGGTGAAAGAATCACTTGTCAACAACAAAGAACTGGCAGATTTAAGTAAGATACTGGCGACGATTAATATAAACAGTGATATAGACTTTCACTTTGAGCAGGCCAGGGTGGAAAATTTCTATACCGAAGAGGCATATATCCTATGTAAGCAGTTGGAATTTAAAAATTTCCTGGCACGCTTTGAAAAGGATGCGGTTGCGACAAACCACCAGAGTGAACATTTTCAGTGCATAATGGATTTCGCCGAAGTAGAAAAAATATTCCAGAAAGCAGAAACGTTTTGTAACCAAAGTGAAAATGGGTTTGTGATTGGTCTTTCTGTTATGCAGGATGGAAAAGAGGAAGACAAATGTGTGGGGATTTCGCTTGCATTTGATGAGAAAGAAATCTATTTTGTCCCCTGTCAGGGTTTTGTGACAGGAGCTTATCTGGCAGAAAAAGTAAAAGAATTAAATAAAAATGAGTTCTGTAAACTGAGCGTATGCGATATCAAGCAGATTTATGGCATTATAGAGCAGGCTGACCGGGAAACGGTGCCGACAGATATTATGAAACCCTATCGGGAGAAAAAATATTTTGATATTCTGCTTGCTGCATATTTAATCAATCCGCTGAAAAATAATTACGATACGGAAGCGATTGCAGGAGAATATCTTGGATTGATGCTGCCGGATAAAACACAGGTCTGTGGCAAAGCATCCTTTGCTAAGACCATGGAAGAAAAGCCACAGGAATTTATGGAGTTTGCCTGTTTTCAGGCATATACCTGCAAAATGGCACAGGAAGTATTGCAGAAAAAACTGGAAGAACAGGGAATGCTTACGCTCCTTTATGAAATTGAAATGCCTTTGACGAAGGTGCTTTATGAGATGGAACAGTATGGAATCATGGTCCGTCCCGATGAACTGAAAGCATATGGTGAGGCTTTGACCGGACGGATTACAGAGTTAGAGAAGTCCATTTATCAACAGGCAGGAATGCAGTTTAATATCAATTCACCGAAGCAGCTAGGAGAGATTCTTTTTGAAAAAATGGGGATTTCCGGTGGGAAAAAGACGAAGACCGGTTATTCCACAGCAGCGGATGTGTTAGAAAAGCTGGCACCGGAATATCCGATTGTATCGGATATTCTGGAATACCGGGGACTGGCAAAATTAAAATCAACCTATGCAGACGGTCTTGCGGTATATATTGATGAGGGCAACCGGATTCATTCTACGTTCAACCAGACTATTACGGCAACCGGAAGAATCAGTTCCACGGAGCCGAATTTACAAAATATTCCGATGCGGATGGAACTTGGAAGAAGAATTCGTAAAGTTTTTGTTCCGGCAGAGGGTTATCTTTTCATGGATGCGGATTATTCTCAGATTGAATTGCGGGTTCTGGCACATATGTCGGATGACAAACAGTTAATTGAAGCTTATCAGATGGATGAAGATATTCACCGGATTACGGCATCGAAAGTATTCCATACACCTTTTGTAGAGGTAACAGATTTACAGAGAAGAAATGCCAAGGCGGTTAATTTCGGGATTGTGTATGGAATCAGTTCTTTCGGACTGAGTCAGGATTTGAGTATTTCCAGAAAAGAGGCGGCGGAATATATTGAACAATATTTTGCAACCTATCCGGGAATTAAAACATTTCTGGATAAGCTGGTAGCGGATGCCAAAGAGCAGGGGTATGTAACGACCATGTTTGGAAGAAGAAGACCAATCCCTGAATTATCTTCCAGCAACTTCATGCAGCGTTCTTTTGGAGAACGTGTTGCCATGAATTCACCGATACAGGGAACAGCGGCAGATATTATTAAAATTGCCATGATTCATGTGTGGGCGCGGCTGAAAGAAGAAGGACTCCATTCCCGACTGATTCTGCAAGTGCACGATGAACTTCTGATTGAAACCTATGCATCGGAAGAGGAGAGAGTCCGGGAAATTCTATCAGAGGAGATGCAGGCTGCGGCACAGCTTTCCGTAAAGTTAGAGATTGATCTTCACACCGGAATGACATGGTATGATGCCAAGTAACATAGCAGAAAGAGAGAAGACAGGTAGGAATATGAAAATTATCGGGATTACCGGCGGAGTCGGTGCCGGGAAATCGGAGATTCTGGCTTATATCAGGGAACATTATAACTGTCAGGTAATTTTGGCAGATAACGTGGCACATCAGGTAGAAGAACCGGGACAGAAATGTTATAATGAATTGGTTGCTTTGCTTGGTGCCGATATTTTAAATCTGGATGGAACGATTCAGAAGACAAGGATGGCAGCGAAAATTTTTGCAGACAGCAGGCTGCTTGCGAAAGTCAATGAACTGGTTCATCCTGCGGTTAAAGAATATATTTTGCAGAAGATTGCAGAGAAAAAGAAAGAGGGAAAGCTGGATTTCCTTTTTATTGAAGCAGCACTTTTGATAGAAGATGGTTATGAACAGATTGTAGATGAACTTTGGTATATTTATACAAAGCTGGATATACGGCGGGAGCGCTTAAAAGTATCCAGAGCTTATTCGGATGAAAAAATCAATCAGATTTTACAGGGACAGCTGTCCGAAGGGGAATTCAGGAAGCACTGTAAAGTTGTTATTGATAACAGCGGCAGCCTTGCCGAAGCTTATCAGCAAATAGACGAGAAATTGGGGGAGTATCTGTGTCAGAAATGATGAAATTTCCAGGACAATTAGTATTTGGTTTGGATATCGGAACAAGAAGCATTGTCGGAACGGTAGGATATCGTGTCGGTGAACGTTTTCATGTTATTGCACAATGCATCAGAGAGCATGAAACAAGAGCCATGCTGGATGGGCAGATTCACGATATCCATAAGGTTGGTAATACGATTAATGAAGTAAAAAGCCGGCTGGAAGAAAAAATTGGCAGACCGCTTAAGGATGTATGTATTGCAGCAGCTGGACGTGTGCTGCGGACAGTAACGACCAGTGTGGAATATGATTTCGGAAGTGACAAGGAAGTAACCGGCGAGGATATTTATGCGTTGGATTCCATGGGTGTTGAGAAAGCTTATCAGGAATTTTTGGAAACCAATGATACGGATATGAAGTTTTACTGTGTGGGATATTCGGTGGTACGTTATTACATGAACCACTATCCTATGGGTAATCTGGAAGGGCATAAAGCAAAGGTTATTGGAGCGGATATTATTGCTACGTTTTTACCGGATGATGTGGTAGATGGTTTACATAAAGCAGTGGGACTTGCCGGACTGGAAGTTGCCAATTTGACCTTGGAGCCGATTGCAGCAATTCAGGTAGCCATACCGGAAATGTATCGAATGTTAAATATTGCCCTGGTGGATGTAGGAGCCGGGACATCGGATATTTCCATAACCAAAGACGGCAGTATTGTTGCTTATGGTATGATTCCGATAGCGGGCGATGCGTTGACAGAGGTCATTGCCAAGCACTGTCTGGTGGATTTTAAAACCGCGGAGCAGATTAAAAGAGAAGCAGGCGAAAAGGAAAGTATTGAGTACAAAGATATCATGGGACTGCCTCAGTTGATATCCGGAGAAGAAATCGGTAAAGTAGTCGAACCGGTCATTCAGGAGATGACAAAACAGGTGGCGGATAAAATCAAGGAATTAAATGGTAATAAATCGGTCAGTGCGGTATTTGTTGTCGGTGGTGGCGGTAAAATGTCGGGGTATACCGACTCTTTGGCGGCGGAACTTGGTATCCAGAAGGAAAGAGTAGCTGTCCGAGGAGAAGAAGTGATGCAGGGAATTGAATTTCTGGAAGCAGATGCCAGAAAGGATTCTCTGATGGTAACACCGATAGGCATCTGTCTGAGTTTTTATGAACAGAGCAATAATTTTATTTTTGTCTATTTTAATGAGCAGAGAATCAAGCTTTATGACAATAATAAGCTGGCGGTAGTCGATGCAGCAATGCAGGCAGAGTTTTCCAATGATGGTCTTTTCCCGAAACGTGGCAGGGAACTGAATTATTTTGTGAATGGCAAAGCGCGTATTACCAGAGGTGCACTCGGAGAGTCAGCGGTTATTACTGTGAATGGGCAGGAAGCCGATATTTATACACCGGTACATGCCAACGATAATATTAAGGTAATCGAATCCACAGCAGGAGAAGCGGCAGCATTGGATATCAACCAGCTTCCGGAATACGGTGCAACTATGTGGGTAGAGGTAAATGAGAAAAAGGTTGAACTGCCGGAATTTGCTTCGGTAAACGGACAATTGCAGTCTGGTTATTACAGTATTAAGGAGAATGACCGGATTGAATTTCTGAATTATTATACGGTCAGACAGATTGCAGAGTTTATGGATGTGATTATCAATAAAAACATGAACATATACGTCAACAATAAACTCGCTGATATGGAAACCAAGGTGTATGAGAACTTTTCGGTTATCTGGACCATGGAGGAATTGCAATTGTCAGACCGGGATGTTTATGGAGACGGCACATCGGATACGTTTGAAAATTTGCCGGAGGACAATGGGACGGATGAGGAAGCTCTCAAAACAACAGAAGAGTTGTCGGGGCAGACGGAGATTCCAAACAATGGTATTCCATTATCCATACAGGTTACAGTAAATGGCAGTCCGGTACACTTAGAGGGTAAGACGGAATATGTTTATGTGGATGTATTCCAGTATATCGACTTTGATTTATCTTCCCCGCAGGGAAGCGGCATTGTGACGAATCTAAACGGCAGACCGGCACAATATATGGAGCCGATTCACAGCGGTGATGTTATAGAAATTTATTGGAAAGATTGAATGTACTTATGAGATTATGCAGTATTGCCAGCGGCAGCAGCGGGAACTGTGTCTATGTGGGTTCGGATGCAACCCATCTGTTGATAGATGTGGGTATCAGCGGAAAAAGAACAGAAGAAGGTGTTGCTTCACTGGGATTAAAATTATCAGAAATTGATGGGATATTTATTACCCATGAGCATGCAGACCATATAAGCGGTCTTGGTGTATTATCAAGAAAATATGGGATTCCGATTTATGGAACAGCAGGAACTATTCGGGCGATACAGAATACTTCTTCTCTTGGGAAGATAGATGAATCCCTTTTCCATTGTATTCAGGCGGATGAGAAAATACGGATAAAGGATATGACTTTATATCCGATGCGCACATCACACGATGCGGCAGAGCCGGTGGCATACCGGGTAAGTCATGACAGAAAGAAGATAGGAATTATAACGGATTTAGGCTGCTATAATGATTATACGGTTGCATGCTTACAGGATTTGGATGTATTATATCTGGAGGCAAACCATGATATCAATATGCTTCAGGTCGGCCCGTATCCTTATTATCTGAAACAGCGTATTTTGGGGGAACGGGGACATTTGTCCAACGAGGCTTCCGGCAAGCTTTTGAGTCAGCTTCTGAACGACCATATGCAGGCGGTCGTATTAGGACATCTGAGTAAGGAAAATAATCTGCCGGAGCTCGCCTATGAAGCAGTACGGATGGAAATTACCATGTCCGATACGGGTTATAAGGGGGATGACTTCCCGATTTACGTTGCCAAAAGAAGTGAAGTATCACAGATGATAGCCATATAGAGGAATAAAGAAAAGTAATAAAAGTAAAAATAAAAAGACATGAGGAGAAAAACCATGAAGAAAACAATTATAACAGTTGTAGGAAAAGATACCGTAGGTATCATTGCCAAAGTGTGTACTTATCTGGCAGACAATCAGATTAATATTTTAGACATTTCCCAGACAATTGTACAGGGGTATTTTAATATGATGATGATTGTAGATACCAACCATACTGAAAAGGAGTTTGGCATCATTGTGGAGGAACTGAATAAACTGGGTGAGAGCATTGGTGTTATTATCAAATGTCAGAAAGAAGAGATTTTTAATCAGATGCACAGAATTTAGAAAGGTATGGTTATTCCTATGATTAACATATTTGAAGTAGCAGAAACAAATGAAATGATTGAGAAAGAAAATCTGGATGTGAGAACAATCACTCTGGGGATCAGTCTTTTGGATTGTATCGATTCTGATTTACAGAAGGTAAATGAGAAGATTTATAACAAAATCCACGAAGCCGCCAAAGACCTGGTAGCAACCGGAGAACAGATTTCCAGAGAATACGGGATTCCGATTGTGAATAAGAGAATTTCGGTAACACCGATTGCGCTGGTAGGTGGAGCTGCCTGCAAAACGACGGAGGATTTCGTGACGATAGCAAAGACTCTGGACAAGGTTGCACATGAGGTAGGGGTAAACTTTATTGGTGGATATTCCGCATTGGTGTCTAAAGGAATGACTCCGGCAGATGAACTTTTGATTCGCTCCATTCCACAGGCACTTTCTGTCACAGAACGGGTATGTAGCTCTGTGAATGTAGGTTCCACTAAAACAGGCATCAATATGGATGCCGTAAAATTGATGGGTGAAATGATAAAGAAGACGGCAGAGGCAACGAAAGAACAGGATTCTCTTGGTTGTGCGAAGCTGGTAGTCTTTTGCAATGCACCGGATGATAACCCGTTTATGGCGGGTGCTTTCCATGGAGTAACAGAAGCTGACAAGATTATCAATGTCGGTGTCAGCGGTCCGGGAGTTGTAAAAACGGCACTGGGTAAGGTAAGAGGAGAGAACTTCGAGGTTCTTTGTGAAACGATTAAGAAAACGGCCTTTAAGGTAACGCGTGTCGGACAGCTTGTGGCAAAAGAGGCTTCCAAACGCTTAAATATCCCCTTTGGTATTGTGGATTTATCTCTGGCTCCGACTCCGGCAATCGGCGACAGTGTTGCAGATATTCTTTGTGAAATCGGATTGGAGCATGCCGGTGCACCGGGTACGACAGCAGCGCTTGCTTTACTGAATGATCAGGTGAAGAAGGGCGGTGTTATGGCATCCTCTTATGTAGGTGGTTTAAGCGGTGCCTTTATTCCGGTCAGTGAGGATCAGGGTATGATTGATGCGGTTACGGCAGGGGCACTTACCTTAGAAAAACTGGAAGCAATGACCTGTGTCTGCTCAGTAGGTCTGGATATGATTGCGATTCCCGGAGATACAAAGGCTACAACCATTTCCGGTATTATTGCGGATGAGATGGCAATCGGTATGGTAAACCAGAAAACAACGGCAGTCCGTCTGATTCCGGTTATCGGAAAAGGGGTAGGAGAAACGGTAGAGTTCGGTGGTTTGCTTGGTTATGCACCGATTATGCCGGTAAACCAATTCTCCTGTGATGCTTTTGTAAATCGGGGAGGCAGAATCCCTGCACCGATACATAGCTTTAAGAACTAATTTCAATCAGTATCATAAAGTTATAATAAGAAAACAGAGGCGGTAAAAAATGGCGGCAACAGGAGCTGGAACCAAAACGCATAAGATGACAGAAGGAAATCCCTTAACAACGGTACTTCTTTTTGCGATACCGATGATTCTTTCGAACTTGTTTCAGCAGCTTTATAACGTGATTGATACCATCATTGTAGGAAAGAAGCTTGGTACCGATGCACTTGCCGCCGTTGGAAGCGCAAGCAGTATTACGGCTGTTTTTGTACAGCTTGCAACCGGACTTGCACTGGGCGGCTCGATTGTGATTGCCCAGTATTTTGGTGCAGGTCAGAATGAGAAAATATGGCAATGTGCTACAACCTCTGCAATTTTTTCTGCGGGTGTGGCACTTTTGTCAACGATTGGAATTTGGATTTTTGCCAGACCGCTTCTGTTGCTTGTGAATACGCCGGAAGAGATTGTTTCCATGGGAGTGACTTATCTTAGATTCTATTTTCTCGGATGTGTTCCTATTTTTATTTATAATGCATTAAACGGAGTGTATGTGGCACTTGGAGATTCCAGAACACCGCTTCGTTTTTTGATTATTTCTTCTGTTATTAACGTTTTGTTGGACTTGTTTTTTATCATAGGCTTACACAAGGGAGTAGGCGGTGCAGCTTTGGCAACATCCATTTCTCAGGTAGTTGCGGCACTTTTGGCAATATGGGATATGCCGAAGCTGCTAGCAGAATTTGAACGGGATAAAGAACTTCCTTTTTTTGACGGCAAACTGCTTAAAACGATGTTAGGCTTTGCCTTGCCATCTGCCTTGCAGCAGTCGATTGTTTCGGTTGGTTCTGTGGTGGTGCAGGCAACCATCAATAGCTTTGGAGCATCAGTCATTGCGGGAAGTGCAGCAGCAGCTAAGGTTGTGAATCTGGCAACTGCGATTCCCATTAATTACAGCAATGCTTTTTCCAATTATGTAGGACAGAATATCGGAGCCGGAAAGATGGAACGAATCTGGCCCGGACTTCGGGCATCTATTCTAAGCTGTGGTGTGTTGTCCCTTGTTATGACCGTTTTTTTTGAATGGTTTCCGGAACAGATTATCAAACTCTTTGTACAGGAGAAAGAAACGGATATTGCCCAGGTCATAGCGGTTGGCTCGGCATATATAAGAGTCGTAGGAGCATTCTTGATTGTATTTTCTGTTTTTATGATTGTAAAGGCTGTTTTTAAAGGAAGCGGTGATATGGGCTGGTTTATTCTTGTCACTTTATTGAGTTTTTTTATCAGACTGGTTTTGACGGTCGGTTTTGCACCTGTTTTTGGTGTAGAGATTATCTGGTGGGCGTTCTGCGCCGGATGGACGATTGCTTTACTTGTATCCATAGCAAGATATCTGCAGGGTGGATGGCGAAAGAAGGGTATTGTAAAGAGGGGGAGCTAAGATGAACGGATTTGAAAGTGATGCTGTTTGTAAAGCATGTGGTGGAAACTGCTGTAAAACAATGGGGTGCTCTTTAGCGCCGGAAGATATGATAGCTTCGTTAGAGGGAAAAGAGGCAACGCCGGAAAATATCGAAGCACTGTTACAGAACAGCTTATTTGCTATTGATTCTTTTCATATGCATGGAAGGGCATTTTATTATTTGCGAATGAGGCATAAATGTTTTACCTTTATCGGTGTGGATGCGATGGGAGAATGTATTGCATTGACAAGGAACGGGTGCAGCCTTCCTTTTTCCAAACGACCGAAGGGTGGCCGATTCCTGGAAGGAAAAGAAGGACATCAGTGTACACAGCATTATACACAGGAGATGATGGTGGCGGATTGGGAACCTTATCAGAATAGTCTGCGGGAAATCTGGGAGAAATGGCATGACAGAATGGAACAGGATGGTACGTTTGATAAGTGCGAGGAAGAGTATATGCGATATCAGCGTACCAGAGCCTGAAATATGGAAAGTTATTTCTGTTCAACGTGCTTTTTTATGGCAACAAAGCTTTCTGTACTGATAACGTGCTCTATTTTGCAGGCATCTTCTACTGCAATTTTTTCGTCAACTCCAAGTGCTGTCAGCCATTTGGAGAGGAACAGATGTCTTTCGTACATGGTTTCAGCAATCTGTCTGCCGGATGCAGTCAAGGTAATAAAACCATTTTCATCTACTTTAATGTAGCCGTTTTCGCGTAGATTTTTCATAGCAACACTGACACTCGGTTTTTTAAATTCTAACTCATTGGCGATGTCAATGGAGCGCACATTGCCCTTTTTCTCTCCGAGTATCAAAATCGTTTCCAGATAATTTTCTGCGGATTCCTGTATTTTCAAAACAAATTACCTCCCCAAAAGCGGAACTGAATAATGAAGTCATATATGCAGTCTATCATAAATGGGAATTCTTTGCAAATTGAGTTGACAAGTGATAAAGGTTAGCGTAAACTAACATTTGAAAATATTTCTCAACAAAAGAGGTGTTTATATATGACGTTAGACCAGATTGCTGTCGGACAAGAAGCTGTTATTACGAAAGTAGGAGGAGAAGGCGAGCTGCGCTGCCGCCTGTTGGATATGGGTCTGATTCCCAAAACCAAAGTAAAGGTACAGAAAATGGCTCCGATGGGAGACCCGATCGAAATACAGCTTCGGGGATATGAGTTGACAATCCGGAAGGATGATGCGCAGGAGATTGAGGTACAGGAGATGATAAAATGATATACGCATTAGTAGGAAATCAGAATTGTGGTAAGACAACCTTGTTTAATCAGCTGACCGGCTCCAATCAGCATGTAGGAAATTTTCCGGGTGTTACGGTCGATCAGAAGGTTGGAGAAATCAGGGGAGAAAAAGGAGATTCTGTTGTTGATTTACCGGGTATCTATTCCATCCGTCCTTATAGCAGGGAAGAGATTGTAACAAGGAATTTTATTTTGAATGAAAAACCGGATGGTATTATCAACATCGTAGATGCAACGAATATAGAGAGAAATCTTTATCTGACACTACAGTTGTTGGAAATGCATATTCCGATGATTCTTGCGTTGAACATGATGGATGAAGTGCGGAGCAACGGTGGTACCATAGATATTGCTAAAATGGAGGAACAGTTAGGGATTCCGGTTGTGGCAATCAGTGCCGTAAAAAATGAAGGAATCGAAGATTTGATTCATGCAATTCAGGAAGTTGCCGGAAGACGTATTTATCCGAAGGTAACGGACTTCTGTGAAAAAGGCCCGGTACATAGATGCATTCATGCAGTCAGCCATCAGGTCGAGGACCATGCAGAGGCAAGTGCCATGTCGCCGCGTTTTGCAGCAACGAAAATGGTTGAAGGGGATAAGGATATTACGGAACGTCTGAAATTATCCCAGAATGAATTGGAACTGATTGAGCACAGTATCGTAGAAATGGAGCAGGATAGTGAAATGGACCGGAATGCTGCTTTAGCAGATATGCGGTACACTTTTATTGAAAAAGTCTGCGATTGTGCGGTCATTAAATGTAAAGAAAGCAAGGAACATATCCGGAGCGTGAAGATGGATAGGATTCTGACCGGAAAGTATTTTGCGATACCGGCATTCTTAGTTATCATGCTTTTGATTTTCTGGCTGACCTTCGGTGTTATCGGGAGCTTTCTAAGTGATTTGCTGAGTATGGGAATTGATGTGCTATCTGCCTGGGTAGAACAGGCACTTGTAGATTACGGTATCAATCCGGTTGTAAAAAGCCTTGTCATTGATGGTGTATTTGCCGGTGTGGGCAGTGTTTTAAGCTTTTTACCGATTATCGTTGTTTTGTTTTTCTTTTTGTCTATTCTGGAGGATTCCGGTTATATGGCAAGAATTGCCTTTGTAATGGACAGACCACTTCGTAAAATCGGTCTGTCCGGTAAGAGCTTTGTATCCATGCTGATAGGATTCGGATGCAGTGTTCCGGCGGTTATGTCCAGCAGAACCCTTTCTTCCGATCGGGATAAGAAGATGACGATTCTGTTGATTCCGTTTATCAGTTGTTCTGCCAAAATACCGATTTATGCGTTATTTACGGCAGCCTTTTTTAAAGAGCATCAGGCACTTGTTATGATGGGATTATATGTATTTGGCATTCTGGTAGGATTACTGGTGGCTATGATTTTAAATCACTTTGTGTTTAAAGGAAATCCGATGCCTTTTGTGATGGAACTTCCGAATTACCGTTTCCCTTCGGCAAAGAGTGTGCTTTTACTTATGTGGGATAAGGCAAAAGACTTCTTGCAACGCGCTTTTACCGTTATTTTCTTAGGAACGTTAATTATCTGGTTTTTGCAGACCTTTGACAGCCGATTGAATGTAGTAGTGGACAGTAAGGACAGTCTGCTTGCTATGATTGGAAAATGTATCGCACCGATTTTTACACCACTTGGTTTTAACGATTGGAGAGTGGCAACTTCACTTATCAGTGGTTTTACGGCAAAGGAAGCAGTGGTCAGTACGCTGAGTGTTTTAACCGGTACAACGATGAGCAATTTAAGTGAATCCCTTGGCAGCATTTTTACACCAATATCGGCAATCAGCTTCTTAGTTTTTACACTGCTTTATACACCCTGCGTAGCAGCAATCGCTACAATAAAAAGAGAACTCGGAACCGCTTGGCAGGCGGCAGTAGTTGTTTTGATGCAGTGCAGTGTGGCATGGCTGGTATCTTTTCTTGTTTATCAGGTATTATGCCTGTTTTAGCAGAAAATGTTTTTAAACAAGGAAGCTGTCAGTTGCACTGAGAGGTGCTGATAGATATATGGGATAGGAACCTTCAGATACAGATATCATAGAATGCTTATAAGGAGAGTAAGATTTTTCCTTGCATTTTTGTGATATCTGTATTATTATTCTTATATGGAAAACGTTTTCCAAAAAAGGGAGGTTACAAAAATGGACTTTAATGCAGTGTATCACAGGGCAAATGATAATTATTGTTATCCACTGGATGAGAATAAGCTAATAATCAACATTAAAACGGGGTATGATGTGAAATATGTCAATATCATTCAGGGAGATCCGTTTCAGGCCGGCATTCTGGGTGGCGGAGAAACATGGACGGGAGATGCCATCAATATTCCTTTTAAGAAGAGACTGAAAAACCAGTTATGGTGGACAACAACCATTGAACCACCATATAAGCGATTAAAATATTATTTTGAATTACAGACAGAAAATGAAAAGTGGTTTTACTTTGAAGATGGTTTCGTATCAGAGGCACAGATGCAGTTAGAGGGACGAAGCAGACAGTGCTTTGTATTTCCATGGATGAATCCTGCTGATATTCCAGTAACACCGTCATGGGTCAATGAAACAATCTGGTATCAGATTTTCCCGGAAAGGTTCTGCAATGGGGATGCTTCTTTGAATCCGGAGGGAACGCTGCCATGGAGAAACAAAGGCTCTGTTTCTAACGAAGAATTTTTTGGTGGGGATTTGCCGGGGATTATCAGTAAGCTGGACTATCTGAAAGAACTTGGGGTATCCGGGCTGTATCTGACACCAATCAATGAAGCACCATCTTCGCACAAATACGACACGACGGATTACCAGAAAATTGATCCTCATTTCGGAAATGAAGAAATCATGAAAACATTGGTGCGGGAAGCGCATGCACGTGGAATCCGGATTATGTTAGATGGTGTATTTAACCATTCCGGAGAAGGTTTTGCACCATGGCAGGATGTAAAGAAGAAGGGACCGGAGTCTGAATACTGGGACTGGTTTATGATTAATGAATGGCCTTTCCGGGACGGTGTCAGTCGTGCAAGAGAAAAGCAGTATTACACGTTTGCATTTTATGATGAAATGCCGAAATTAAATACGAACAATCCAAAGGTAAGGGAATATCTTCTGGGTGTATGCGAAACATGGGTAAAGATATATGATGTCGATGGCATCCGCCTGGATGTGGCAAATGAAATATCCCATGTATTCTGTAAAGAACTTAGAAAGTGCCTGAAAGCAATGAAGCCGGATATTTATATTCTGGGTGAAATCTGGCATGATGCCATGCCTTGGCTTCGTGGCGATGAATTTGATGCGGTTATGAACTATCCGCTTGGTGAAAGTATCAAGGATTTCTGGATTGATAAGAGCCTGACCAACGAAGATTTTGAATATACTATCAATCGGTGTTATACTGGATATATGCAGCAGACGAATGACGTGTTGTTTAACCTGTTGGATTCCCATGATACGAAAAGGCTTCGTTCAGATGTCAAAAATCTGGATGAATATTTTCAGCAGTTAGCCGTTTTGTTTACTATGCCGGGTAGTCCATGCATTTATTACGGTACGGAGATTGCCATGGAAGGTGGTCATGATCCGGATTGCAGGCGGTGTATGCCATGGGAAGAAATAGAAGCAGGTGTTTATAAGGAACGTATGGAGATTATTCGTAATTTATTAAACCTGCGAAAGAAGGAACCACTTTTACGGGGAAGAAACTTCCATTTTCCGAATAAAATCAATAAACCGAGAGTAATTGAATTCAATAAGATGGGATGGGTTGATAATTATGTGGAAGTCTTTATCAACTGTGAGGAAGAAGATATTGAAATTCCAAGAGAGGGAGAAGTCTTATTCTCAAGACATTATATTGACAGTACATTGCTTCGGAATGGGATTTTAATCCGTAAAATCTGCAAGGCATAAAAAGAATGGAACAAAGAAGAATGGGAGAATTGTAAATGAGTATTTTTCTTGGAATTATGATTCCTTTCCTTGGGACGGCGGCAGGAGCATCCTGCGTGCTTTTTATGAAAAATAAAATGAATGCACTATTAGAAAAAGTACTGTTAGGGTTTGCTTCCGGTGTTATGGTAGCGGCTTCTATCTGGTCATTGCTGATTCCTGCCATTGACATGTCACAGAGTTATGGACGGTTTGCTTTTGTACCTGCAGCAGTCGGATTCCTGATAGGTATCCTTTTCTTATATGGATTGGATAAACTGATTCCGCATTTGCACCTGGGGGTAGATAAACCGGAGGGTATGAAAAGCGGACTTGGAAAGACGGCCATGCTGGCACTTGCGGTTACGCTGCATAATATTCCGGAGGGGATGGCAGTCGGTGTTGTATTTGCCGGTCTGCTGTCACAAAGTCAGGAAATTACGGCAGCAGGAGCTTTTGCGTTGGCAGTTGGGATTGCCATTCAGAATTTCCCGGAAGGAGCAATTATTTCCATGCCGATGAAAAGTGGAGGTACCGGAAAGCTGAAGGCTTTTGTTTATGGTTTACTATCCGGAGTTGTGGAACCCATTGGTGCATTCCTTACCATTTTAGTTACCGGTACCATAGAGAAAGCATTACCGTTTTTACTGGCTTTTGCTGCGGGTGCAATGATGTTTGTAGTCGTAGAGGAATTAATTCCGGAAGCTTCCAGAGAGGGGGATTCTGATGGTGCTACCTTGGGATTCGCCGCAGGCTTTTTGATTATGATGATTTTGGATGTCGCTTTGGGATAGCCGGAAAGGGGTACTGTAAGATGAATCAGTTTTGTTTACCATATTGTCTTATTATAGAAGAAGGAATATACGAGCATCTGGATGAAGTTCTGACGGAATGTATTCCGGAAATCACAAAAAAGAAGGTTATGATTGTAACCGAACCGGCTCTTGAGAATATTATGGGCAGATATCTGGAAGAAATGAGAAAAGATTTGCCGGAAAGCGAGTTGTATCTGGTGGAAGAAAATTCCTTTGAACAGGCAATGAAGCTTGCCAGAGAAATATTTACAGGAGGCTTTCAGGTGATTATCGGCCTTGGTGGAGGCAAGGTGTTGGACGTAGCAAAATATGCCGGTTTTGTAGGAAAGATTCCCTATATCTGTCTGCCCACAACCTTAAGCAATGATAGTCTTGCTTCTCCGGTCGCGGTGCTGGATATTGATGAAAATCTACGCAAGACATTAGGATGTAAAATTCCGACGGGAATAGTGGTAGATGTCAATGTGATTATGGGTGCGCCAGCAATACAGCTTAAATCCGGTATTGGCGATACTATCAGTAAATACACTGCCTTATATGATTGGAAGTTAGATGCATCCAGACATGGAGAACGAGTAGATGATTTCGCTTATATGATTTCGGATATGGCACTTACCGCCTTGTGTTATAATGAAGAAAAATCTTTAAAAAGCAAGGAATTTGTTAAAATACTTACCCAGTCTCTTGTGATGGGAGGTCTGGCAATGGAGATTGCCGGAAATTCCAGACCAAGCAGTGGTTCGGAGCATCTTTTCTGTCATTCCTTAGAAGAGAATTATCCGGAAATCAAAATCCCACATGGTATGGCAGTGGCATTAGGAAGTGTGGTAAGTTGTATTTTACAGGGAAGAAATGTGATAAGGCTGCGCAAAATTCTGGAGGATTATGATATTGATATTAATCCGATGAATTGGAATATCACGAAAGATATATTTGTGGATGCATGGCAGAAGGCGGCTGCTACCAGAAAAGAACGTTATACGATCCTAAATGAAGTTCCTTTGGAAACAGATAGACTTGAGAGGATTTATGAACAGTTGATTTAGCAATGAAATGGAAAGAAAACCTGTAATATGGGGTTTCCTTTTTTTATTATGGAAAGAAAAAAATAGAAAAAAAGAAAATTTTACTGTACAAATCATGAAAAATGCGGTAGCATTTAGAACGTGAAATAAAAAGGGATAATAAGGAAACATATTGCGTAGCAACAGAAGGTGGGAAAATGATGAAAAGCTATATATTAAATTTAAATTCAATTGAGAAGGTAAAGGGATTTGTTTCAATCATCAACAATATTGACGGCTATTTTGATCTGGTTTCGGGGAGATATGTCGTTGATGCCAAGTCAATTATGGGTATTTTTTCCATGGATTTGTCAAGGAATGTAGAATTCCGGATTTTGGAAACAAATGAGAATATTTCAGAGATTGAAAAGGCGATTTCACCATATGTCGTGAAAGGATAGGTTGGAAAGGTATTTGCATGGAGGAAAAATTTATTGAGGTAAAGCAGCTTTACAAGACATTTCATAATAAGAAACAGTCCATAGAGGTCTTGAAGGGAATTGACCTTTCTGTAAAGAAGGGTGAAATATACGGTATTGTAGGCTTTAGTGGTGCAGGGAAATCAACTTTGGTCAGATGCATTAACCGCTTGGAAGAACCGGATAGTGGGATTGTCCGTATTGGGGACAAGGAGATTACTTCCTTAAAAAAAGATCAGTTAAATGTAGAAAGAAGAAAAATCGGTATGATTTTTCAGCAGTTTAATCTGTTTGATTCTATGACCGTAGCACAGAATATTGCATATCCGTTGAAACTTACAGGTCTTTCCGCTAAGGAAAGAGATGCCAAAGTGGACGAGATGTTAGTGTTAGTTGGACTGACCGATAAGAAAAATGCTTATCCGGGGGAATTATCCGGCGGACAGAAGCAGAGAGTCGGCATTGCCAGAGCCTTGGCGAATAATCCGGACGTGCTTTTGTCGGATGAAGCTACCAGCGCATTGGACCCACAGACAACGCTTGCAGTTCTTGATTTGCTAAAAGAAATTAATGAAAAGCTTGGGTTGACGATTATTCTGATTACGCATGAATTGGAAGTCATCAAATATACCTGTCACAGAATGGCAGTTATGGAAAATGGAAAGCTTCTGGAACAGGGACTTGTGAAAGATATCTTTCAGAATCCGCAGTGTGAAACTGCAAAAAATTTCATTAATGTCTATAATAAATTCAGAAGTGATTACTGGCAGGAGGAAGTAGAATGAGTTTATATAAGTATTCTTTTTGGGAAGTGCTTGTACATTCCTTCAGCAAAGAGGTGTGGGAGCGGGTATTACCTGCCATTAGCGAAACCATGTATATGGTCGGAGTGTCATCTCTTTTTGTTCTTGTATTTGGCATCATACTTGGTCTGGTGTTAGTAATGACAAGCAAGGAAGGGCTGATGCCCTGTAAAATAATACATACCGTTTTAGGAGCAATTATCAACTGCTTCCGTTCACTGCCACAAGTGATTATCATTATTGTCATGCTGCCGGTAGCAAGGGCACTTGTCGGAAAATCCTATGGATCCAATGCTTGTATTATTTCTCTGGTAGCAAGCTGTGTGCCGCTTTTTGCAAGACTGGTGGAGAGTAGCCTGTTAGAACTCGACAAAGGAAAAATTGAGGCAGCCAAAGCGATGGGAAGCGGAAATATGAGAATTTTGTTTACGATTATGGTACCGGAAACCTTACCATCCCTGGTGCGTGCTTTTACCAATGCGGTTGTTATTGTTATTTCCATGACAGCACTGGCAGGAAGCTTCGGTGCAGGCGGTATCGGTTATATTGCTGTTACTTACGGCTATACCAGATTCCAACATGATTTATTATTTGCGACGATTATTGTGCTTATCATAATTGTGCAGGCAGTACAGTTTATCGGTGATACGATATCGAAAGTTATTTTGAAGAAACGACATCTGATTTAAACAGCGAAAGCTGATTAAATAAATACATATTTTCAGGAGGAGAAAAAGTATGAAAAAGAAAATGGCAGCTTTACTTTTGGCTGCAGTAACAACTTCTGCTTTACTGGCAGGATGTGGAAACAGTGATGTGGCAACTGAGGGAACAGAGGTATCTACAGAGGAAACAGCAACAGAAGAAACAACAGATGCAGAAACGGAAGAAACTGCGGATGCAGAAACAGCAGAGGCAGAAACCGAAGAAGTGGCAGACAAGGTTGTTTTAAAATGTGTATGTGACTTAACGCCTCACAGTGAAATTTTAAATGCGGCTGCTGATTTATTAGCAGAAAAAGGAATCGAACTGGATATTGTATCTACCACATGGGATGCAACATGGAATGACATGTTAGTAGATGGAGAAATTGATTTCGCTTACTTTATGCACGTACCGGCTATGGAAAGTATTGAGGAAGAAATGGGTGTTACTTTATACAGCATGGGTGGTATCCATATTGAACCTTATGCATGTTTTTCTGATAAATATGCAACCAAAGAGGAACTTCCGGAAAATGCCATTATTGCAATCCCGAATGATTCTTCCAACGAATACAGAGCTTTAAAGGTACTGGAAAAAGAAGGATTTGTTAAGTTAAATCCGGATATGACAGCAACTGATGCTTCCGTAAACGAGATTGAAGAATATCTGATTCCAATCGAAATCGTGGAAATGGATCAGGCAAACATTATTCCTTCCGCTGCTGATTTCGATGCTTATTTCGTAAATGTTAACAGAGCTTTGGAAGCTGATATTGATACTTCTTCTTACTTAATGAGAGAAGGCGAAGATTCTGAATATGCCAACATCATTACGGTAACAGAAGCTAACAAGGATAATGAAGCAATCAAGACACTGGTATCGGTATTACAGTCTGATGAAATCAAACAGTTCATTACCGATAATTTTAATGGCGCGGTTATTCCGGCACAGAACTAAAAAGAAATCATATGGAAAAGGAACATCTCTGAGGGAATACTTCAGGGATGTTTTTTTATTTGACACCACTATTTTGAGATACTATAATTGCAATCATACATCAAAAAGAAAGTCGGGAACAAACGATGAAGTTATTGCATTTGGCAGATTTGCATCTTGGAAAAAGAGTTTATGAGTTTTCTATGATAGAGGACCAGAAGTATATATTGCAGCAGGTACTTGATATCATGGACAAAGAAGGCATAGATGGCATCATTATTGCCGGTGATGTTTATGATAAAATGGTGCCGTCTATCGAGGCGGTGCAGCTTCTGGATGATTTTTTATCCCGAATTTCCGAGAAAGGGATAGAAATTTTTCTGGTAAGCGGAAACCATGACTCGGCAGAAAGGCTATCTTTTGGTGCCAAAATTTTTTCCAGAAATAAGATACATTTAGCAACTGGTTATCAAGGGAAGGTAGAACCTATCTTACTGGAGGATGCCTACGGCCCGATATCCATCTATCTGCTTCCTTTCATCAAACCGGCCTATGTGAAGCATGCTTTTCCGGAAAGAGCAGAGGAAATTATTTCCTATCAGGATGCCATGCAAGTGGTTGTGGAGCAGATTCCTTTGGATAAGACACAGAGAAATGTACTGGTAGCGCATCAGTTTGTAACCGGGGCATCACGATGCGAATCGGAAGAAATATCGGTAGGTGGTGTGGATAACGTGGATGCTTCCCTGTTTATGGATTTTGATTATGTGGCACTTGGGCATATTCATGGTCCGCAGTGGATTGGAAAAGAAACGATTCGCTATGCGGGAACACCTTTAAAATATTCTTTTTCGGAGTGTGGACACCATAAGTCGGTAACGCTTCTGGAATTGCGGGAAAAGGGAAATGTGGATATCAGACAGATACCGTTTGTTCCGCTTCATGATATGCGGAAAATCAAAGGAACATACGAAGAAGTAACAGCCCGCAGCTTTTATGAAAATATGGATACCAAGGATTATGTGCATATTACTTTAACGGACGAAGAGGATATCTTTGATGCTTTGGGGAAATTACGGGTTATTTATCCGAATTTGATGAAACTGGAATATGATAATTGCAGGACGAGAAGCAAACAGGAAATTACTGCGATAGAGGAAGCAGAGCAAAAGAGTCCACTTGCTATGGCAAAAGAACTGTTTTTACTACAGAATAACAAGCCAATGTCAGAGGAACAGGAAATACTTCTGGCAGATTACATCAAAAAGGTATGGGAGGTTAAAGCATGAGACCAAAATATCTGACGGTATCGGCATTTGGCCCTTATGCCGGAGAGGAGAAAATCGATTTTACAAAGCTTGGAACAGAAGGACTTTATCTGATTACAGGAGATACGGGAGCGGGCAAAACGACTATTTTTGATGCCATTGTTTTTGCCTTGTATGGAGAGGCAAGCGGAGAAGCCAGAGGAGCTGATATGCTTCGTTCCAAATATGCGAAACCGGAAACACCGACTTATGTGAGTCTGATTTTTTCTTATCGGGAAAAGGAGTATCGGATTACCAGAAATCCGGAATATCTGCGCCCATTAAAAAAGGGAGAGGGCTATACAACCAATAAGGCAGATGCAGAACTGCTTTATCCGGATGGACATCTGATAACCAAAAGCCGCGAAGTGACGAAGGCGGTAACAGAGTTATTGTGTCTTGACAAAAATCAGTTTACACAGATTGCCATGATTGCGCAGGGTGATTTTTTAAAGCTGTTATTTGCCAAAACAGAAGAAAGAAGCAAAATTTTCCGGGAGATTTTTCATACAAAGACTTATCAGATTTTACAGGAAAAGCTGAAAGCGGAAGCCGGAAGACTTAGGATGGAATGCGAAGATTATGAGAAAAGTATTTCCCAATATCTGGCAGGAATTTTATGTCCGGATGAATCAAAGGAAGCTATAGAGAAATTACGTCAAAATCAGAAGATACTTTCCACACAGGAGATGGCAACGGTCATTTCTGCCCAGATAAGCGATGATGAAAAACAGCTTGCGGAATTGTACAAGAAGCAGGAAAATTTTGAGCAAGAACTTACCGAATTAAATGAAATTGTGGGTAAGGCGAAAGAGAAAGAAAAGCGAAAGGAAGAGTTGGATTTTGCAGGAAAACAGATGCAGATAGTAAAACCGCGTCTGGAAGAATGGAAAAAACAATATGAAGAAAAACAGAGTCTGTTACAGAAGGCAGAAGCAGAGCAGAAGGTGACGGAGCAGCTTTATCAGGAATCAAAGGAAACACTGGAACGGCTGGAAAACAGAAAGAATATGGAGAAACAGCTTGAAAAGCTTCAAGAGGAAGTAGAAAGCAGACAAAAAAAATACAAACAGGCAGTGGCGCAGAGCCGCAGTTTAAAAGAAATATATGATATATTAGAACAATGTTATCTGGACGGACAAGCAGGGATTCTGGCGGAACACTTACAGGAGGGTGAAAAATGTCCGGTATGCGGTTCTATCAGTCATCCTTTTCCGGCGGTAAGAAAAGCGGATGCACCTTCCAAAGAAAAGGTAGAAGCAGCAAAGAAAAACTGGGAGTCGGGTAATGAGAGAGCAAGGCAGGCAAGTGAGTCAGCAGGCGCGGTTGTAGGTAAGCTGGAAAGCATGAAAGAACAATACGAACAGCTTATGGAAAAAATCAGTGGAGAAAAGCCGCCGGCATTTGAAAGTATTGAAGAAGCACAGGAGTGCCTAAGAAAGAAAAGAAAGGAAGCAGAGCTTGCTAAAACAGCAGTTAATTTGGCGGAAACACACTGGAGAGATGGAGAAAAAGAATATCAGAAATATGAGAATATTGTGGAAACACTTTCCAAACAGGTGGAAGAAGAAACGATGTGTGATATTCCTTCTCTGGAAGAAAGAAGACAGGAAATTGAAGAACAACGAAGAAGACTCTTAGAAGAAAAACAGGGGATAGCCCTGCGTGTGACAACCAATACCCGTGTCTTACAATCTGTTGAAAAACAAGGTAAGAAGATGCAGGAAACAGAACAACAATGGAATCTTATGAAGGAATTGGCAGCAACCATGAATGGGGCAGTTCCGGGCAAAGATAAAATAATGCTGGAGACTTATGTTCAGATGACTTATTTTGACCATATCCTGGACAGAGCCAATACGCGGTTTATGCAGATGTCCGGTGGGCAGTATGAGATGATGCGTGCCAGACAGGCACAGAATATGAAAAGCCAGAGCGGTCTGGAACTGGATGTTATTGACCATTACAACGGGACAACACGAAGCATTAAGACTCTTTCCGGTGGGGAAGCTTTTCTGGCATCTTTATCTTTGGCACTTGGACTATCCGATGAAATCCAGGCATTGTCCGGCGGTATCAGTCTGGAAACGATGTTTGTTGATGAAGGTTTTGGTTCGTTGGATGAAGAGGCGCTGACACAGGCAGTAAATGTTTTGCAGCAGCTCGCAGGAAAAAACAGACTTGTCGGTATTATTTCGCATGTAACAGAATTGAAGGAGAGAATTGAAAAACAGATTATAGTAACCAAAGGAAAAAATGGAGAAAGTAAGGTAACAATAGAAAATGCCTGAAGGTTTGATTTAGCATTTTTTTTATGCTATATTAGTAACGGGAGTAAAATACAATATGAAGAAGTTCTTTCATTTCATTTTTAATAGGGTATTTATTACGGCACTGATTGTTTTAATACAGGTCGGCTTCTTTTTGCTGGAAATTTTTAAGTGGGGGAACCATTATGTTGAGATTGCGACTGCCCTGAAATTGTTGAGCATTGGTGTTGTTCTGTATCTTATCTGGAAACCGAGCAATCCGGCAGTTAAACTGGCTTGGATTGTTCCGATTATGTTGTTTCCATTATTTGGTGGTATTTTGTATCTGGCTTTTGGACATGTCTTCATTTCCCGGAAACTGCGCAAGCAGATGGTGATGACAGAGAAACTTATGCGGGAGAGTATGCCGGAAAATGAATTGGTAGTACAGAAGGTAGAAACACAGAATCCGGCAGTGGCGAATCAGATGAAGTATCTGAAATCGTATTCGGCAACTCCGGTCTGGGAAAATACGAATACCGTATATTATTCAGATGGACTTCCTTACTGGAAACAGTTGTTGGAAGATCTCGAGAAAGCGGAGCACTTTATTTTTCTAGAATTCTTCATTTTGGGCGAAGGTACTATGTGGAATGAAATTTTGAAGATTCTGGAAAAGAAGGTACAACAAGGGGTTGAAGTCCGCTTGATTTATGATGATATAGGAAGTATTTTTGTTTTGCCGAAACACTATGACCAGATGATGGAGGAAAAGGGAATTAAATGTGTGGCATTTAATAAACTGGTTCCTTTTATGGCAATTATTTTAAATAACAGAGACCATAGAAAAATTGTTGTCATCGACGGGAAAGTAGGTTATACCGGCGGTATCAATCTGGCAGATGAATATATCAATTATAAGACCGTTCATGGCTATTGGAAAGATGCCGGTATCCGTCTGGAAGGAGAGGCAGTATGGGGCCTTACGGGAATGTTTTTACAGATGTGGAATATGTCCCGCGATACCGACAGGGATTTTTCCGTTTATCGTTATCCATTTGAGGAAAAACAGGAGGAAAGCGGCTTTGTACAGCCATATGGAGATACTCCGTTAGATGATGAAACGGTTGGTGAAAATGTTTATCTGAACATGATAGGGTATGCCCAAAAATATATTTATGTATTTACACCGTATCTCATTATGGACAATGAAATGAATACAGCTCTGAAGCTTGCTGCAAAAAGAGGAGTGGATGTCCGCATTGTTACACCGGGCATTCCGGATAAAAAGACCATATACTGGCTGACACAGTCCAATTATCAGAATCTGATAGAAGCAGGGGTAAAAATTTATCAGTATTCAGATGGATTTATTCATTCTAAATGTGTATTGTGTGACGATGAGATAGCGACGGTAGGAACGATAAACTTTGATTACAGAAGCTTTTATCATCATTTTGAATGTGGTGTTTTCTTATACCGGACCAATTCGATTCCGGTTATAAAAAAAGATATGGAGGACACTTTTATCATATCAGAAGAAATTACATTAGAGTGGTGTAAAAAGAAATTTGTGAAGACAAATGTCATCGGTCCGTTGTTAAAATTATTTTCACCATTGTTATAAAGTTATATGGGGAGAAAGAGAGATAGGGGTTTATGTTACGTTTTATACAGGTAATTGTCTGTAATTTGCCAAGGGCTTATATGATTCCGGTTATGGCATATCGTGCTGCTCATCCGGAGAAATATACAGAAGAAGAGTGTTATGCCTATGCGAAGCTGGCAATCAAAAGAATGATGAAGTCAGGTCATATCAAAACCAAGGCATATGGAACAAAAAATTTGCCGAAAGAAGGCGGATATATGATGTTCCCAAATCACCAGGGGAAATATGATGCGCTTGGAATTATTTATACGCATGAATCACCCTGTTCTGTGGTGATAGATGAGGCGAAATCGCATACGCTGCTTGTGCAACAGTTTGTGGATTTACTACATGGTAAAAGAATGGTTAAAAATGATTTACGTCAGTCTGTTAAGATTATTAAAGAGCTGGCAGAAGAAACAGCAGCAGGAAAAAAATATATTATTTTCCCGGAGGGCGGGTATTATCATAATCATAATGAAGTATGCGAGTTCAAACCGGGATGCTTTAAAAGTGCGATGAAAGCCAAAGTGCCGATTGTTCCGGTAGTATTAGTGGACTCCTATCGAGTATTTGAAGAGTGGTCTGTCAGGAAAGTCACAACACAGGTACATTATCTTCCTTATATTCCTTATGAAGAATATAAAGGCATGACCGCAATTGAGGTGTCGGATATGGTGCACGAACGGATTACGACACATATTGAACAGATAACGAATCGTAAAAAATAGGAGATTTTTTTATGCAGATGGTATGGCTTTGTGTCCACATAGTTGGAGCAATTATCGCTTTTGTTCTGTTGTTTTCCGTATTGGATAAAAAAGATTCTGAGTATAAGAGCAGGCTTTTGATGGCTGTTTCCTGTGCAATTGTAGTACTTGTGTCCAAATGCCTTTTTATTATGGCAACAGAAGTACGGGAAATGCTTGTACTTGGTAAAATAGAATATTTGGGTAAAATGTTCGCAAACTTTTTTGCGTTAACTTTTATTCTTCGTTATTATAAAGTACACTGGTCTAGGAAGATTCTGGGAGTATTGCTTGGTATAAATATAATTATGATTAGCATAATCATGACCTGTGATTATCATTCACTATATTATTCTTCCATTGAATGGGCTAAAAATACCAATGGTTGTTACCTGGTTCTTGTAAAAGCTCCTTTGTACAATTTCAATATGGCCTTTATGCTGTTTGAACTTTTGCTGTATCTATTCGCTTGTTTCAAATATGCCAATAAACAGGGAAAGGTGGAAGCCAAAGGCGTTCAGGCTTTGTTAATCGGAGCAGGACTTGCCCCTTTTATTATGTTGTTTTTATACTTGGTAGGATTAACCGGTGGGTTTGACACTGCACCGCTGGGAGTTCTTATGTCGGTCTTTTTCCTTGTGGTTGCCGTTAATAAATATGGCTTGTTCGATCTGGTGAAAAATGCAAAGGAAGTGGTTGTGGAAAGCATGAATGAGGGAATCATCGTTGCCAATAACCGGATGCAATTCCTTTATGCAAATCCGTCAGCCTGTAAGTTGTTTCCGGATATGAAACGCGGAGAGGGAATGGTGGATGCATCGGAAATCCAGGCAATCTACGAACAATCTGGTACCGTTGTAGAATTGGAAGGGGAGAGCTATGAAATCCGTTCTTCAGAAATTATGGATGGAACATCGGTAAGGGGATATATGATTTCTATCGTAGATATTACCGATGTTATGATGCAGGCCAAAATGATGAAGGAGTTAAAGGAAAAAGCAGAACATGCGGCACTTGTTAAATCAGCATTTCTTGCCAATATGAGCCATGAAATCAGAACACCGATGAATGCGATTTTAGGGATGGCTGAAATGGCACTACATGGAAATCTTGGAGAAGAGGAGCAGGAGTATATTGAACAGATTAAAACGGCCAGCATAAGTTTGCTGACGATTATCAATGATATCCTTGATTTTTCCAAGGTAGAGTCCGGTAAGATGGAAATCGTAGAAGCAGATTATGACATACATACTATGATAAATGATTTATCTCATATTGTTTCGGGTAAAGTAAAGGATAAAAATCTCGAATTAAAGATTGAAGTTAATCCTTTGATACCGAGAGGGCTTCGGGGAGATGAAATCAGACTGAAGCAGGTACTTATCAATTTGGTAAACAATGCGGTTAAGTTTACGGAAAAAGGTAGTATTACTCTTTCAGTTGATTATGAGAAAACACAGGAAGGTATTTTGCTGAAGGTAATGGTTGCAGATACCGGAATTGGCATCCGTCAGGAGGATTTGGAGAGGATTTTCAATGCCTTTGAACAGTCGGATACATTCCGGAACCGGAAGAAGGAAGGCAGCGGACTGGGACTGGCTATTTCCCGGCAACTACTTACTTTAATGGGAGGAAGTATACAAGTAGAAAGTGCCTATCAGGAGGGCAGTAAATTTTCTTTTGAAGTACCGCAACAGGTAGTGGATGAAACGCCTTGTGGTCTGATGTTGGAAGAAAAGAAAAAATCAGGACGAAAAGAAGAGTATGGTAATTTTAAGGCACCGAATGCCAAAATCCTGATTGTAGATGATAATCTGGTAAATTTAAGGGTAGCTGCCGGTTTGATGAAGCCGTTTGAAATGCAGATAACAAAGGCAAGGAGCGGACAGGAAGCCATCGAATTGCTCAAGAAAGAACAATATCATATTATTTTTATGGATCATATGATGCCGGAGATGGATGGTGTGGAAGCAACTCATATTATTCGTGCAATGGATGGCGAATATTACAAAAATGTCCCAATCATTGCACTTACCGCAAATGCTATTAACGGAGCAAAGGAAATGTTCCTGAAAGAAGGACTGAATGATTTCATTGCCAAGCCTATCAGTATAAGGGAACTTAGTGAGAAGATTTTGGATTGGCTGCCATTTGAACTCTTAGAGGAAACATAACGACAGAAAGATAAAGTGTGAATGAAAAAGCCCGGGTGATTACACAATAATCACCTGGGTTTTGTACTCGTTCTGAATTCCCTGTCCAAATTTCTGATGAAGTAACAGGGAATAGATATGGCTTGTATGAATGTCCTTTTGTAGCATTTTTCTGCCGCTCGTGGAAGAAATATAGGAATCAGAATCTGCCAGCTTGGAGAAAAAAGGTATGGAAGTGTTTTTTTTGATAGCAGACATAAGTGGTGCCGCATCCTTACGAAAACCAAGTATTCTGGCATAGTAGATATAGTCATCTGCACAGAAAACTTCCATATCATTTTGGTAAATATCTAACAGAATGTGCAGCAAATTTCTTGCAACACGTGTATAGGTCCTGTTTTTGGACTTTAATTGTTCGCAGAAGCTGCTATAGTCTGTATAGGTAGAAAGCAGCTTTCTTATCCGGTCGGAAAAATCATGGTCAATATCCAGATATTCGGTAAATCCTTTTTCCTGTTCCATCATAAGCTTATAGCAAAGCAGATTAGAGATGTCTTCCGGAAGAATCGGAAAGTTTTTCTGATAATTTTCCTCAAACAGTGCATACATTGATTCAGGGACCTGCTCTTTAACATGCGCAATATCCTGCTTTTCACAAAGCGATTGGCGAATGGCAAGGGCAGAGCTGTAAGATTCGTGAAGCTTGGACATATGGTAACCGGCACCTTCTCTTGTAATGGTATAGGGAAGAATTCGGCTGCTTCTTTTTTGCAGAGCCTTTAAATATTCAACTCCCAGAATATTATTCGGGGATTGTAAAATGTCCAGATCTGCTTTTAAGTTGGGAGAAGAGGCAGCAAGTGCGTAGTTTCGTGCCTGTGGATAGGAAAGACCATCTTTTAATTTTTCCTTTAAATTGGATTGGAAAATAGCATTTTCATCCAGTAAGGCATTTGCAAGAGCAGATAATATCGTTAGATTGCCACATTCACTGCCAAAGCATAGGTAATCAGTTACGCCAAGCTTGTCAAGAAGCGCAACTGCACCGGAAGCGAAATATTCTGCACTGCTGACAGCATAGTAAACAGGCAGTTCCAAAACCAGGTCTGCTCCGCTTTGCAAAGCAGCTTTGGTACGGAGTGATTTGTCCAGTAAGGCAGGAGTTCCACGTTGCACAAAGTTACCGCTCATAACAATAATACAATAATCAGCACCGGTTATTTCTTTTGCTTTGGCAATCTGATAAGCATGTCCATTATGGAAGGGATTATATTCTGCAATAATGCCAACTGTTTTCATCGGATTAAACCTCATTTCAAATTTCAAAAATGTATTATCTTTAGTATAACATGTTACATATGAGATATGCCACAAACATGTGTAACAGATTTTGTATTCAATTTTAGACAATGTTTTCGGGGAAATTATCTTGTATACACAAACTTATTTTTGTATAATTTTGATAGTATCTCAAAGGAGAAACGAAAGGAGAATGGGGTTATGTCTTATATCGATCTTATGAAGGAGAAGGCAAGGAGCGATAAGAAAACAATTGTACTACCGGAGACAAATGATAAAAGAACGCTGATTGCGGCATCTAAAGTTCTGCAGGAAGGAATTGCCAATATTATTATGGTTGGTAATGAAGAAAAAATATTGGATGGCGCGGGATGGCTGGAAGTCGATTTGGATGGCGTTACGATAATTGATCCGGAGAAAACCGATAAATTAGACAGTTATGTGAATTTATTATATGAAACAAGAAAGAACAAAGGCATGACACCGGAGAAAGCGAGAGAAATCCTTTTAAGTGACTATCTGACTTTTGGCGTCATTATGGTAAAAGCAAATGATGCAGACGGAATGGTGGCAGGAGCATGCCATGCAACAGCCGATACGTTAAGACCGGCATTACAGATTTTGAAGACGGCACCCGGAGTAAAACTGGTTTCCGGTTTCTTTATTCTGGATGTACCGGACTGTGAATTTGGGGAAGGTGGTACTTTCTTATTTGCTGACTGTGGTCTGAATCAGGATCCAACAGCGGAAGAGTTGGCAGCGATTGCTGATTCTTCCGCAAGAAGCTTTAAGAGTCTTGTTGGAGCAAAACCGATTATTGCCATGTTGTCCCACTCCACGAAAGGCAGCGCAAAACATCCGTTAGTTGATAAAGTGGTAGAGGCAACCAGAATTGCACACGAACAGTATCCGAATCTGTGCATTGATGGAGAACTTCAGGCGGATGCTGCATTGGTTCCACAGGTTGCAAAATCCAAAGCACCGGGCAGTGAGGTGGCAGGAAAGGCTAATGTCCTTATCTTCCCAAACCTTGATTGTGGAAATATCGGCTACAAATTAGTACAGCGACTGGCAAAAGCAGAAGCTTATGGACCGATGTTACAGGGAATTGCCAAACCGGTAAATGATTTGTCCCGCGGATGTTCCTGGGAAGATATTGTAGGTGTTGTAGCACTTACCGCTGTCCAGGCACAACTTGCGTGATAAGCAGATTTACGGCGGCAAATCTGCTTATCTGATAATAGAGTTCTTGAGTGCGTGTTAGCGGATACATATTTTAGCAGAAAGAAGGAAATTGCAATGAACATTTTAGTCATTAACTGCGGCAGCTCATCGCTGAAGTTTCAGTTAATAGATGCCGTTACCGAAAAATTGATTGCCAAAGGTCTGTGTGAACGTATTGGTATTGATGGCAGCCAGCTTGTATATCAGCCGGCAGGGAGAGACAAGATAAAAACAATTACCCCGATGGAAGACCATACACAGGCAATTAAACTTGTGTTGGAAGCGTTGACGGATAAGGAAAATGGTGTTGTAAAGGAACTGTCTGAGATTGGGGCAGTAGGACACCGTATTGTACATGGTGGAGAGAAGTTTGCTGCATCTACTTTAATTACAGAGGAAGTCATTGAAGCGATTACGGAATGTAATGAACTGGCACCCTTACATAATCCGGCAAATTTAATCGGTATTGCAGCCTGCAAGGAATTAATGCCGGACACGCCGATGGTCGCGGTCTTTGATACGGCATTTCATCAGACTATGCCGCAGGAAGCTTACTTATATGGGATTCCTTATGAATATTATGAAAAATACAAAATCAGAAGATATGGTTTTCATGGAACAAGCCATTCCTATGTATCAAAAAAGGCAGCCGAAGTACTGGGACAGAGCTATGAGGATTTGAAGCTGATTGTCTGTCACCTCGGGAACGGAGCCAGCGTATCGGCAGTACAGAACGGCAAATGTATTGATACTTCTATGGGACTGACACCATTGGAAGGATTGATTATGGGGACACGTTCCGGAGATATTGATCCGGCAATTATTGAGTTTTTGGCACATAAAGAAGGAAAATCCATTGATGAGATTATGGCGATTCTAAATAAGAAGTCCGGTGTACTTGGCTTGTCGGATAACTTCTCCTCTGATTTCAGAGATTTAGAGGATGCTTATCTGGAAGGCCAGGAAGCAAGTGTTCGTACGATGGAAGCCTTTGCATATCGTGTAGCAAAATATATCGGTGCATATGTAGCATCCATGAATGGTGTGGATGGTATCTGCTTTACGGCAGGTCTTGGAGAGAATAGTCCGCTTGTCAGAAATCTGATTTGCAAACGGTTAGGGTATCTCGGTATTACCTTAGATGAAAAACAGAATGAAAAGCGTGGAGAGGATTTGGTGATTACAACGTCGGATTCAAAGACCAAAGTGCTTGTGATTCCGACCAATGAGGAACTCGCCATTGCAAGAGAAACGTATGCAATCGTAAAGTAGTCATAGAATAGGAAAGAAACTGATGCAGAAAAAGGTATCGGTTTCTTTTTTTTTGTACTCTTTCATAAATAATATGTGTAACTTACTCTGATATTTTGCAACTTGTTTTACCGTCTTAACAACTTGCCTGTATTTTATTGTCATAAAAAAGAAAATCGGATATGGTAGCAGTGTCATTTGGAAATACAAGTAGGAGAAAAACAATGGAAAATGTGATAAAAGTAAGCAATCTCAAAAAATATTTCAAAGAGGTAAAGGCGGTAGATGATATCAGCTTTCAGATTAAAAAAGGAGAACTGTTTGGGTTCTTAGGCGTAAATGGTGCTGGCAAATCCACTACGATTAACATGCTTTGTACGTTGTATCCGCCGACAGAGGGAACGGTAGAAATCTGTGGTTGCCGTCTGGGAGAAGAAAATGAACAGATACGAAGGAAGATTGGTATTGTATATCAGAACAATTGTCTGGATGACAGACTGAGCGTAAAGGAAAACCTGTTTGTCCGAGGCGCGCTTTATGAAAAGGACAGCAGAAGCTTAAAACAAAATATTCAGAATGTATGCGAAATATTGGAGTTGCAGGACGTTTATGATAGAAGATTCGTGAAATTATCCGGCGGACAGAAAAGAAGATGTGAAATAGCAAGGGCATTGATTAACCAGCCGGAAATTCTTTTTTTGGATGAGCCGACAACCGGGTTGGACCCGGCAACCAGGAAAAGTGTCTGGAAAAGTGTGGAGCAGCTACGAAAAGAAATGAAAATGACGGTCTTTTTGACCACTCATTATATGGAGGAAGCTGCGAAAGCATCCAATATTGCGATTCTGGATGCGGGTCAGATAAAGGAGATGGGAACTCCCTTTGCTTTAAAGGAAAAATACGCAAAGGATAAACTGAAACTGATTCCCAAAGCAGTAAAAGAAGCAGAATTGCAGGACGTTCTATCGAGACTGCAATTGCCATGGAGAAAGAAAGAAGAGTATTTTTCTGTTTTGGTAGCAGAAAGTATGGCGGCGCTTCCCATCTTGGACCAGGTGCAGGGAATGATAGAAGGATTTGAACTGGTGCAAGGGTCTATGGATGATGTTTTTTTAAATGTAACCGGTAAGGATTTGGAGGGAAAAGGATGAAAAAAATAGGAAATTTGGTGAAAAGAAATATGCTTGTTTTTGGAAGAGACAGAGCGGCTGTGTTTTTTTCGGTATTATCCATGCTCATTGTATTAGGACTTATGATATTGTTTCTGGGTGATATGAACAGCAGTAATATTGTTGAGGCGTTGGAACAGTTTGGAGGAAACAGGAATCCGGAAGAGGATAAGACGAATGCGGACTATCTGATACAGGTTTGGACGTTAGCAGGAATTTTGCTCAGTAACTCGGTTACCGTTACGATGACGGTTATTGGTGGTATGATTGAGGATGAAACAAAGAACCGTCTGGCCAGCTTCTATGTGACACCGGTAAAAAGAATACAGATAGCACTTGGTTATGTGATTTCTGCCTGGAGTATCGGTGTTATCATGTGCGTGATTACGCTGGCAGCAGCCCAGATGTATTTGTGGCTGTCCGGACAGACGGTACTTACATTATTAGACTGTGTGGAATTATTGGGAATGATTGTACTGAATACTTTCCTGTATGCAGCACTTGCTTATTTTCTTGCGTTGTTTGTGCACAGTGAAAGCGCATGGAGTGGGATTTTAACAGTAATCGGTACGCTGGTTGGTTTTGTCGGAGGTATTTATCTTCCGATGTCCATGATACCGGAGAAAGTAGCAGATATTCTAAAGTGTTTTCCATTTCTGCATGGCGCAGCAATGATGCGGAGCATCTGCACGAAGCAGGCAGTGGAAACTACTTTTGCGGGACTTCCTACGGAAGTGGCTGAAGGTTTCCGGGAAAGCATGGGAATTACCATTTTGTTTGACGGAACAGAAGTTACACTGAGCATGCAGATTACTTATCTTTTGACTTTGAGCGTATTGGTTATTGGCATGGCAACTTTAGTCAGCAGTAAGAGGGCAGTGCGTGACCGCTAGAATGAAAGCATTATAAGCAATGGAAGAAAAGTAGGAATATCTATATTTATAGCTGGTATTTACAAATATTGTATGGTAGTGATAGTATGGACTAGAAAAACAAATTATCACAGAGGAGAAATATCCTATGAAAAATTGGAAAAAGATTTTATTGCTTGTTCCATTGTGTGGATTCTTGTTTCCGTCCATGACATGTCAGGCAAAGGTGGAACAGACAACGGAAATTGAACTGGTAGATATGGGGAATGGTATTATAGTCCCGTCCAGCTTTGAGGTCAAAAATGCAGATGGCAGTTTTGCAACCTTATCCGGTATTGACCCGGCGCAGTGGCAGGAGCAAGCGGTCGATGAGCAGGGATATAGTGTTATATTGGACAATGGATATCGTGCAGAAAAGAACTGGCTTTATACGGACAAAACACTCAAGAACGGATATAAATACATTACTGTTTACAATGAGAATAATGAAGCTGTCTGTTATTTTGGGCAGAGTCCGGCGAAAGGTCTTGTTTTTTCCATGAAGGATGAAGAGGGGAATATGATTACCAATTTATATAGCCGATCCGTATTATATGAAGATGGTTATTCAATCCATACGAAGAGTTTTGATGATGGAAAAACGATAAGTCCTATGGAAAGAATTACTTACGATGCAGATGAGGATGCCAGCAGAGATTATATTCTATATGGAGATATGTTGAAACTTTCTTCAAAATTTGAATATGGTAGAGAAGGTGGCGGAGTTTGTACTACTTATAGCTTATGCAAAGGAGATAGCGATTACAGTCAGGAGGAAGATTATTACGAAGTGTGTTCTTACAAAAAGGATGACTTACAGGAATATACTTTTTGGGGACCGATATATGATCAGGAAAAGAATAAAGTGGTGTATGGACCAAATAAAAATAAATTGCCATCAAGGATTACCCAAAATGGGCAGGAACTATATTTTTACAAGGTTACCAGCAGGAATGATAACTGGTCGACTCCGGAAGAAAAGAAATTGATGGAAGGTAAGGAGATAGAGTATGCATGGTACTTTACGGAGGAACAGGTTGAGGTACTGAAGAAAGAGAACTTAATCTATTACGATGAAATTATGGAGAAATATCCCGATTTCTTTGATTCCTATTGCAGTTTTGGCGAACCGGAAATTGTTATGGGTGAAGAAGAGGATGAGGAAAAACCGGAAGATGCGATTATTTCGCCATCCTCTGAGCCGGAAAAAGAAGAGAATGCTGCAGAGAACAGCGAGATAAGTGAAGAAGCAAAGAGCGAAGAAGAGTCAGGTGAGGAAGAGTCAGGCGAGGAAGAAGTAACTTATCATAGAGGTAATAAGAGTGCTGACGGCTCTACCGTTTATTGGCAGGAGCTGACCGGTGATGTAGTGCCAATCAATGGTGCGGTGCCCAAAATGCTGATGACACAGATACAAAATACACCGGCGGGAGAACAAATCGGTTTACAGCTTATGGATGAAAATTATAATATGTTAGCCAATAATGTCGGGTTCAGTCTGGAACATACCAATTATAAATATGCTTATCTGACTATGATTGATATGACATCCTCTTATGTCATGTTCGATGTGGCAGGTTCAGACACACCAATCAGTGGCAATTTGCAGTATAGTGGCTCATCAACCGTTCAGACGGAGAACGGAGAAGAAACCAACCAGGTATATATGGACATGGAAAGTGGTTGGTAAGATTGGCAGATGGACATAGAATGCAGAAAGTCTGACTGAAACGAAATGGAATGACATGACATGACATGTAAGAAAGGTATGGTTTTGATAATGCGAAAAAGACAAATGATTATGAAATTATTTTTGGCAGGCTGTCTTTTCTTTACCGGCTGTGGAAACAAGGAAGGACAGGAAGCCGTTGATACGGGAAATGTGAGTGAAATACAGATGACAAACAATCCGGAAGAAAGGGAAGAGGTATCTGAGGTTCAGGAGCAGTATAGAAAATTGGCAACGGAAAATCTTTCGTTACAGGAACAGAAAAAAGCATTGGAAAAAGAATATGTTTATTATGAACAGCAGGTGCTTGCATATTCAGCTCAGGGATTTTCTGATAGTAATATATTAGATGATTTGGTAGAGGCATCAAAGAGTACGGAAATACTGGATAATTCTGCGAAAACGGATGAACAGGATCAAACAGTGGAAGAAATGGATGGTACTGTGGAAAATGCAGATGCAGCAGCTATGGAAACTGTGCCGGAAACGGCTGATATAGAGGAAATTGAGGATGCCGAGGCAGAAAAACGTATTGAGGAGCTGACAGCAGAAAATGAGGAATTGGATAAGCAGATAGCAGAATTGCAAAAGGAGATTGAAGCCTATAAAATACAGTGTGCGGTTGACTAAACGATTCTGAGCTTGAGGGGAATATGAAAATTATTATTGAAGATATTGATGCAGAGGAAGAAGAACAGATTATTATCCGGTGCAGAAGCGTGGATGAGTCTGTTATGCAGCTTATCAATGCCTTAAAAATGAAACAGGAGAAGCTGGCGGTCAGAAACGAAGATAAAATTATGCAGATTAATCCACAGGAAGTTTATTATTTTGAGGCGGTCGACAATAAGGTTTTTCTTTATCTGAATCAGAATGTGTATGAAACAAAGTTAAAATTATACGAAATCGAGAAACAGTTCGCCGGAACGGATTTTTTCAGGGTTTCCAAATCTGTTATTTTAAATCTGGCGAAGGTCAAAAGCTTCAGCCCCAGCTTCAACGGCAGATTTGAGGCACTTATGAAAAATGGAGAACGAGTTATTATTTCCCGACAGTATGTGCCGCTTTTAAAAGCGAAGCTTGGCATATAGCAGAAAGGATGGCAGCAAATAATCATGTGGGAAAAAATAAAAGAAATGCTATATACTTTTTCATATGTGACGACGGGAGTTGTTTTTGCAACAGCTTTCTTTCTGACTGTTTTTAAACCAGACACCTATGTTTCTATAAATTTACTGTGGCAGATACTTGGAATCTCTTTGGTCTGTGTATTCGGGAATCTGCTTTATCCTGTAAATAAAGAACTTTCTAAGAAGCAAATGTGTATTCGGATGATATTGCATTATCTGTATATCAATCTAATCGTTTTGGAATGTGGCTATTACTTTGACTGGTTTTTTATCGGAAATCTGAAAATGGTTTTTTGCATGATAGTGCTGATTGCCATTATATTTGTTGTTGTATCCTTTGTGATGTGGAATAATGGCAGGAAAACATCCAGGCAGCTAAATGAGCAGTTGAAGGAATACCAGAAAAAAGACCTGTAGGTATAAAAAATTGGTTGACAAACCCAAATGCCCTATGTATAATAATCTAAGTGTGGATAGGAGTCAACTATGTTTGTGAATTTGACGGATGTTTTTACATCTGAGGACAAAGTGGTAACCATGCAGGTAGAAACGCAGTTAAAAACCGTTTCGACGGGCAGGGAGCAATATGAACTTGTCGGAAAGTCACCCATTGTATTTACTTTTAAAGCTCTTGGCAAAGGAAAAGCAAGGATTGATGGACAGGCAGAAGTTACATTGGCCATGAATTGTGACAGATGTTTAAAGCCTGTACAGAAGAAAATCGTATTAGACTTTTCAAGAGAAGTTTATGCACCGGATGTTATAGGTATGTCAGAGGAAGCAGATGACCAGAGTTTTATGGATGGTTATCAATTGAATGTAGATGACTTACTGATCAATGAAATCATAATCAACTGGCCTATGAAGGTATTGTGCAAGCCGGACTGCAAAGGAATTTGCAGACAGTGCGGCAAGGACCTGAATACGGGAGCATGTTCCTGTGATACATTTGTTCCTGATCCCCGGATGGCAGTGATAAAAGATATCTTTAACGCGAATAAGGAGGTGTAACGATGTCTATTTGTCCTAAGAACAAATCTTCTAAAGGTAGAAGAGATAAGAGAAGAGCAAATTGGAAAATGACTGCTCCTACATTAGTAAAATGTAGCAAATGCGGTGCTTTAATGGTACCACACAGAGTATGTAAGAAATGTGGAACATACAACAAAAAAGAAATTATCGCAGTTAACTAATCCATAATCCCTGTTGGCATTGCCAACAGGGACTTTTTTTGCCTAATAACTTGATTTTTACATGATGGTCTAGTATATTAGTATAAGATGCTTAGGAGGTAAGATATGGGAGAATATATAAATGTAGCAGTGGATGCAATGGGTGGAGATAATGCACCGAAGGAGATTATTAAGGGTGCAGTAGATGCAATTAATGAAAATCAAAGAGTGAAGGTTTATCTGGTAGGAAAAGAAGATGTAATGAAAGCAGAACTTGCCGGATATACATACGATACGAAACAGCTTGAACTTGTACATGCAGAAGAAATTATTGAAACTGCAGAACCTCCGGTCATGGCAATTCGTAAGAAAAAGGATTCTTCCCTGGTAAAAGCATTGAATCTGGTAAAAGATGGAACCTGTGATGCGTATGTATCGGCAGGAAGTACCGGTGCTACTTTAGTAGGTGGACAGGTTATTGTCGGAAGAATCAAAGGTGTTGAAAGACCACCGCTTGCACCGCTTATTCCGACGGAGAATGGTTGTGCGCTTCTGGTAGATTGTGGCGCGAATGTGGATGCAAGGCCATCTCACCTGGTACAGTTTGCCAAGATGGGTTCTATCTATATGGAAAATGTCATGGGTATTAAAAATCCAAAGGTTGCTATTGTGAACAATGGTGCTGAGGAAGAAAAAGGAAATGCTCTTGTAAAAGAAACGTTTCCTCTTTTGAAAAATTGTCCGGATATCAACTTTATCGGCAGCATTGAGGCAAGAGATATACCGGCCGGTATGGCAGATGTTGTTGTATGTGAGGCATTTGTCGGTAATGTTATTCTGAAAATGTATGAAGGTGTTGGTTTGTCTCTGATTAAGAAAGTCAAAGAAGGAATGATGACTTCCCTTCGTAGCAAGATTGGCGCTCTTTTGGTAAAACCGGCATTAAAACAGACTCTGAAGGCTTTTGATTTAGAACAGTATGGTGGTGCACCAATGCTTGGTCTGAATGGTCTTGTTGTTAAAACACATGGAAGTTCCAAAGCGAATGAGATTAAGAACTCTATTTTACAATGTGTAACGTTTAAAGAACAGAAAATTAATGAAAAAATCAGAGAGAAGATTACTGAGCAGGATAAGTTAAGCACAGAAGAACAATAAGATTCGACAGAAAACTATTTAAGGGATAAAGAGAATCGGGAAGGCTGGCTGTTGTTATGGAATTTGAAAAATTAAAACAAGTCATTGCACAGATTTTAAATGTAGATCCGGAAGAAATTACAATGGAAACGACTTTTATGGAGGATTTGGGAGCAGATTCTTTGGATGTTTTTCAAATTGTTATGGGGATAGAGGAAGAGTTTGATATTGTAATTCCTGCCGAGAAAGTGGAAAATATTAGAACAGTGGAGGAAGCTGTTAATTTAATTAAAGATTCGATGGAATAGTTGGAACTGTAAGAAAAGCCCTTTCCGAAGAAGGGCTTTTTTTGAAGTAAATAAAATATATGGAATAAATCCGGAAAGGAAAGCTTGATGATGCAGAAATCCCTGGAGGAACTGGAAAATAAAATAGGATATTGTTTTCAGAACAAAAAGCTGTTAAAACAGGCCCTGACGCATAGTTCTTTTGCAAATGAGCAGAAAATCAACAAGTTCGAGGACTATGAACGGTTGGAATTTTTAGGGGATGCGGTGCTGGAACTGGTTTCCAGCGATTTCCTGTTCCGGGAACATAAACAGATGCCGGAGGGACAGCTTACAAAGCTGCGTGCTTCCATGGTATGCGAGCCGGCGCTTGCTTTTTGTGCAAGAGAGTTTGGACTGGAGGAATATATTCTGCTTGGCAAGGGAGAAGAGATGACGGGTGGCAGAAAGAAGGATTCCATTGTATCCGATGTGATGGAGGCTGTCATTGGTGCCATTTATCTGGACAGCGGTATGGAACAGGCCGCAGCGCATATTTATAAATTTATTTTGTCTGATTTGGAACATAAACAGCTGTTCTATGATGCCAAAACCATTTTGCAGGAACGGGTGCAGCAGCAGGGAAGAGGAATGCTCCATTATGAATTGATTCGGGAGGAAGGCCCTGACCATGACAAGATTTTTGTAGTTGAGGCAAGAATTGATGAGAAAAAAATCGGGACCGGTTCAGGCAGAACGAAGAAATCGGCAGAACAGCAGGCCGCCTATGAGGCGTTACTTGCGGTGTTCAATTAGAAAATCGTCTGTTATACAGATAGATGTGAGGTAGGTATGTATTTAAAAAGTATTGAAGTACAGGGATTTAAGTCTTTTGCAAATAAAATTGTATTTAAGTTTCATAATGGTATTACGGGTATTGTAGGACCAAATGGCAGTGGAAAAAGTAATGTTGCTGATGCAGTCAGATGGGTACTCGGGGAACAACGCATTAAACAGCTTCGCGGTGCTTCCATGCAGGATGTCATTTTTTCCGGTACGGAGCTTCGTAAGCCGCTTGGTTATGCTTATGTGGCAATTACTCTGGACAACTCCGATCATCAGTTGGCCATTGACTATGATGAGGTAACGGTGTCCAGAAGATTGTACCGTTCCGGTGAAAGCGAATATATGATTAACGGTACCATATGCCGTTTAAAGGATGTGAATGAGCTCTTTTATGATACCGGTATCGGTAAAGAAGGTTATTCCATTATTGGGCAGGGACAGATTGATAAAATTTTGAGCGGTAAACCGGAAGAGAGAAGGGAGCTTTTTGACGAAGCGGCCGGTATTGTAAAGTTTAAACGAAGAAAATATGCGGCACAGAAAAAGCTGGAGGATGAAAAGCAGAATCTGGTTCGTGTAAACGATATTCTGTCAGAACTCGAAAAACAGATTGGACCATTGGAGAAACAATCTGAAAAAGCCAAAATTTATTTGAAGAAAAAAGAAGAGTTGAAGACACTTGATGTCAATGTTTTCCTTTTGGAGAATGTTCGTATCAAAGAACAGCTTGATGCAGTGGATGGCAAACTCCATATTGCCGGTGGTGATTTGGAAGATACTACCAAGAAGTATGAAAATATCAAGGAAGAATATGAACAAATAGAAAGTCGTATTGAGATGCTGGATCAGGCAATTGACCAGGCTCGTTCCACCTTGACAGACACCGGTGTGATGCGTTCCAAACTGGAAGGAGAAATCAATGTTTTAAAAGAACAGATTAATTCCGCACAGGGCAATGAAGAACATCTACAGAATCGCATCAAAACCATCCAGGCATCGATTGATGAAAAGGCACAGGAAAAAGATGGAATTTTACAGGAAAAGAAAGAAATCGATGAAAAATTAACAGCGTTGGAGCACGTAAGAGATGAAGCAAGAACGCTGTTGGAAAGTGTACAGGGTAAAATTGAAGAATTAAATAATAACATTGAAAGTGGAAAGAATACCATTATTGATGCGTTAAATAACCGGGCAACCATCAAATCCAAGATGGGACGCTATGATACGATGTTAGAACAGATTCAGATTCGGAAAGCGGAGTTAAATTCCCGCCTGCTTCGTGCGAAATCCGATGAAGCAGCACAGGTGGAGAATATTAAGACTCTGGAAGAAGAATTTGAAAAAGTAAATGTAGTGATTCGCGAGCTGCATGACAAGCAGGAGGTGTTAGAAGAAAAGCTGGTGGAAATGCGAGAAACACTGACGAATAAAGACCAGAAGCTTCGGGACACACAAGTATTATACCATCAGGAGAGATCCAAACTGGATGCGCTGTCCAACCTGACCGAACGGTATGAAGGATATGGTGGATCGGTCAAAGCGGTTATGGAACAGAAATCCAAAGAAAAGGGCATTATCGGTGTTGTAGCGGATATTATCCAGGTAGATGCCAGATATGAAACTGCAATTGAAACAGCACTTGGCGGTAACATTCAGAATATTGTTACGGAAGATGAAGAAACTGCTAAGAATATGATTGCTTATTTAAAAAAGGCAAAAGCCGGACGAGCTACCTTCCTGCCTCTTACCAGTATTACGAAACCACAGGAATTTAAGAATCCGGAAGCACTCAAGGAAAAGGGTGTTATCGGTATGGCAGATGAACTGGTTAAGATTGATAAGAAATATAAGAATGTTGCCAAAGCCATGTTGGGAAGAATTATGGTAGTGGATAACGTAGACAATGCGGTAAAAATTGCCCGTAAATTTGACTATGGTATCAGGATGGTTACTATAGAAGGTGAACTTCTTGTTCCGGGAGGTGCCATCAGTGGTGGTGCTTTTAAGAACAACAGCAACTTACTTGGCCGTCGGCGTGAAATGGAAGAACTGGAGAAAAAGGTAAAGCAGTACGTTGTTGATATCGATAATCTCTTACAGGATATTGAGGATACCAAAGCGAATCGAAATAAGCTTCGCCTTGAGGTTGAGGATGTCAAAGGGCAACTGCAGCGAAAGTTTATTGAGCAGAATACGGCCAGATTGAATGTTATTCAGGCGAAAGAGCGAAAAGATGAAACAACAGAAGGCTTCGGAGAGTTAAAGAACGAAGAACAGGAAATTGAAACACAGATTAAAGAAATCCAAGTCGGTAAGGATGAGATTGTAAGAGAATTGGAAGATTCTGAACAATTAGAAAAAAATGTGGAGGTGCAGATTGCACAGTTCCAGAGCAGGCTGGAAGACCTGCGCAGCGAGGAGTCCGAGCAGGCAGCCAAGGTATCGGAATGGGATGTTGAAGTAGAAAAAATGCGTCAGACCGAGGAATTTCATAAGCAGAATGTTGATCGTATTCTGGGTGAGATGGAACGTCATGAGCGGGAATTACAGGAAGTAAAGGATGGACTGAACTTAAGTAAGGAAGAAGTAGAGCGCAAGAAGGAGAATATTATCGAGATAGAGAAAACCATTCTTGCATCCCATACAACACAGTCTGATACAGAAATCAAACTCAAAGAAGACATTGCAGCGAAAGAAGAATTGTCTGCAAAACAGAAAAATTTCTTTGCTACAAGAGAAGAACTGTCCGAGCGCATGAATGCGTTAGATAAAGAAGTGTATCGTCTGAACAGTCAGAAAGAGAAGCTGGAGGAATCCATTGAGTCTCAGATTAACTATATGTGGGATGAATATGAAATTACTTTATCGGATGCTTCTTCCATGCGGGATGAGGAAATGACGGATTTACCCGGTATGAAGAAAGAAATTTCCGGTTTGAAGGATGCCATCCGAAAGCTGGGCGATGTCAATGTAAATGCAATCGAAGATTATAAGAATCTGATGGAGCGGTATACTTTCTTAAAGACGCAGCATGATGACCTGGTAGAAGCAGAAAAGACGCTGATGGGTATTATTGAAGAACTGGATACTTCCATGCGTAAACAGTTTAATGAAAAATTTGCCCAGATTAACAGGGAGTTTGATAAAGTATTCAAGGAATTGTTCGGTGGTGGTAAAGGAACGTTAGAGCTGATAGAGGACGAAGATGTTTTAGAGGCAGGTATCCGTATTATTGCACAGCCACCCGGAAAGAAACTGGTCAATATGATGCAGATGTCCGGTGGAGAAAAGTCATTAACAGCGATTTGTTTACTGTTTGCGATTCAGAACTTAAAGCCATCGCCGTTCTGTCTTTTAGACGAGATTGAGGCAGCTCTGGATGAGAACAATGTGGCCCGTTTTGCAAAATATTTACATAAACTGACGAAGAACACACAGTTCATTGTCATTACCCATAGGCGCGGTACCATGGAAAAGGCAGACAGACTGTATGGTATTACGATGCAGGAGAAGGGTGTTTCTACGTTGGTAAGTGTTAATTTGATTGATAAGGATTTGGATGATTGATGAGTGAAGAAAAAAAAGGTTTTTTCAGCAGATTAAAAGCAGGTCTTACGAAAACAAGAAATAATATTGTACATGGAATTGATTCTATTTTCAGTGGTTTTTCTGCGATTGATGAAGAATTCTATGAAGAACTGGAAGAAATTCTGATTATGGGAGATATCGGTGTAAACGCTACCGGAGAGATTCTGGATAAACTACGTAAACAGGTAAAGGAAAACCATATCAAAGAACCTTCTGCCTGCAAGGAATTTCTGATCCAGAACATCAAGGAACAGATGCAGGTAGGGGAAACCGCTTATGAATTTGAACATGAGCAGTCGATTGTGCTTGTTATCGGTGTCAATGGTGTGGGAAAGACCACATCTGTCGGCAAGCTGGCAGGAAAATTAAAAGCACAGGGAAGAAAGGTGCTTCTTGCGGCTGCTGATACATTCCGGGCAGCGGCGGGAGAACAGCTGACCGAATGGGCGAACCGGGCGGGTGTTGATATTATAAGCGGTAAAGAAGGCTCTGATCCGGCAAGCGTAATTTTTGACGCAGTTGCCGCAGCAAAGGCAAGAAATGTAGATGTGCTTTTGTGTGATACGGCGGGAAGACTTCATAACAAGAAAAATCTTATGGAGGAACTGAAAAAGATAAATCGTATTATCGACAAGGAATTCCCTAATGCCCACAGAGAAAATCTGGTCGTATTGGATGGTACTACCGGACAAAATGCTCTGCAGCAGGCAAAAGAATTTGGGGAAGTTGCAGATTTGACCGGCATTATTTTAACGAAGATGGACGGAACAGCCAAAGGTGGTATCGCGGTAGCAATTCAGTCCGAATTGCAAATCCCGGTAAAATATATCGGTGTAGGAGAAACCATAGAGGACTTACAGAAATTTGATGCAGATCAGTTTGTGAATGCTCTTTTTGATGTCAGGAATGAGGAAGAACAACAGGAAAATGAAGCATAACCGAAATAGATTTTAAAAGAAACAGAGGCATGAAAAGATGGAAGAGAAAAAGTTGACATTGGAGAAATTTGAAGAAGCGTGTGAAGTGGTAAAGCAGGTTACCTTGGAAACCAAGCTGGTATATAGTGATTATTTCAGTAAACAGACCAATAATAAGGTATATCTGAAACCGGAAAATATGCAGTTTACCGGAGCCTATAAATTGAGAGGCGCTTACTATAAGTTAAGCACTCTGAAAGAAGAGGAAAGACAGAAAGGTCTGATTACTGCTTCTGCCGGAAATCATGCACAGGGAGTAGCGTATGCGGCAAAGTGCTATGGCGTGAAAGCAACCATTGTCATGCCGACTACGACACCACTAATTAAGGTGAACCGGACAAAGAGCTATGGTGCAGAAGTTGTTTTGTGTGGCGATGTCTACGATGAGGCCTGTGCACAGGCTTATAAACTGGCAGAGGAGCATGGGTATACTTTTGTACATCCGTTTGATGATTTGGACGTAGCAACCGGACAGGGAACCATCGCTATGGAGATTATCAAAGAGCTTCCGCTTGTGGATTATATTCTGGTCCCGATTGGCGGCGGTGGTCTGGCAACGGGTGTTTCTACGCTTGCTAAGCTGCTAAATCCCAAAATCAAAGTAATTGGCGTGGAGCCTGCGGGAGCAAATTGTATGCAGGAATCCGTTAAGGCCGGAAAAGTACTTACGTTAGATCATGTGAATACGATTGCTGACGGTACAGCCGTTAAGACACCGGGAAGTGTTATTTTCCCATATGTAAGCAAAAATCTGGATGATATCATTACGGTAGAGGATGAGGAACTGGTTGTTGCTTTCCTTGATATGGTAGAGAATCATAAAATGATTGTGGAAAATTCGGGTTTGCTGACCGTAGCCGCATTGAAACATCTGAATGTGCAAAACAAAAAAATTGTATCGATTCTGAGTGGAGGAAATATGGATGTGATTACAATGTCTTCTGTGGTACAGCAGGGACTTGTAATGCGTGACAGAATCTTTACCGTATCCGTACTGCTTCCGGATAAGCCGGGTGAATTATCCAGAGTAGCAGATGTGATTGCGAAGCAGAGCGGCAATGTTATTAAGCTGGAGCATAACCAGTTTGTATCCATCAACCGGAATGCTGCTGTGGAACTTCGTATTACGTTAGAAGCATATGGTACTGAGCATAAAAATCAGATTATTAAGGCGTTGGAAGAAAATGATTATAAACCCAAGCTGGTTCGGGCAAGCATATAATACTGAAGCCGAAGAGAAAGAAAGTTTTTTATAATAAATATTCCAGATAAAAAATCCGTATACTATGGTATGCGGATTTTTTGCCAGATACCGGATATTAAGAAGAAACGGAAAAAGAGTAGAGGAAAAAGGGAGTCATATGGAAAAGAAAGAGAAAATGCGGTGGAAAAAAGAATTAAAAAGATACTTGGTGATTACAGCAGCATCGCTTGGATATGCCGCTGCCATCAGTCTGTTTGCAGACCCGAACAACCTGGCACCGGGTGGCGTGACAGGAATTGCCATTATTATCAGCCGATTGGTACCGATTGAAACAGGTACTTTGATTTTTTTACTGAATATTCCGATTTTAATATTTGCCATCTGGAAATTTGGCATCAAATTTACGGTTTCAACAATCTATTCACTTGCATTGACTTCCATTTTTACCAATATTTTAGCGCCGGTTGGAGCAGCAACCCATGATATACTGTTGGCAGCTCTTGCCGGTGGTGTGTTGTCGGCAGTTTCGATTGGCCTGATTTTGAAATATGGTGCCACAACCGGAGGTATGGATATCGTTGTAAAATGGCTTCGCTTAAAACTGCCATATCTAAAGACGGGAGTGATTTATTTCTTTACTGATGTTATAATAGTAAGTATATCAGGGTTTGTTTTCCGGAATGTTGATGCGGCTTTGTATGCGGCGATTGCAGTTATTATGACATCGACGGTTATGGATATTGTCTTATATGGTAAGGATGAAGCAAAACTGATTTATATCATCAGTGACAGTTCAGAGGCAATTACCGGCAGGCTGTTAGAAGAACTGGCAATCGGTGTCACCCATATTGCAGGACAGGGAGCGTTCAGCGGTAAGGAGAAAAAAGTACTGATGTGCGCGGTCAGAAAACAGCAATCTCCGCAGGTAGAAGAGATTGTCAGAGAAGAAGACAGTGATGCTTTTATGATTATTACAAGAGCAACTGAAATTTTCGGAGAAGGATACAAAAGTTATTTTAGTGAACGGATTTAGAGAACAGGAGTCTTTATGCAGGATAAAAAACGACAGATGAAAACAGGAAAAAAGAGATACAGGAGAAATGAGAACAGTGTATTGATTGGTTCTATTATTATGTGTATTGTAACGTTATGCGCTATTACGATATGTCTGGTTGCTGTATTGAAATATAGGTCAGTACAGTTGGAGAATATAGAAGTTATGAAAGAACTGACAGATATGCAGACGTCGCAGGAAAGGAATTATTCCCAGGAAGAAGTAGATACACTGCTAAGCGAACAGACGAAAAAAGCGGCAGAAGCAAAACAGGATGAGATTTTATCCGGTATGAAGGAAATGCTTGAGGCAGGAGAAAGCACTATCCATGTTCTGCGGCATTTTTATCCGGAAGACATTATTGTAGCGGATTCGAATCAATATTTGTTCTTCCCAATTCAGGACAGCCTGAAAAAACATACATATCAGGCAGAGAATTTTGTGCAGACACAAGAAAATATGCTCGAATATTATGAAAATGGAGAATTGATTTCTTATAAGGGGATTGATGTATCCAAATATCAGGGGAATATTGATTGGGAAGCAGTTGCTGAGGATGATGTTAAATATGCTTTTATCCGGCTTGGTATTCGTGGCTACACCAAGGGTGAGATTTTGCCGGATGAAGCTTTTGAAGATAATATAAACGGAGCACTGAAGAATGATGTGGCAGTCGGAATTTATTTTTTTACACAGGCAACCAGTGTGGAGGAAGCAGAAGAAGAAGCGAAATATGTCCTGGATGCAATAGAACCATATCATATTACTTATCCGGTTGTTCTGGATGTAGAGAAGGTTGCCAATCAAAATGGGCGTGCAAATGATTTGACCATGGAAGAGAGAACAGAGTATTGCATTGCCTTTTGCGAGATGATAAAAAAAGCAGGCTATACACCGATGATATATGGAAACCTGAAAACCTTTACGATGATGCTGGATATGGAGCAGTTAGAGGAATATGATAAGTGGATTGCTTATTATGATACGGAAATCTATTTCCCATATGATTTTAAGATATGGCAGTATACGGACAAAGGTTGCGTAGACGGTATTAAAACAGAGGTTGATATCAATATCAGTTTTGAAGACCTTTCCGGAGAATGAGTATGGCCGGCCATGGAGGAAAAATGGAAGAAAAAAGCCTGGAACAATATGAAAAGACAGGATTTTTGACGGAATCCTTTAAACTTTTCCATATCAAAGACTGCGTGCAAAAGGAATTCGATTTTCATTACCATGATTTTTACAAAATCATTTATTTTGTGGATGGTAATGTTCAATATAAAATCGAAGGAAAAAGCTACAAGCTGAAACCACATGACTTTGTGCTGGTGGATTATAATGCAATTCATAAACCGGAGATAGCCACAGATATGCCTTATGACAGGTATATTATTTATTTGTCGGAAGAATTTATGGAGCAGGAAAACAACCGGATGGAGTGTATGAAGAAATGCTTTGAAATTGCAAGGCAGAACCGTAACAGCGTAGTTCACTTTGCACCGGGCAGTTATGAAAAGTTGTTGTCCTGTCTGATGCGGATGGAGAGGGAAACAGAGCAGGAGCAGGAGTTTTTAAGTGATAAAATGCTGGAAGCGGCATTCTTAGAATTTATGGTTTTGTTTAACCGGGCATGTATGGCACAGCCGAAGGCATTTATCACAACAGCTTCTTATCATGAGAAAATAGTAGATGTAATTTCTTATATACAGGAACACCTAACGGAAGAAATAAGTATTGATCTGCTTGCAGAAAAGTTTTATATCAGTCGTTATTATCTTATGCGGCAGTTTAAAGAGGCAACAGGTTATTCCATTCACCAGTACATCAATGAAAAGAGGATTCTGGAAGCAAAAAGGAGAATCATGACGGGTGAACAGGCATCTAAAGTGTGTTATGAATGTGGCTTTTCCGATTACTCTACTTTTGCCAGAAGGTTTAAGGACATTATCGGGATAGCGCCATCCATGGTAAAAGGCTGAACAAACCAAGATTCTATGTTTTAAATGAGATACAATGGTTGTCGGGAAAGCAGTATCATGTTAAAATACACCTGTCTGTATTTTTAATACATAGAAATGAGAAGGCAAAAAAAGTTTGGGAGGTATGTGTGTGAAATACGAATTTGAGGGAACCGTAGAATTTAGAGAAAATGAAAATTCCATTGCAGTTCCATTTAATGTATGGGAAGTATGTGAGAAAATCGGTGATGCACCGGTAAGAGTATGCTTTGATGATGTATGTTTTACTTGTAATCTGTTACCAAAAGGTCAAGGATATTATGATATTCCGGTTGATGATAGTACGCTGTCCCGGGTAGAGCTTGGTAAAAAATATCTGATATCCATTGAAATCGTAGGAAATGCGGCTGTGGTAAGCAATGACAGCCCATACACAATAGAAAATCCCATTCGTAAGATAGACAGTATCGATTTGGTTACACAGCCATGGGATGGACTTTGCGGACAGGCATGTATTGCAATGCTTGCCGGAACAACGCTGGATGAAGCAAGTGACATTATGAAATGTCGTGAGTGGCAGGCAAATATGGGCAAGATGATTGGTACTTTGGAATACCTTGGTATTCGTCATGCGGATAAGATTGTGTATACGCTAGGTAAGGAGGTAAAACTGCCACATTGCTGTATTATTATGGAAAAGATGGGAAGATACAGTCATTATCTGGTAGGGTTTGATGGTAATTATTATGATCCGAATCTGGGGATTTTGAAAACATTCGATTTAACGAAAGTAATAGGATATCTGGAGATTCTTTAATCTCCGGTAAATTTTAAAAAATTTTGGTAAATAGATTTAACTTGAAATTTTTGATGCACAATGCTAATATATCAGTGCAACAGAAGAACAATTCAATAATCAGGAGGAGAAGATTATGAAAAAGAAACTTTTAGCACTTGTTCTTGCATCTGCTATGGTATTTTCTCTGGCAGGCTGTGGTAACAGCGCAGAAACTGCTGAGAATACAGAAACAGAGCAGGCAGAGGAAACAACCGATGCAGCAGCAGAGGAAACAGCAACAGAGGAAGATACAGCAACAGAAGAAACAACAGAAGAAACAACAGAAGATGCTGCAGGAGCAGCATTAAAGATTGCGATTGTCAGCAGTCCATCCGGTGTAGATGACGGATCTTTTAATGAAGATAACTACAATGGTATTTTGAGCTTCATCGAAGCAAATCCTGACTCTACCGTAACACCGGTACAGGAAACAACCGGCGATACAGCAGCCGCTGTTCAGGCAGTTGCTGATATTGTAGCAGACTATGATGTCATTGTTTGCTGTGGATTTCAGTTTGCAGGTATTGCAACCATTGCACAGGAAAACCCGGATGTTAAATTCGTACTTGTGGATTCTTTCCCATCCGATGCAGAAGGCAACACCATAGAAGTGGACAACATATATGCTATGTGCTTCGCAGAGCAGGAGTCCGGTTTCTTTGCAGGTATGGCAGCTGCACTTGAAACAACAACAAACAAAGTTGCTGTTGTAAATGGTATTGCATATCCTTCCAATGTCAACTACCAGTATGGTTTTGAATGTGGTGTGAAATATGTGAACGAAACAGAAGGTAAAGAGGTAGAAATTGTTGAACTTCCTTCTTATGCAGGAACAGATGTTACCGGTGCAGATGTAGGCGGTAACTACGTTGGTTCTTTTGCAGATGAAGCAACCGGTAAGGTTGTAGGTAATGCACTTATTGCAGAAGGTGTTGATGTTATATTTGTTGCAGCAGGTGCATCCGGAAATGGTACGCTGACAGCTGTAAAAGAAGCAGAAGGTGTTAAATTCATCGGTTGTGATGTTGACCAGTATGACGATGGTGCAAATGGAGACAGCAATGTCGTTCTTACCTCTGCTTTGAAGGTTATGCATCTTAATGTAGAGAGAGCTTTGAATTCTATTGCTGATGGTTCTTTCAAAGGTGGTAATGTAACCCTTCAGGCAGATACTGATTCTACCGGTTATGTAAGTGAAGAAGGAAGATGCCAGTTGAGCGCTGAATCCATTGAGAAAATTGATGCAGCATATGAATTGGTTAAATCCGGGGTAATTGTACCGGCGGCTAACTTTAACGGAATTACACCGGAAGACTTTACATGGTAGAATTATGTTCTGAGAATGCATGTAAAGAAATAATGAATTTATAAGAAATTACAAAAGTTACGAGGCTGTAAAGAAAAGATACAAAAAATTTCTTTACAGCCTTTTTCTTTTTGCTCTTTTTCGTTATAATAATAAAGTATTAATATAACGAAACTGGCAGGATATACAGTATGCAGGAGGATTTACATGTCTGATTACATTATTGAAATGAATCATATCACAAAGCGTTTTCCAGGTATTGTGGCAAATGATGATATTTCCATCCGGATAAAAAAAGGGGAGATATATGCGCTGCTAGGAGAAAACGGAGCGGGAAAATCTACACTCATGAGTATGCTTTTTGGCATGTATGAGCCTGATGAGGGTGAGATTATTATCCGGGGCGAGAAGGTTAAAATTCAATCTCCCAATCATGCTACGAAGTTAAATATCGGCATGGTGCATCAGCATTTTAAGCTGGTCAGTAATTATACGATTGCCGAAAATATTATTTTGGGCATGGAACCGGTAAAGAAAACATTTGGATTTCTGAAGGCGGTTGATTTAAAGAAGGCGAATAAGGAAATCTTGGAATTATCTCAAAAGTTTGGTTTGGAAGTTGACCCAACGAAAGTGATTGAAGATGTAAATGTCTCCATGCAGCAGAGGGTTGAAATTCTGAAGATGCTGTATCGGGAAGCGGAAATTTTGATTTTTGATGAACCGACCGCAGTACTGACACCGCAGGAGATAGATTTTTTACTGGACATTATCAAAGGACTTCGGGATGATGGTAAGACGATTATTCTGATTACGCATAAGCTGGAGGAAATTAAGAAGATTGCAGACCGTTGTGCCATTTTGTGCAGAGGAAAGCTGATAGATGTACTGGATGTAGCCACCACGAATACGAAAAAAATGGCGAACCTTATGGTAGGGAGAGAGGTTAACTTTACAGTAGAAAAAACAGAGCCGAAATTTGGCGAAGAAGTTCTGAAAGTAGAACATCTTACCGTAAAAAATCAGGATAAATATGAAGTGGTAAAGGATGTAAGTTTTTCTATTCATAAGGGTGAGATTTTTGTGCTTGCCGGTGTATCGGGAAATGGGCAGATAGAGATTGCGGATGCAATTGCCGGGCTTATGAAGGTAAGCAGTGGGTATATTACATTGAATGGTGTTGATATTACAAACGATGCTATCCGTAAAAGAAATCTGGAAGGTCTTGCTTATATTCCGGAGGACAGACAAAATGTAGGACTTGTTATGGATTTTTCACTTTCTGATAATCTGGTATTGAAGAACTATTTTGAGGAACCATTTTCCTCCAAAGGCATGATCAGAGAAGAAAAGTTTGCAGAATACGGAGAACGTCTGATTGAAAAATACGATATTCGAAGCGGACAGGGAAATGCTACGATTGTTCGTTCTATGAGTGGAGGAAATCAGCAGAAGTCTATCATTGCCAGAGAAATAGAATTGGATTCTTCCCTGATTATCTTTGTTCAGCCCACAAGAGGACTGGATATCGGTGCCATTGAAAATATTCATAAACAGATTATTGGCGAACGTGACAGGGGAAAAGCGATTCTGTTAATATCACTGGAGCTTGATGAGGTTATGAACCTTGCTGATACAATCGGTGTTATTTATAACGGGGAAATCCAGAAAATAGCCGATGCCAGAACACTGACTCCCGGTCAGGTGGGAGAATTTATGATGGGGGTAGGATGTCGTGAAGAATAAAAGTATCTTTAAAGAGGTGGTTTTACAAACATTAGGTCATGAAAAAAGACAAAAATACATGATTCCTATATTCTCAATCCTGTTAAGTCTGATTGCAGGTGTGGTAGTGATTGCACTATTAGGAAAAAATCCTTTTTATGCATATTATAATTTATTGCAAGGGTCAGGTCTGGCACCAAAAGCATCTTATGCAGGTTACAAAGGCATGATTACGGATTTTACCAGTTTCCTGGATGCACTTACACCGATGCTTTTTGCTTCTTTATCGGTGTTAATTGCTATGAAAGCAGGACTTTTCAATATTGGGGTGTCAGGACAGATGCTTGCTGCAGGATTTACAGCATCCATTCTGGTTGGCTATTCTGATCTGACGGCTGTCCTTGCAAAGCCTATGGTAGTTGTGATTGGATTTGTGGTTGGAGCTTTGGCAGGAGCCCTTGTTGGGTATTTGAAGCATAAGTTTAATATTAATGAAGTCGTGTCTACGATTATGTTTAACTATATTATTCAGTATATCGTAAGTTTCTTTATTAATACCTTTTTTGTAGATCCGGTTTCCAGGCAATCTAAAAGCGTTGGAGATGCCAGCAGGTTGACATTAGTAGATGTAGTAATTGGAAACTATAAGATGAATATTCCGTTAGGAATACTGATTGCGCTGCTTGGTATTGCAGTGACTGCAGTTTTGCTTAATAAGACAACCCTTGGATTTGAAATTAAAGCAGTCGGAAGCAGTATAAAAGCTGCAGAGTATGCCGGAATCAGGGTAGGAAGGACAAGAGTGGTTGCCATGATGCTTTCCGGCGGTTTTGCAGGATTAGCAGGTGTAACCTATTATTTGGGATATTATGCATCCATTCAGCCCAGAGTATTAAGTAATACAGGATTTGATGCGATTGCTGTAGCACTTTTAGGAAACTGTTCTCCGGTAGGAATTTTATTTTCTTCTTTTCTGATTACGGTTATCTCCAAAGGAAGTACTTATATGAGTTCCGCGTCCGGTGTACAGGCAGAAATCGCTTCGGCGATTACCGGCGTGATTTTGTTATTCAGTGCCTGTGGAAGCTATGTGAAATATAAAGCTGACAGATGGAAGGAGGAACAGTAATGAGTACGATTATTATTGATGGATTATCCTTCGCGCTGCCACTTTTTATTATGGCAATCGGAGGGATTTATTGTGAAAGAAGCGGAATTACGAATCTTGCGATTGAAGGATTGCAAGGCTTTGGCGCATTCTGTGGCGCATTATTTGCTTATTGCATTGCGGGAAATTTTGCGGGTAATTCACCGATTCCGTTTTATCTGGCTATGGTGTTTGCCTTTTTGGGTGGTATGTTGTTTTCCCTTATCCATGCACTGTTATGTATTCGTTTTAAGGCAAATCAGGTTATCAGTGGTGTGGTAATCAATATTCTTGCAATGGCTTTGACAGAATTTTTAGTAAAACAGATCAATGCCAGTATATTTGGAGCTGCTTCCAATAAAATTATTCTGGGGGTATCGCAAAGAATAACCATACCGGTTTTGTCGGATATTCCGGTGTTGGGAGCAATCTTTACGAACCTGTATCCCTTTGAGCTTGTTATCGTTGTCATTGCTTTTGCCGCATGGTTTGTTTTGTATAAAACACGTTTTGGACTGCATCTTAGAGCTTGTGGCGATAATCCGCATGCGGTTGATGCGGCTGGTATTAAAGTTGGAAGAGTGAGACTGATTGCGGTTATGGCATCCGGAGCATTTTCCGGACTGGGTGGCATCTGCTTTGCCTATTCGATTTCTGCCAATTTTTCCTCCAATATTTATTCCGGTTATGGCTATCTTGCCATTGCGGCACTTATTTTTGGTAACTGGAAAATTATGCCTACGCTTGGTGCCTGTTTATTGTTTGGATTGGCACGTTCTGCAGGTTATGAATTAGTCAAGGTACTTGGTATGCCGAGCAGCTATCAGGATCTGGTTATGATACTTCCCTATGCATTAACGTTGCTTATGTTGATTTTCTTCAGTAAGAAAAATCATGCACCGAAGGCATTGGGAGAGATTTACGATAAAGGTGCAAGATAGTATTGATAAAAAATTCCTATGACATTAAAAAAAGGAGTGCTGCAAAGTAGCCAAAATCTGGCGGCTTTGTGGCACTCCTTTAATACATATGGTTATTATGCGTTATTCATTTTCTCAATAGAAATGGAAATCTTATTTGCAGAATCGGTAATCTGCTTGTAGATTTCGGAAGATTTCCTGGAAAATTCGCCCATCTGTTTGGCAATAATGCCAAATCCTGCTCCGGCAGCGCCTACTCTGGCTGTTTCGATGGAAGCATTAAGAGCCATAATTGTCTGCTTAGAGGCAATAGACTCCAGTTCTTTGGTACATTTTTTAATTTCACCGATTGTCTCAGTAGCATTTGTAATCTCATTTTCCCAAACGCTTAATTTTTTGTACTGCGTAGAATTCATATATTCCTGCAATACAATTCGGTTAACCACATCTTCCAAAAGGGCAGATGCCGCATAAATGGATTTCTGTGGGCGCACAGGTACTTTTTTTACAGCAGCTATGTATGTTTTAGGGTCTATTCCTAATTCCTCAGCAATAGCGGCAAATTTTTCTTCATCTGGTTCTTTTGGAAGAACCTGTCCGCCGATGACAGAACCGAGTTTCTCACCGTTCAATACAATATCAACGGAGAAATCCATAAGACCTGCATGACACTCATAGGTACCGGTACATTCGGTATCACATTTTATACAGCGTCTGGCACCTTCAGCAGAACCGCGTGTATATTTCATACAGAAATCAGTAAAATTGCTTCCCTTTGTAATATAATTGCCTTCATTATCTACGGCAATTGCAGCAAGTCCTGTAGCAGAAGAAAAATCATCCTGAATTCGCTGCAAAATACTTAAATCCATAAAATCTGTTAATTTCACTATTCGCCCTCCTACCTAGCATAGTAATTTGCATATATTTTGTTTATTATATCATTTTTTTTAGAAAATATATATACTTTTATAAAAAAATAAAAATTATATTGTCAAGAAGAAATACTTGACAGCTAAAGTGCGATATAGTAAAATGGCAAAGGTCGAATACTTATAAGGAATCTGATGGGAGTAGAATCATGGAGAAAATCGTTGAACAGGGTTTACTGTATGATTTTTATGGAGAATTGCTGACAGAGCATCAGAGGAATGTGTACGAGGGTGTTGTGTATGAGAATCTTTCTCTGGCGGAGATTGCCGCGGAACAGGGAATCAGCAGACAGGGTGTACACGATATTGTGAAGCGGTGTGACAAGATACTTCTGGAGTATGAGGAGAAACTTAAGCTTGTTGCCAGATTTATGAAAATCCAGAAGCAGATTCAGGAAATCGATAGATTATCAGAACTCTATGAAAAAAATGAAATAGAGGATAAGTCGGTGTACTGCCAGAAGGTGCGACAGTTATCGGCAGAGATTTTGGAAGAGTTGTAGAGAAGGGCAAGGTAACTTATGGCATTTGAAAGTTTAACGGATAAACTGCAGAATGTATTTAAAAATCTGAGAAGCAAGGGCCGTTTAACGGAGGAAGATGTCAAGGTTGCTCTTAAAGAAGTAAAAATGGCTCTGCTTGAGGCCGATGTTAACTTTAAGGTTGTAAAGCAGTTTGTAAAGTCCGTAGAGGAAAGAGCAATCGGAGCCGATGTTTTAAATGGCTTGAACCCGGGACAGATGGTTATAAAAATCGTAAACGAAGAGATGGTCAGTCTGATGGGTTCGGATACGACCGAGATTGTGCTACAGCCGGGCAAAGCTATTACCGTTATTATGATGTGCGGTTTGCAGGGTGCCGGTAAAACGACTACAACAGCCAAAATAGCCGGTAAAATGAAATTAAAAGGCAAGAAACCACTGTTAGTTGCCTGCGATGTCTATCGGCCGGCAGCGATTAAGCAGTTGCAGATAAATGGTGAGAAACAGCAGGTGGACGTATTCTCTATGGGAGAGAATCATAAGCCGGTTGATATTGCGAAAGCTGCGTTAGAGCACGCACAGAAAAATGGGCACAATCTTGTGATTTTAGATACTGCAGGACGTCTTCATATTGATGAAGAAATGATGGCGGAATTACAGGAAATCAAAGCGAATGTGGATGTACACCAGACCTTGCTTGTTGTCGATGCTATGACCGGTCAGGATGCAGTTAATGTAGCCAAGGACTTTGATGAAAAAGTAGGTATCGACGGAGTTATCTTATCCAAGATGGATGGTGATTCCAGAGGTGGTGCGGCCTTATCCATTAAGGCAGTGACAGGCAAGCCTATTTTATATGTCGGTATGGGGGAGAAGCTTTCCGATTTGGAACAGTTTTATCCGGACCGCATGGCAAACCGGATTCTGGGAATGGGTGATGTCCTTACTCTGATTGAAAAAGCGCAGCAGAACATTGATATTGATGAAGAAAAAGAAAAACAGATGGCAGCCCGCATGAAAAAGGGCAAGTTTGATTTTGAAGACTATCTGGAAAGCATGAAGCAAATGCGCAATATGGGTGGTTTTTCCAGTATTTTAAGTATGCTGCCCGGTATGAACAAGCAGATGGGCGATATTGAGTCCATGATTGATGAAAAGCAGTTGAACCGGATGGAAGCGATTGTTCTTAGTATGACACCGGAAGAAAGACAGAACCCAAAACTGCTCAATCCCAGCCGAAAGCATCGTATTGCGAAAGGTGCGGGTGTGGATATCAGTGTGGTAAACCGCTTTATCAAGCAGTTTGAACAGTCGCAGAAGATGATGAAGCAGCTTCCCGGCATGATGGGAGGCAAACGCGGACGTGGTATGTTCGGCGGCATGGGTAAATTTCCGTTTTAGAAACGGTTATTCGGAAAACGATAATTTTAAGGTATGTGAAGTTTAGAGAGGTATCTGTCAAAGATGGGATATCATTTCTATTCAAAATAAATAATAATAATTTTTACAATGGAGGCAAACAAAAATGGCAGTTAAAATCAGATTAAGAAGAATGGGACAGAAGAAATCTCCTTTTTACAGAATCGTTGTAGCAGATTCCAGATCTCCAAGAGATGGAAAATGTATCGCTGAAATCGGAACTTTTGATCCTAACACAGATCCAAGCACCTATAAAGTAGATGAGGAAGCAGCTAAGAAATGGCTTGCAAACGGAGCACAGCCTACAGAAGTTGTTAACAAGATTTTCAAAAATGCAGGAATCGTTAAATAAGCGCAGGAACTTGTTAAACAGGGCTTTTGGAGGTGGATTATGAAAGAATTAGTTGAAGTAATTGCAAAAGCACTTGTCGATAATCCGGACGAAGTTGTTGTAACACAGAAAGAAGAAGGTAAGAATATTACGGTAGAGCTTCATGTTGCAGCTTCGGATATGGGTAAAGTGATCGGCAAACAGGGACGTATTGCTAAAGCAATCCGTTCTGTAGTAAAAGCAGCATCATCCAAAGACAATATGAAAGTGGATGTAGAAATCATCTAATGTATGCGGCCTCATGGATTTTCTGTGAGGCTGTTCTTTTTCAGAAGAAATGCCGTCATATGCGGATGAAAGCCTGCAGACTGAGAGAAAGGCATGGTTATTGATATGATAGAAGAGTTGCAGGTCGGTGTGATTACCCAGACACATGGAATTCGTGGTGAGGTTAAGGTTTTTCCGACAACCGATGATGTAAATCGCTTTAAAAAACTAAAGGAAGTGATTTTGGATAACGGTAAGGAACGTTTAAACCTGACCATTGAAGGAGTTAAATTTTTTAAACAGTTTGTTATCTTAAAGTTTAAGAATTATGATTCCATTAATGATATTGAGAAATATAAGAATGCCAAACTTCTTGTTCCGAGAGAAAAAGCAGTGAGGCTTAAAAAAGATGAATATTTTATTGCAGATTTAATCGGTATGAAAGTTGTAACAGAAGATGGCACCATACTCGGCTGTCTGAAGGATGTACTGGAGACCGGAGCCAATGATGTCTATGTTGTGCAGACGGAAGAGAAGAAGGAAATTTTGCTTCCGGCAATTAAAGAATGTATTTTAAAGGTAGATATGGATGCGGCTGTTATGACGGTTCATTTAATGGATGGATTATTATGATGAATTTTCATGTACTGACACTATTTCCCGAAATGATTATGCAGGGACTTCATACCAGTATATTAGGGAAAGCAGTGGAACGGGAATATATTTCCATAGAGGCTGTCAATATCCGGGATTATACAACGGATAAGCATGGCAAAGTAGATGATTACACTTATGGAGGCGGTGCAGGTATGTTAATGCAGGCACAGCCTGTTTATGATGCCTATAAGGCGGTAGAAAAACAGATTCTTGTGAAAAATCCGATGAAAGTATCAGAAGAGGGAACGCAGATAAAACCATACCGAGTCATTTATGTAACACCACAGGGACAGACTTTTCACCAGACTATGGCGAAAGAGCTTGCAAGGGAACAGGATCTTATCTTTCTTTGCGGACATTATGAGGGTATGGATGAACGGGTATTAGAGGAGATTGTAACAGATTATGTTTCCATTGGCGATTATGTTCTGACCGGTGGAGAACTTCCGGCGATGGTAATGATAGATGCCATAGCAAGACTGGTTCCGGGCGTTTTGCATAACGATGAATCGGCAACGACAGAATCTTTTTCAAACAATTTGTTGGAATATCCTCAGTATTCCAGACCGGAAGTCTGGAATGGGAAAAAGGTTCCGGAGATACTTCTTTCCGGAAATCATGCGAAAATAGAGGAATGGCGTCTGGAACAGTCCATAGAACGGACGAAGAAGCTGCGCCCGGATTTATACGAAAAGTGGGCACAGGAAAATGAAGAATATTTTATAAAAAAAGCAAAGAAGGAAGCAAGAAAACGAAAAAAATCCTTGCATTTCCAATGAAAGTATGTTAAATTACTAATGTTGTGAAAAAAGATGGTCCTCTGTTACAGAAAGTATTAAGAACATCCGAATCAATAGGAGGAAGATATGAACGAAATTATTAAAGAAATTGAAGCAGCTCAGGTAAAAGAAACTATTCCGGAATTTAACGTTGGTGATACGGTTAAGGTTTATGGTAAAATCAAAGAAGGTAACCGCGAAAGAATCCAGATTTTTGAAGGAACTGTATTAAAGAAACAGGGTGGAAGCAACAGAGCAACTTTCACTGTAAGAAAATTATCCAACGGTGTCGGCGTTGAAAAGACATGGCCGCTTCACTCTCCAAACGTTGAGAAAGTAGAAGTAGTTAGAAAAGGTAAAGTAAGACGTGCAAAATTGAACTACTTAAGAGATCGTGTTGGTAAGAAAGCAAAAGTAAAAGAACTGGTAAAATAAGAGCAGATTAAGACAGTTACCTTAAAGTGATTTGAGGTAGCTGTTTTTGCAATATTGAGAAAATACGGCAATGGAATGTGAGGAGCATGCAGGGGTGGCGAGAAGAAACGGGCTACATTTTTATCAAAAGAAAAAAAGATTGAACTCCAAGGTAGTGACGGACATTTTTGAAATGATAATAGGAACCCTTATCGTGGGGTTTCTGGCAATTGCGATTGTTTATTTTGTAGGTATGAGAACCAGTGTCATTGGTGATTCAATGGAAACCACATTATATAATGGACAGGAAATCTTAACCAATCGTTTCCTTTATAAATTGTCATCCCCTAAACGGGGGGATGTCATTGTCTTTCTGCCGAATGGAAATCAGAATTCGCACTATTATGTCAAAAGAATTGTAGGACTTCCCGGGGAAACCATACAGATTAAAGAAGGAAGAGTTTATATTGACGGTGTATTGTTGGATGAAGAAGATGCTTATGATACCATGGCAGATGCCGGTATTGCAGAGAATGAAATAACACTTGGACTGGATGAATATTTTGTACTTGGTGATAATCGCAATAGCAGTGAAGACAGCCGCTCCGGTAATATCGGTGCTGTGAACAGAAATAATATTATTGGGAAAGCGTGGTTCCATATGGCATGTGAAGAAGCAGGTATGGGGCGTATAGAATAGCGAAAAGAAGGAAATGGGAGGAAAAGATGAATTATCAATGGTATCCTGGTCATATGACCAAGGCAAAACGTATGATGCAGGAGAATATCAAGTTAATTGATCTGGTAATAGAACTGGTGGATGCCAGAATCCCGCTCAGTAGCCGTAATCCGGATATTGATGAGATTGGTAAAAACAAATCCAGACTGATTTTGTTAAACAAGTCTGATCTGGCAGATGAAGTATGCAATAAAGAATGGATTGCTTATTTTAAGCAGAAAGGATTTTTTGTATTGGAAATCAATGCAAAATCCGGAGGAGGAATCAAAGCCATCTCCAATACCGTAAAGGAAGCATGTCGGGAAAAAATGGAGCGGGACAGGAGCAGAGGAATTAAGAATCGTCCTGTGCGTGCCATTGTTGTGGGCATTCCAAATGTAGGAAAGTCAACGTTTATCAATTCTTTTGCCGGAAAAGCCTGTGCAAAGACAGGAAACAAACCGGGTGTTACAAAGGGAAAGCAATGGATTCGGCTGAACAAAGAACTGGAGCTTTTAGATACACCGGGTATTTTATGGCCCAAATTTGAAAATCAGGAAGTGGGCATGAAACTTGCTTTTATCGGTTCCATGAATGATGAAATTCTGCAATTGACAGAACTGGCGATAGACTTAATCGACTGCTTAATGTTACACTATAAGAAACCGTTATTGGAACGCTATCAGGTTTCGGAAGAAACAGAAACAGCTCTTCAGGTTTTGGAACAGATCTGTGAGAACAGAAAGTGTTACAAAAAAGGCGGAGAGGCAGACTATGAAAAGGCGGCAGCATTGTTGTTAGATGATTTTAGAAACGGCAGAATTGGTAGAATTACTTTGGAAAGACCGGATGAAGAAATAGACCAGAAGAATTGAGGTTATGAGTAATATGAAAAAGGTGTTAAGGGAAATCTTGAATACCAGCTTATATCTGCTGGTGGTGTTATGCCTGACTTATCTTGTCATTCATTTTGTAGGACAGCGGACAGAGGTAAGCGGAAGCTCTATGGAACCACGCTTATCAAATGGGGATAATCTGATTGTGGATAAAATTACATATCGTTTCAAGGACCCTGAAAGGTTCGATATTATTGTTTTTCCTTTTCAGTATGATACCAATACTTTTTATATTAAAAGAATTATTGGGCTGCCGGGAGAAACGGTTTATATTGATTATGACGGAAATATCTATATCAATGATGAATTGCTGGAGGAGGGGTACGGCAAAGAAGTGATAGAAAACCCCGGGCTGGCATATACACCGATTACACTTGGAGTGGATGAATATTTTGTCCTGGGAGATAACCGGAATAACAGTTCGGACAGTCGGGATCCTTCAGTTGGAAACATCAAAAGAAAAGATATTATCGGCAGGGCATGGGTTCGTATACTGCCGTTTGATAAAATGGGATTTATTGAACACAGATAGAGCGTAAACGCTTCGAAATGGAGGAAATATGGCAGAAGCAATACAAGAGATAAAGCAAAAATTACAGGCAGCCGGTTACGACAAGCTGCCTGAATTATTTTCTATATATGGACAGGATGAAAGAAGCGGTGTCGTTCAGGCAGTGGAAAAAGCGAAAAAGCGTCTGGCAGCCTATCAGAAAGAACTTGAGAGGACAGAGGCATTGAAGCAATATGAGAAACAGTATGCGGCATATTCCTATATCTGCGGCATTGATGAGGTGGGAAGAGGACCGCTTGCAGGACCGGTTGTAGCAGGTGCCGTTATTTTGCCAAAAAATTGTGATATTTTATATATCAACGATTCCAAGAAACTCTCCGAAAAAAAGAGAGAGGAGCTTTATGATATTATTATGGAAAAAGCCGTTGCGGTGGGACTTGGGTACAGTACACCGGAACGGATTGACGAAATCAATATTTTACAGGCAACTTATGAAGCAATGCGGGAGGCAGTTTCCAAACTTGGAGTAACTCCGGATTTGCTGTTAAATGATGCAGTTACCATCCCGGAGCTTTCTATGAAGCAGGTGCCGATTATTAAGGGAGATGCCAAAAGTATTTCCATTGGTGCGGCAAGTATTGTGGCAAAGGTTACAAGAGACCGGTTAATGGTACAGTATGACAGTGTTTTCCCGGAGTATGGTTTTGCTTCCAATAAGGGATATGGTGCGCAGATGCATATAGAAGCCTTAAGAAAGTATGGTCCATGTCCAATTCATAGAAAATCCTTTATTACCCATTTTTGTTGACGGGAGATACCCTCAGACGGAGGATAAGCAATGAATTTAGGAAATATCTTTCAATCCGGAAATCGAAATATTAAGAATACAGAGACGATTCAGACAAACGCTGCAACAAGTGTAGATCACCATAATCGGGTTCCTGCGGAAATCAAAAGCTATGCACCGGGGCAGACCATTCAGGGAGAAGTGACTGGTAAGGATGGAAATACGGTGCAGATAGCAATCGATAAGGATATGGTAATCGTAGCAAGACTGGAGAGAGATTTGAATATAGCGCTTGGACAGAACATGAGTTTTGAAATTAAATCCAACAACGGTTCTGTGATTTCCCTGACACCGCTCTATGCAAATATGGCAAATGAGGCAACCATTTTAAAGGCATTGTCAGCAGCTGGGCTGTCTCAGAATGCAGAAAATATCCGGATGGTATCGGATATGATGCAGGAGGGAATGGCAATTAACAGGGAGTCCATTGCGCAGGTAAACAGACAGCTTGTGGACTTTCCTCAGGCGAATCCATCTTCGGTAATACAGATGATACGATTGGGGCTTCCGATTACGGAGCTTACTGTAGAACAGTTTGAACAATATAAAAATTACAATTACCAGATGCTTGGAAGCATTGATCAGATTATGAATGAGCTTCCAATGACCGGTATTTCTCTTCTGGAAGAAGGACAGGATGCAAAAGCAGTTGCTTTTTTTGAACAGATTCTTAATGTGTTTACTACTATGTCTTCTAAAGCCGGAGAAGCAGAAAATAGTATGGCAAAGGCTGAAATACAGACAGAGCAGGGACCAGGCGGTGCTGACGGTGTAACCGGACAGAATGTGATAAAAAGTAGCGGCAGTCAGGATACAGTGCTACTAAATGAAGCTATACAAGATATGGGAACTCAAAATGCTGAGGCGCAGGGCACTTCGCAGCAAGAGCAGGCAGAAACGTTTTTGAAAATGACGATGCCTGTGCATGGACAGGAGGAGGCTTTGGTTGAAGCAGAAAATCGTCTGGCGGATATGATGCACAAGCTTGGTGCGGATGAGTCATTCGTCACTATGGTAAAAAGCGGTCAATATACAGCCAAAGAAGTTCTTACACAGTTAGGAGAATTATTTGCGAAATGGGAATCACAGCCGTTGTGGGAAGAACAGAAAACAGCATTGCGGGAGTTCGCAGGGAGTAAAGAATTTCAGAATTTACTGAAATCGGAAATAGCAAATCAGTGGCTTTTAACCCCGGAAGATGTGGCGGAAAAAGAGAAAGTTGAACAGCTTTATGAAAGGCTCAGGCAACAGACGGCAAAAATCAATGAGGCTTTGCAAATGGCCGGAAAAGGGGATACACCGGCAGCAAAGAGTGTCCAGAATCTGCAAAGTAATGTGGAATTTATGAATCAGATGAATCATCTGTTTACTTATGTACAATTTCCACTTAAAATGGCAGGAAATCAGGCGCATGGAGATTTGTACGTTTATACGAATAAAAAAAGTCTGGCAAAGAAGGATGGTAACGTAAGTGCACTTTTACATCTGGATATGGAACATCTGGGACCATTAGATGTTTATGTAACAATGCAACAAAATAAAGTCAACACTAATTTTACGGTACAGGATGAGTCGGCACTTGATTTAATAGAAGAACATATTCATCTTCTGGATGAAAGACTGGCGAAAAGAGGCTATTCCATGAAGGCCAATTTCCAGCTAAAAGAGGATGACGGGAAAACCAATGTGATGCAGGAAATACTGGAACAGAGCAAGAATATATCGGTATTAAGCCATACATCGTTTGATATGAGAGCTTAGGAAAGAAAGGATGTTCTATGGAAGAGAAGAAGGTTAAACAGGCGATTGCACTGGAATTTGATCCCGAAGATGAAGCACCACGCGTTATCGCTTCCGGCAGGGGAGAACTGGCAGAACGAATCATTGAACGTGCTAAAGAAGCAGAGGTGCCGGTACATCGTGATGACAAACTGGCGGATACGCTTTCCAGGCTGGATATCGGAGATATGATTCCACCGGAGTTATATGAAGTTGTGGCAGAGATTCTTGTTTTCGTCGATTCAATGGATAAAATCAAAGCCAAAATGGCAAAGGCTTCTAACCGATAGCCACCGGGAGAGTATAAAGAATGAAAAAATAATAAGATAGAAAAAGTAAAACATATGTGGAAGGAAAGACAGGATTTTTGAATACAAGAAAAATTGGTACGGAGAAAGAAGAGATGGCATGTCGTTTTTTGATACAGAAAGGTGTTAAAATTCGAGAAAGAAATTTCCGGTGCAGACAGGGGGAAGTTGATATCGTTGGTGATGATGGCGAATATCTTGTTTTTTTTGAGGTGAAATACAGAAAAAGTACTTCCAAAGGAAGTGCATCGGAGGCAGTTGATTACAGAAAGCAGCAGAAAATATGTAAAGTATCTGATTATTACCGCCTGTTGCATCACTGCCCGGCAGACACACCGATACGGTACGATGTCATAGCCATAGACGGAGAACAACTGGAATGGATGAAGGATGCATTTGCATATTGTAACAGAAAGGCATGGTGACAGATGACGGAGGTAAGAAGAAAGCCGAATCCGGTACAGGTGAAACAGAATAGAAAAGATGGTGTAGAATATCTGACATTTCCGCTTTTAGAAGCAACCGGACTTGTCAGACATCTTTTTTCTACCCGTTTGGGCGGTGTCAGTGAAGGAATCTTCAGTTCCATGAATCTGAGTTATTCCAGAGGAGACAAAAAAGAAGCGGTAGATGAAAATTATCGAAGGATTGCCAAAGTGCTTGGAGGTGAAGTGTCTGATATGGTTTGTTCGGATCAGACACATACGACTAATGTGCGGATGGTAAATAGGAAGGACTGTGGAAAAGGTATTATTATCCCAAAGGATTATACGGATGTGGATGGATTGATTACCAATGTTCCTGGAATTATTCTGGCTACTTTTTATGCGGATTGTGTACCGCTTTTTTTCATAGATACCAAAGAAAGAGCAATCGGACTGTCTCATTCGGGCTGGCGGGGAACCGTAGGCAGAATGGGGCAGCATACGATAGAGGCGATGACAAAAGAATTTGGAACGAGAGCAGAGAATGTGGTTGCTGCAATAGGGCCTTCTATCTGTCAGGAGTGTTATGAGGTAAGCAGTGATGTGGCGGAGGTATTTTATCAGGAATTTTCCGGGTCGGAACAAGGAAAAGAAATTCTATATGATAAAGGAAATGGCAAATACCAGCTCAATTTGTGGAAAGCAAATCAGATTGTGCTACAGGAAGCAGGCGTAAGACCGGAGAATATACAGGTAACAGATATCTGTACCTGTTGTAATCCGCAATATCTGTTTTCCCATCGGGCAAGTCAGGGAAGACGCGGTAATTTAGGAGCTTTTCTGGGACTTTTGCCGGAAAAACAGGAAACTTAAGAAATTTTTAAAAAAATTCCCATATTTTCCTTTATGTTTTCATGATTCAATCAATATAGAGGATGAAGACAAAGGACAACTTAAAAACAAAAAGAAAAAACGAAAGAGGTGAAATGATGGCGAATATTTTAGTATGCGATGATGACAGAGAAATTGTGGATGCAATTGAAATCTATCTGTTGCAGGAAGGATATCAGGTTTTCAAAGCATATGATGGAGAACAGGCAATTAAGGTATTAAAGGAAAATACTATTCATCTTTTGATTATTGATGTGATGATGCCAAAACTGGATGGCATTCATGCTACTTTGAAAATTCGTGAGTATTCCAGCATCCCTATTATTATTCTCTCTGCCAAGTCTGAAGACAGCGATAAAATTCTTGGACTTAATATCGGTGCAGATGACTATGTAACAAAGCCTTTTAATCCGCTAGAACTGGTTGCGAGAGTAAAATCCAATTTAAGACGTTATACCATGCTGGGGAATCTGAATGTGGAAAACAATGCACTTTTTCAGGTGGGTGGTCTTTGCATCAATGATGATACAAAGGAAGTGACGGTAGATGGTGAACAAGTGAAGTTAACTCCGATTGAATACAATATACTGCTTTTGCTTGTGAAAAATTGTGGCAGAGTTTTCTCTATTGACCAGATTTATGAAAGTATCTGGAACGAAGAAGCCATCGGAGCAGACAATACGGTGGCTGTCCACATTCGTCATATCCGGGAAAAAATTGAAATCAATCCCAAAGAACCAAGATATTTAAAGGTTGTATGGGGAGTAGGATACAAAATTGAAAAGCAATAATACATAAGATGGGATTATTGTGGGAGGAAACTATGGGAAACAAAAAGAAACCAAAAAATGGCAGAAGACTGCGGGGATTTTTGCATGTACTGCAACACATCATGCTGGTAATTGTGGTGGTAACGGTTCTGATCGTAACTACCGGTTCTACGGTAGTAATTGATGGATTGTCGGGAAGCAGCCGGTACAGCCTTTATGCATCAGACCAGGAAAAGACATATGAGGAATCAGAACTTTTTAATACGATATATGGTCGTTCGGTTGCTGATATTATCCGCTTTGGTGTTGTCAGAAGCCAGTTAGAAACAGACGGCAAATTTGACGGTAAGAAAATAATTGATGTAACTGCCTATAACTATCGTGATTTAGGGTTGCCCGAGCAATATGTCACTGCCAGATATTATCTGGAAGATTTACTGAAATGGGCAAAGTATGGCAGGGAATATTCTGAGATGTATATGACTGCTGCGCAGGCAGAGGAGTTCCTTTCAGATAAAACGATGGTGACGATTGTTGATCCAAACAGTAAATATTATAATACATCGGACGCAAATTATTTAAAATCAGACATCGGTTCGTATACTTTTGTAAATGATGTGTCCTCCAATATGCTGTATGAAGAGGACAACGGTGATAATATAGAAGAAACTACGGAAACAGTTTGTCAACAGATTCTGATAAACCGTTATAAAACCGTAGACGGAAAAAACATTGAAGAGTATACGGCTGACTGGGCTAATTATGATGCACTCTGTTACAATGTCAGTACGGCAATGGACAGCCTTTCCTATAATTATGATGAATATCAGAATTATAATGAGTATTATGCTGCCGAGAATTCCAATATCCGTTACTACATTGAAAAGACAGTGGGAGAACATACGGAATATTTCACCAATATAGAAGATTTTGATGTGGATGATATTTCCGAATATATGGATGGTAACTGCAAATATCTCTATTATAGTCCGGCAGAAATGGTCTATGAAAGCAATTCTGCGATTGCAGAAGGTACCGTCAGGGATATTGTACAGGAATATGATTATGCGTATCCGGAAGATATTAAAATCTGGATTGCAGTGGATACTGATTATCCGGTATACGATGCGTTTGCAGAGGGGGCAAGAGGGTTCCAAAACTATCTTCCGTATTTCTGGCAGTGGATTGTCCTTGCGGTAACAGCAGGGGTTTTGTATCTGGTTATCATTGTTTATTTGACGATGAAGACGGGAAGAGATACGGATGAAGAGGGAAATGAAATTATCCGATTGACGAAGTTTGACAGGATACCCACAGAGATTGCCGCATTATTAGGAATTATGACGACATTTGTCCTTGCATTTGCAGCAGAGTTTGTGATAAGTAACTGTAATGAATTCTGGAGTTATGGGGATATCTATTCAATTGGGTTTAAAGTTGCGGTAGGTATTATTACTTTCTTTATAGATATTATTGTCTTTTTCTTCTTTTATAGTCTGGTAAGAAGAATTAAGGCAAAGGTACTTTGGAAAAACAGCTACTTGAAGCGTTTGATACACAAAATCTCACTGCTTATATGGGAAGTGTACGACAATGGAAATATTGTTATCCGGACATGGGTACCGTACATTATTTTCCTGTTATTCAATTTGTTGATGGTGATAACCGGAATTGGTATTGTAGTAGCTGTTATTGTGGATGCTTTTGTTGGAATTTTATTATATCATGATGTAAAAGAACGGCAGAATATTGTAAAGGGAATTGAGAAAATCACAGAAGGAAGCTTTGCTTATCAGATTGATGAGTATAATTTGCATGGTGATAATCTGGTACTTGCAAAATCCGTTAATAGTATTGGAAATAGCATCAAAGATGCGGTAGAAGTCAGCATGAAGGATGAACGTATGAAGGCGGATTTGATTACAAATGTTTCCCATGATATTAAAACACCGCTTACTTCTATTATCAACTATGTGGATTTGATTAAAAGGGAAGAAGTAGACAATGAGCGTGTCAGAAATTATATCAAGGTACTGGATGAAAAATCACAGCGATTAAAACAGCTTACCGATGATCTGGTGGAGGCAAGCAAGATATCCTCCGGTAATATCAACCTTCATTTTGAAAAGATTAATCTGACAGAACTGATGAACCAGACAATAGGAGAGTTTTCAGAAAAATTTGAACAGAAGAATCTGACAACCGTAATGAATATCAATGCGTCCAATGTGATTATTGAGGCCGACAGCAGAAGAATCTGGCGTGTGATGGAGAATCTGTTCAATAATATTTATAAGTATGCACTGGAAGGAACGAGAGTCTATGTAGCAATCGGCCACAGGGAACAGCAGGAGGAAGCAGGAAAAGAACGAGTTGAGATATCCATTAAAAATATTTCGGCTATGGAACTTAACTGTAATCCGCAGGAACTGACAGAACGATTTATTCGAGGGGACGAGTCAAGAACAACGGAAGGAAGCGGTCTTGGTCTTTCCATTGCTAAAAATCTGACAGAAGCACAAAATGGAACGTTTGAAATTCAGTTAGATGGCGATTTGTTTAAGGTTATTATGACATTTCCAATTTTACAGATGAAATAAGAAAGAAGAAGGGTTCGACAATCATTGTCGAACCCTTCCGTTTGTAAAAATCAGTTATCCAGAGGATTTTCTTCTCGGTTGTTGTATTTGGCAAGAATGCTGTGAATTTTCTCGGTTGGAGTATAAATATTTGCCATGGAAGCATCATGATTCATAAAATCAATGATAGAAGCAATAAATTTGCTCATATCGGCTTCTTCGTAATAAGGCTTTTCCTTTAATTCCGGTGGTTGATAGCAGAGATTTGTGGTAATAATACGATCAAAGTAACATTTTTCATAAGCGTCATCAAAAGCGTGTAAGCCTTCTGTAAAAAGGCCAAAGGTACAGCAGATGAAAACGCGCTTTGCATTCATTTTTTTCAACTGTTTTGCCGTATCAATCATACTGCCGCCGGAAGCTATCATGTCATCAATGATGATAACATCTTTACCGTCAATGTTGTCACCCAGAAATTCATGTGCAACTATTGGATTTTTACCGTTTATAATAGTAGAGTAATCACGCCGTTTGTAGAACATACCGGTATCGACACCAAGAACATTGGCGAAATAGACAGCTCTGTCGAGAGCACCTTCATCCGGACTGATGACGATGGTATGCTCCTTATCAATAATCAAATCGTTCTCTGCACGTAGAAGTGCACGCATAAACTGATAGGGAGGAATAAAATTATCGAAGCCCTTTAAGGGAACTGAATTCTGTACTCTTGGATCGTGGGCATCGAAAGTAATAAAATTGGAGACACCCATATTCATTAACTCCTTAATCGCATATGCACAGTCTAAGGATTCCCGCCCGTTTCTTTTGTGCTGTCTGCCTTCGTACAAAAAAGGCATAATGACATTGATTCGATGTGCTTTTCCATCAATGGCAGAAATAATTCTCTTTAAATCCTGATAATGGTCGTCGGGTGACATATGATTTAAATAACCATTCATTTTATAGGTAATACTGTGATTACATACATCCGTCAGTATAAATATATCCTTACCTCTGACAGATGTTGTTAAAACAGCCTTGCCTTCACCGCTTCCGAAACGAGGACAGCTTACTTCAATAAGATAATTGTCCTCCACATAACCATGAAAAGCAGGATCGTTTTTAAAACTATTGTTAAGACTTTGTCTGAAGTTTACCAGATAGTGATTGATATTACGGGCTAACGGAAGGGCTGCTTCCGTAGTCAAAAGTTTAATCGGAGCAACCGGCATTGCGGTTTCCAACTGTTCTATATTAGGCATGATAATCTCCAATCTTAAAAAAATATGTCATTTACTTTATAACATTATGCTAGTGACACGTCAAGATTTTTATATTATGATTAAGATAAACCATGCAGCGGAAGACAATATCAGACGAGGAATGCTTGCATTCACTCGGATGATATTGGATTACGGTATAGGGCGCAGCCCGACAGCGAGATGAAGCGAAGCGGCATCGAGCTGAGCATGGTTTTAAGAAGATGTAGGGCGCAGCCCGACAGCGAGATGAAGCGAAGCGGCATCGAGCTGAGCATGGTTTGGAAAGGTTTTATTCTATATGAAAAATACACAGCACATCATCAAACGTATCTTACCGGATTCCATCGCAGAAGAAATGGGCATTGAAGTGGGCGATACGTTGCTTCAGATAGATGGGAAGGATATCAAGGATATCTTCGACTATCAATATCTGATACAGAATGAATATATAGAAGTTTTAGTCAAAAAAGCGGACGGAGAAGAATGGCTTTTGGAAATTGACAAAGAATATGAGGAAGATTTAGGTGTGGAATTTGAAAATGGTCTGATGGATGATTATCGTTCCTGCCATAATAAATGTATTTTCTGCTTTATCGACCAGATGCCAAAGGGGATGAGGGAAACATTGTATTTTAAAGATGATGATTCCAGATTGTCCTTTTTGCAGGGAAATTATGTGACTTTAACGAATATGTCAGATGAGGACGTAGCCAGAATTATCCAATATCATTTGTCGCCAATCAATATTTCATTCCAGACTACGAATCCGGAGCTTCGCTGCAAAATGTTAAACAACCGTTTTGCAGGAAAGGCTTTGAAACAAGTAAAAAAGCTCTATGAAGCAGGCATTACCATGAACGGACAGATTGTATTGTGCAAGGGCATTAATGACGGAGAGGAGCTGGAACGGAGTATCGCGGATTTAACAGCTTATCTGCCGCATCTGGAAAGTGTATCGGTTGTACCAGTGGGATTGTCGAAGTATCGGGAGGGACTTTTCCCACTCGAACCGTTTGAAAAGGAAGATGCCGTAAAAGTTTTGGAATGTGTGCATAAATGGCAGAATAAAATATATCCCGAATATGGACTTCATTTTATTCATGCTTCTGATGAATGGTATATTCTGGCAGAACAGGAGCTGCCGGAAGAAGAACGTTATGATGGATATCTGCAGCTTGAAAACGGTGTCGGCATGCTTCGGCTTTTACGGGAAGAATTTACAGATGCCATGTCGAAGCTTCCGATGGAAGAAATTCTGAAAAAATATGAAGCTATGGATACTGTCAAAGAGCTTTCCTTAGTTACCGGTAAGCTGGCGTATCCGTATATCAGACAGATGGCAGAAGAGATGATGCAGAAAATACCGCATCTGAAGATTTATGTCTATGCCATAACCAATGAATTTTTTGGAGAACGGATTACGGTGTCCGGACTTTTAACCGGACAGGATATTATGAAACAGTTACAGGGAAAAGTACTCGGAAAGAAAATTCTTCTGCCGCAAAATGTACTTCGAAGCGGTGAAGATTATTTTCTGGATGATATAACTGTACCAGAAATGGAAAAAACTTTACAAGTGAAGATAGATATTGTAAAATCAAGCGGATATGATTTTGTTAATACGGTTTTGGAACTTGAGTAGAAGGAGATTATATGGGAAAGAAGAAAACCAAGCCGATTGTAGCAGTGGTAGGAAGACCAAATGTAGGAAAATCTACTCTGTTTAATGCATTGGCAGGTGAAAAAATTTCTATTGTAAAAGACACACCGGGCATTACGCGCGATAGAATCTATGCGGATATTACCTGGCTGGATATGAGTTTTACTTTGATTGATACAGGCGGTATTGAACCGGAAAGTAAAGATATTATTTTGTCACAGATGCGTGAACAGGCACAGATTGCCATTGATACTGCAGATGTCATTATTTTTATGGTGGACGTGAAACAGGGGCTTGTGGATGCGGATTCCAAAGTGGCCGATATGCTGCGCCGTTCGAAAAAACCAATTGTGCTTGCGGTAAATAAAGTAGACGATTTTAAGAAATATATGGCAGATGTGTATGAATTTTATAATCTGGGTATCGGGGAACCATTCCCTATTTCTTCCGTAAACAGACTGGGAATCGGAGAACTGTTAGATGAAGTTTCTTCTTACTTTGATAAGGAGCTTACACAGGAAGAAGAGGATGATAGAATTAAGGTGGCAATCGTCGGGAAACCGAATGTGGGGAAATCTTCTATTATCAATAAATTAGTAGGAGAAAACCGGGTAATTGTATCGGATATTGCCGGAACAACGCGGGATGCCATCGATACGGAAATCACATACCAGGGAAAAGAATATATTTTTATTGATACAGCAGGTCTTCGCCGTAAAAACAAAATAAAAGAAGAATTGGAACGTTACATGATTATCCGTACGGTTTCGGCGGTGGAGCGTGCTGATATTGTGATTCTGGTTATTGACGCCGTAGAGGGTGTTACAGAGCAGGATGCCAAGATAGCGGGTATTGCACATGACAGAGGAAAGGCAGTCATTATTGCGGTCAATAAGTGGGATGCAATTGAAAAAGATAATAAAACCGTCAATCAATTCACACAGAAGGTACGGCAGGTTCTTTCCTTCATGCCTTATGCAGAAATTACTTTTGTTTCGGCGGTAACAGGACAGAGACTTCCGAAGCTTTTTGAGTTAATTGACGTTGTTTATGAAAACCATTCCATGCGTGTAGCAACCGGGGTGCTGAATGAAATTATGGCGGAAGCGGTTGCCATGCAGCAGCCACCATCCGATAAAGGAAAAAGACTTCGTTTATATTATATAACACAGGTGGCAGTAAAACCGCCGACCTTTGTTATTTTTGTAAACGATAAGGAATTGATGCACTTTTCTTATACCAGATACATTGAAAATCAGATTCGGGAAACCTTTGGGTTTAAAGGAACACCGCTTAAATTTATCATAAGAGAAAGAAAGGAAAGTAAGTAAAGTGGAACGTATTATTTGTTTGTTAATTGGTTATGTTTTAGGGCTTTTCCAGACCGCTTATATTTATGGAAAGCTACATGGAATTGATATCAGAGATTACGGAAGCGGAAATGCAGGTACAACGAATACCATGCGGGTGCTTGGTACCAAAGCCGGTCTGATTGTATTATTAGGTGATATTTTAAAATGTATTATGGCAGTAGTAGCGGCAAATCTTCTTTTTGGAAAAAGTCATGCGGATATCATATATTTATTAAAACTCTATGCAGCGGCAGGTGCCATTTTGGGACATAATTTTCCGTTTTATCTGCACTTTAAAGGAGGCAAAGGGATTGCAGCAACAGCCGGATTGATTCTTTCTTTCCATCCGTATTTTATACCGGTAGGAGTCATCTTATTCTTCGGTGCATTTTGTACGACACATTATGTATCACTTGGATCTCTGCTTGTGTATGCGGGATTTATGATTGAAATGGTTGTACTTGGACAGATGGGAGTTTTTGGTATGAATCAGGCACAATTGATTGAATTATACATAATAGCCGCCTTTTTGACTATTATGGCATATTATAAGCACAGAGAAAATATTGTCCGTCTTCTTAAAGGAGAAGAGAGGAAAACTTACCTGACACATAAAAAAGACAAGAAAGAATCGGAAGGATCAAAAGCATAAAAGCAGAAGGAGAGAAAACGATATGGCAAATATCAGTATCATCGGAGCCGGAAGCTGGGGGATTGCACTGGCATCTTTACTACATAAGAATGGACATGAAATAACCGTCTGGTCCATTATGGAAGAGGAAATAGAAATGCTTCAAAAGGAGCATGAGCATAAGGATAAGCTGCCGGGTGTCAAACTACCGGAGAATATGATTTTTACAACGGATTTAGAAACTTCTGTCCGGGGAAAGGATGTGCTTGTTTTAGCGGTACCATCGCCTTTTACCAGAAGTACATCTCAAAAAATGGCGGCTTATGTGGCTGAGGGACAGATTATTGTTAATGTGGCAAAAGGCATTGAGGAAGCAACCTTAAAGACTTTGTCGGCTATTATCGAAGAGGAAATTCCACAGGCAGAGGTTGCGGTATTATCCGGTCCGTCCCATGCGGAAGAAGTAGGAAGAGGAATTCCGACTACGATTGTGGTAGGTGCCAGAAAGAAGAAAATTGCAGAATATTTACAGAATATTTTTATGAATGAGGTATTCCGCGTTTATATCAGCCCAGATGTGCTTGGAATTGAACTGGGGGCAGCACTCAAAAATGTTGTTGCTCTGGCAGCCGGTATCGCGGATGGTCTTGGGTATGGCGACAATACGAAAGCAGCCTTGATTACAAGAGGAATTGCGGAAATTGCCAGACTTGGTACGGCGATGGGCGGACGGATGGAAACTTTCAGCGGTTTGACCGGTATCGGAGATCTGATTGTTACCTGTGCTTCCATGCATTCCAGAAACAGACGTGCGGGTATATTGATTGGTAAGGGCTATACAATGGATGAGGCTATGGCGGAAGTCAAGATGGTCGTGGAAGGCGTTTATTCGGCCAAAGCAGCGATGGGGCTGGCCAGAAAATATAATATCCAGATTCCAATAATTGAACAGGTTAACCAGGTTCTGTTTGAAGGAAAAGCAGCAGGTGAAGCGGTAAAAGAACTGATGCTGCGTGATAAGAAGATTGAAAATCCTCTGATTCCATGGGAAGAAGAGTAAGATAAAAACAAGGTCAGGGGTGTAAACCTGACCTTGTTTTTTTGTTTGTGGTTATATGCAGAGAGCACTTTTTATATTTGTGTTACAATCTCTGCAGCCATTTTCGGTCTGTTCATCGTGTAGATATGGATACCGTCCACTCCATGTTCCTTTAAATCACGAATCTGGCGGACAGCATAGTCAATTCCGGCCTTTCGCATATCTTCAGGATTCTCTCCATAATTTGCGATGATATCGGCAAGCTCCTTCGGAACAGAAGAACCGGATAAAGTAACAGTAGTACCTAACTGCTTGGCGGTAGTTACCGGCATGATGCCTGCACAGATGGGAACGGTTATGCCGGCTTTGGAAGTCAGTTCCAGGAAACGGTAAAAAGTATCGTTATCAAAGAAAAGCTGTGAAATTAAAAAGCTTGTACCGGCATCTACCTTTTCTTTCAGATGTTTCAAATCATTTTCCATAGTATCTGCTTCATAATGTTTTTCCGGATAGCATGCTCCTGCAATCTCTAAAGTCGTATTGTCTTTCAGATAGCGTATCATATCGGAAGCGTGTTCAAATTCCCTGCTGTAATATTGTTCATCGGTCATTGTCTGCGGCCTGTCGCCACGAAGTGCCAGAACATATTGAATACCTTCTTTCTTGAATGCTTCATAATTTTCTTTTAAGTCCGTCTGCTTGAAGCCTACACAGGTTATATGGGCAATAGCATCAATCTTTAGCTGATTTTGAATATAGGATGCCACTTCTACGGTCTTTTTGGATTTGGAACCGCCAGCACCATAGGTACAACTGATGAAATCGGGATTCAGTTTGGCCAATGCATCTAAAGTGTTGAAGACAGCCGGAAAATCATCATCTTTTTTTGGCGGAAAGACTTCAAAGGAAAGAGAGGTTTTTTTCTTTGCTAATAAATCATTTATCATTGTAAATTTCCTTTCTGTTAATGTATGTATTATATATAAATTCCTTGATTTTACACTTGAAATATCGTAACATAAATTTAGGTGTTTATCAAGAAAGGAAATGATAAACGTAGTAAGATAACGGGAAGGATTTTGAATATGAGCGGACAGAATACAGCATTTACGAGTACCTCAGATTATGTGGCATCCAAGGAACTTCTGGCAAGTGTCAACGTGGCAATTGCTCTGCAGAAACCATTGTTAATTAAAGGGGAGCCGGGAACCGGTAAGACAATGCTTGCCAAGGCGGTAGCAGACTCTCTTGGGAAAAAACTAATCATTTGGAATATTAAATCGACCACAAAAGCGCAGGATGGTCTCTATGTTTATGATACAATACAACGTCTTTACGATGGACAGTTTGGAGAGGAAGGCGTTGATGATATTTCCCGCTATATTAAGCTTGGTAAACTGGGTGAAGCTTTTGACTCTGATGAGCAGGTTGTCTTACTGATTGATGAGATTGATAAAGCGGACTTGGAGTTCCCGAACGATTTGCTGTGGGAACTTGATCAGATGGAATTTTATATTCATGAAACGAAACGTACGGTAAAAGCGAAACACAGACCGATGGTTATTATTACATCCAACGCAGAAAAGGAATTGCCGGATGCTTTTTTAAGAAGATGTATTTTTCATTACATCGATTTCCCGAATGAAGCGTTGATGGAAGAAATCGTCAGAACGCATTATCCTGATGTGGAAGAAAAGCTTTTAAAAGATGCTATGGAAGTATTCTACTGGATTCGTTCGATAAAAGATGTTCGTAAGAAACCAAGTACTTCCGAGCTGATTGACTGGATTAATGCATTGCAGATAGGAGGTATTCCAACGGATAAGCTGAAGGAAGAACTTCCTTTTGTTGGAACCATAGTAAAAAAAGATGAAGACTTGGAAACAATAAGACATAGGGTAGATTAGAATATGTTCAGTAAGTTTTTTTATACATTAAAAGCCAAAGGACTGCACGTTACATTAAGTGAATGGCTGACCTTGCAGGCAGCTTTGGATAAAGGTCTCTGTAACAGCAGCCTGACAGATTTCTATTATACGGCAAGAATGATACTGGTCAAATCGGAAACAGAATTTGATAAGTTTGACATGGTATTTGACGAGGTGTTCAAGGGCATTCAGTCAGAGAATGAAATCAGTAAGAATATGCTGCGCTGGCTGGATAAGTCGGATATGATTGATATATTTCATGAGGAGATGCGCAGTGCATTGAGTGAGGAAGAAATACAGGTCGATAAAGAAGATGTGGAGCAGAAGTTTAAAGACCGCCTGCGGGATCAGAATGAGGAACATAATGGTGGCAGCTTCTGGATTGGTACGATGGGGAAAACTTCTTTCGGCAATATGGGTGGTAATATGGGCGGTATTCGTGTCGGTGGAACCACCGGCTATCAGTCGGCATTTCAGGTAGTAGGTGCCAGAAAATACAGGGACTTTCGGGACGATAGGATTTTAGATAACAGACAGTTTCAGATGGCACTCAGAAAGTTACGACAGTTTTCTACGAAACTGGATATCCCGAAGACTGAACTTGACATTAACGGCACGATTGATAAGACCTGTAACAACGGAGGCTGTCTGCAGATTGTAATGGAAAAACCGCGGAAGAATGCAGTAAAGCTATTGTTACTTATGGATTCCGGCGGGACAATGATACCCTATAGCAATTTATTGAATGAATTGTTTCAGTCTGTACATAAATCAAATCATTATAAAGATGTAAAGACTTATTATTTTCACAATTGTATTTACTCTAAGTTATATAATACGCCGGAATGTGAAAATGGTGAATGGATTGATACGGAGTGGATGTTCCGAAATCTGGACAGTGATTACAAGGTAATCATTGTAGGGGATGCAGCTATGGCACCGGAGGAGTTGTATTCGGATTCCGGTAATTATCGAGGTCCCAATGGAGGGCTTTCCGGTTATGAATGGCTGCAACTTATGAAGCGGCATTATAAAAAAATTGTCTGGTTGAATCCCAAGATGGCACCGGGACATGCACCCTGGCGGGAGGCGGAAACAGCCATTAAGGAAATGTTTCCTATGTATAAGCTGACGGTGGACGGTTTAAATCAGGCAATGGTCAAACTGATGACAAACAAATGAAAAATCAAGTGAGAGCAAAAATATATAAATTGGAGAGGTGCTTATATGTATCGGGTAATGATTGTAGATGACAATATGGCAAATTTGATTATGGCAAGAAAGACATTGGAAGAGGAGTATGAAGTAATTCCGGTTTCTTCCGGTATCTCGGCATTGGAATGCTTAAATGACATGCCGGAGCTTCCGGATCTGGTACTGCTTGATGTAGATATGCCGAATGTAAACGGTTTTCAGGTTATCAGCGAAATGAAAAATATTCCCAAGTTAATGAACATTCCAATTATCTTCTTAACTGCGCAGGATGATGATACTACCGAATTGGAAAGTTATAATCTTGGTGCAATGGACTATATCAAAAAACCTTATACTGCGAATCTGTTAAAAAAACGTGTAGATATTCAGATACAGCTGTTGATACAGCAGAACAAGCTTGAGGAAATGAACAAATCATTATCGAATATGGTACAGGATAAGACGAAAAAGAACCTTGAACTGCAGTATTCGGTTGTTGAGATGTTTGTAGATATGTTAAGCAAGCGGGATGGTTTCCTGGGAGACCATGCAAGGCGTGTAGAACGTTACATGGATATTCTGGTAAGCGCAATGATAAGGACAGGAAAGTATGGTCTGACTGCAGATGACGGTCTTACTATCTGCTTTGCATCCAAGATTCATGATCTGGGAAAAATGTGTATCATGGATCAGTATTTGAACAAAGTGAAAGCAGGCAAGGGAAGTGAATTTGAAAAAGAGGCAGAAAAAACACATACGACACTTGGTGCAGATATTATCTCTAAAATCACACAGTTGAATTCAAGTAACAACAGCTTTATGAATTATGCTTATAATATGTGCCGCAGCCATCACGAAAGATGGGATGGAAACGGTTATCCTGACAGACTTGCAGGAGACAAAATTCCGGTCGAGGCAAGGGCACTTGCAGTAGTGAATACTTATGATAATTTGAGAAATAATGCAGTTGACGGCAAAACACTGACACATCAGGAAGCATGTATGAAATTGAAATTTATGAAATTTACTTATTTTGATGCTTCGATTGTGGATGTTTTCCTTTCGGTAGAAAGCGAAATTAAAAATATTGCGGGTTAAGGAGAGAAATATGAAATCATTCTTTCATAGATATTTTTCATCAGAATATCCGATGGAAATGAGGCTGTTCCATTTCGCTATGTTATTAAGCATTGCAGAATGTCTGATGATTGCGATTTTGTCTTTTACAGCCCGGATGGGGTATGCGCATACGACATTAATGTTTGGTGCAGCGGCGGGATCCTTTTTGTGCCTGATAGCAGGAGAAAAAGTGAAGAGAAGAGAGAGGTTGGAAGAAATCTATTGCTTCGTTATGTATATTTTGATTATTCCGGCAATCTTGAATCTGTCAGATATGGCAATCTGCGTATTTCCATGTTATCTGATAACGGGAATCGTCTTTACTGCTGTTATAATGAAAGGCAGAAAGATGATAATCTTTTTACTGATCGAGTGCATTGTTGATGTGGCTTGTATTTATCGTGCTATTGTTATCCATGATGTCTGGCAGAAGCCCCAGATGCAGAATGGAACAGTGCTGTATATTCGTGTACTGTCTTCAATTTTTCTGACAGGTATTGTCTGTGGGCTGCTGATTGCATATCGTAATCGATGTCTGAAGAAAGAAATCGTGTTAAGTTCAGCAATGGAGAAGAAGGCAGAACAGCAGAATTATGCAAAGAATATGTTTATGGTAAATGTATCTCATGAAATTCGAACACCATTAAATGCGATTCTCGGAACAACGGAGCTTTTATTAGATCTGGATACCAATGATAAAGTCAAAGAGAGTGTTTTTTATATTTCAAATTCCAGTAAGGCATTGCTGTCTATTACAAATGATTTAATGGATTTTTCAAAAATCGATTCTGACAGTATTAAGATTGAATGCAGGGAATATGATTTCAGAGAAATCTTTAATGATTTAATCAATATGTTTTCCGTACGGTTTGCAGATTGTAATGTGGAAGTATTTGTTGGGATAGCACCGGATATTCCGGTAAAATTATATGGTGATGGTGCAAAGCTCAAACAAATTATCCTGAATTATATGACAACCATTGTTAAAAACCTTTCCGGAGGCAAAATCTTTATGCAGGTTTACTGCAAAGAAAAGACAGAGAGAGAAATTCAACTAAGCGTATCTATTGAGGCAAAGGGAACTTTCAAATGTCTTAATAGTACTACGGATGAACAGAATGGTTTGGCACTTACAGGTGCTGTTTTACATAGAGGAGAGAAATTATGTCAAACCATTATTGAAGCAATGGGAGGAAAGGTACAGATTACAGAAGACGGATATCACCGAAATTATCAGTTTGAAGTGGTTCAATATTATGAATCGGATGAACCGTTAGTAGAAAAACATAAATATGATAAGAACAGAATTTTATTGTATGAAAATACCGATGACCAGAAGAAAGCATTTACAAAAGTTTTGCAGGATTTAGGGGTAACTTACGTCCAGGTTGATGTGAATGATGTTTTTTACCGCGAATGTGTAAAACCAGAATACACTCATATATTATTAGCTTCAGAACGTTACGATGGTATGCGTGAACAGCTTAAGGAGTTATTAGAACCACAAAAACTGATTTTAATCAAAGCAGGCATGTTCTCATATGATGATGAGATGATTAAATCGACGGTTATCAGACCAATCAATTGTCTCAGCATTGATGCATTGTTGAGTGGAAAGAAGAATTTTGCAGTCAGGGAAGTAGATTATAATGGAAAATTTGAATGCCCGGATGCTAAGGTAATGGTGGTGGATGATAATGTCATTAACTTAGAGGTTGCAGGAGAACTCTTGAAGAAATACAAGGCGCAGGTTATTACGGCAGTCAGCGGAAAAGAATGTCTGAATTTCTTACAGGAAGAAAAGGTAGACTTCATTTTCTTAGATTATATGATGCCGGAAATGGATGGTATTGATACTCTTAGAAATATTAAAGCACTGGGAATTCCGGAATTGGAAAATGTTCCGATTGTGGCTTTAACAGCGAATGCAGTAAGTGGTGCAAGGGAAATGTTTTTGGATGCAGGCTTTGATGAATATATTTCAAAACCGATTGAAATCAGTAAATTTGAAAAGGTGTTAAAAGAATGTATGGCACCGGAAAAAATAGTCTATATCAGTGATAAAGAGGAAGCCTATGAATCATAAATGGAGAAAATATCTGACAGAAAAATTAGGAGAGCTGAATTATTATGATTTTGTATTAAGACAGTTCTGGAGTGTGCTGCTAGTAGAAGCAATTGTTATGATTCCGGTTATGTTTTTTGTGGGGACCGTTGGAAGAAAAGAAATTTGTCTTTGCATAGTAGTAATTGTTGCCTGCTGGATGTTCTGGATGATAAACAAAAGAAAAGATTATGAATGGACTGTTATGGTGGTGGTTGGCATTATAAACTGCCTGATTGGACCGATGCTGCTCATAACGGGAGATGGACTTTATAGTATTGCACCTATGTGCTTTGCTATCAGCGTTATTTTAATTTATTCCATTTTTGAGGGCAGCCAATTTTTTGTTTTTTTTGCAATCTGTATTTTAGAGTACGGTTTTTTGTATCGGAAAATACTTTATGAACCAATACAGTTTTTACGAAAAGGCAATGAAATGGTTCAGTTCTGGAATTTTGTAATTTATTTTCTTGCTATAGCTGGATTTATTGTATTGGCTATTTATCTGCAGGAAAAATTTTACCAATGCCAGAAACAGAAAATTTTGTTAAGCAGTGACAGAATCAGCAATACGGGAAGTGCCAAAAGCCAGTTTTTGACAAATATGTCTCATGAAATCAGAACACCGATGAATTCCATTATCGGTCTTTCGGAAATCCTTCTGAAAGAGGATTTGGATGATGAGTCAAGGGCAGAGGTAAATACAATCCGAACGGCATCTTATGATTTGCTGTCAATTATTGATGATGTGTTGACGTATGCAAAAATTGATGCAGGTGATTTTCATCTGCTGGAAGAAAATTATTATTTTGAAAAAATGGTAAAGGGTATTGTACGTACTGTTTCTGAAGAAATCCGGAAAAAGAATTTATATATGGATATCCGGATTAATCACAATATTCCCAAGATACTTTTTGGGGATAGCATAAAAATACGTCAGGTCTTTCTGTATTTATTGTTTATATCGATTGAAAGTACAACGAGCGGAAGAATTATGCTGGATATCGATTGTGAAAATGATTATGAAAATAATGAGTGTACCATGAAATGTATTGTTGCGGATACCGGTCGTGGACTTTCAACGATTGATGTCAGCTCCTTGTTTGGAACCTATGATACTTATGATTCCAGACAATCCAGTAATTTAAAAGGTATTGGATTAAAATTTGCTATCTGTAAAGAGATGCTTGCTCTGATGCAGGGAACGATTAAAGTGGAGAGTATTGAAGGAGTAGGTCTTCAATCTGTTTTCACGTTCCGAAATAAGATTATTGATAAAGAGCCAATGATTACATTGGAAGCAGAAAACAAACCAAATGTTTTAATTTACACTTCAGATGATGTTATTCAGCAGAAATGGCAGAATATCATGGAAGGATTCCGGGTACGACCGCATTATATACGCAATTATCATAGTTTTGACCGTATTTTACAAGAAAAGAAATATGATTTTGTGTTTATTCCGTCAGAGATGTATGAAAAGCTTGCAGGTATTATTTCCCTGTATAATTATGAAGATAATACTTATGTGGTCGGTGATTACAACAATGTTTATGGTGATTTTGG
>JAQXTA010000007.1 GCA_029219245.1 Lachnospiraceae bacterium | reverse complement strand
GCATTCCAAAATGCTTAACATGGGCGACCATATCGTTAGATTGGTCGCCTTGATTACTCCCCAGCAGTTCCTACATGGCTGTCAAGGATGACTCGTCACTTGCTGTGTCCTTGACAGCCATGTAGGAAGTGCTACGCATGCGTTCCGACGGAATTGCCTTGAGAATTGGTTGATTTTTCAAATTGACCATGATCGGCGATTTCTGCCTGGCTCTGAATGGTGGTTTCCGCCCGACGCTAACAATCCCTCCGAATTTAGAATTCTTGAGTACATTATGGTTTAAAATAATACTTCCTGACGAAGGAATCCATTTCGAGTGTTTTCCTATCATCGAGCATCTGCATAAGCACTCTGGTTTCTACTGTAAGTCCCTTACCAAGAATGAATCCAGAAAAGTGCATGAACCCTTTGTTATATTTCTTTTCAATTGCTTTGCTTAGAGCAGGATGTACTATGTACGCGACACGATCAGCAGTAATTAAATCATCAGACTCAGTAAAATAACTTATATCAGAAGCGTCTAAAAAATGCTGGATTTCATCATTGGCGTTACTCGGATTTTGTACAATATATCCTAAATATCCCATGTTATATAGCATTGAAAATGGCTGCCTTTTGCATTCACCTCCACGACATCCGGATTCAGGACAAGAATAATGTCCATTTACTATCCGACATATTCTTTTTATATCATCTTCAAATAGTAAATTACGATCTATGAGCGATAGAAGTTTTTCAAAATTATCGCTGTCTGCCCAGTAATTAGGAAGGTAATGTAATTTCTCAGTATAGTAAGAAGGGTTAACGGTACTTTCAGACTGTTTTGAACAGTAGGCTAACGAAGCGGCTAAATCTTCGATCAGTTGTTTTACAAATTCTTCTCGACTACGAGTATCTTTACAGCTTCGTATACGGTTCATGTTTTTTGTGAGCTGTTCGCCATAACGCTGAATATCTCTGCTTCGGTCAAATGAATGGCGATAGATACAAGTAAATAAAGATTCTTTAATTTTGTTTCCTGTTGCATCTGTACAATATGGATGACATAAACTATCTATTCCGACAAAGGCAAACTCTTCTCTACCGTTTTGGGAGAGAGAACTCGGCTGAAACAGGAAAGTTGGATCTTGTGATCTGATACAATCAATAAAAATTTGCTTTTGCTCATCAAATGTATATTGCAACCTGATGACTCTTCCTGCAACTTTCTGGTTTTGCTCCCCAAGGCGTGCATCTTCACAATGGAACGCTTCTTGACGTATTGTGAAAAACACACTAATTTCGCCATTAAACTCATCTGAAATTTGTCCCGCGGCACTCATTAATGCCAACTGAAAGTATTGCCAAATATTTACATGGGTCCGTTTATACGCATTGGAATGCTCATATATTCTGAGACCGTCATTTGATTCTGGACTCGCAAAAATTTCGCACCCATAACAACAATTTTTACTTTGACAACCAGACTCACTGCTACAGTAGGCCGTACCCTTTCGACTACTTGTACATTCTATGTAGTTATTTTTTTTCTTGCAAACAACACAGTCTGCAGGAGGCTCAGCATTTGTTTGTGTAATTGCTTGGTCAACTTTATCAATGAATATGGCAATATCTTTAGAAGAATGGTCTTTCTTCCTCCGGCGCAGGAGAAGCCGACACAAATTATTTATTGAATTATGATACTTCGCAATCTCTTTATTCCATTCAGGTATCTCAAGAATATTTCCGAAAATCGAATTTAAGCTTTCGCCACGCCCTCTGTTGCATAGACGTGCTATTTCGTCAGAGAGTTTCCCGGAGTGAATATAATTATCTATTTCTTTTAAATTATCTTCGCTATGTAAATTACAGACCACGTAACATTTAATAGCTACTTTCCAAAGCAGTACAAGATCATCAAAGGGGTTATCTGTTTTTAATACAGAATACCTGTCAATTACAATTCTCTCTGTTGCCCAGTTGTTTTTTACTGACGGTCTGGGACATTCTGGTAAACAGTAAAATTTATGAGAAGATTTTACCCGTTTAACTTGCAAAAGAAAAGTTTTTCCAATTCCTTTAACAGAAATTACTCCAAGATATGCAGAATCTGGATCGAAGTATTTATTGACTGCTTCTGTGTTTGTAAATGATGTGAAGCGTGTTTGTTTGCCCTTTGCAAGTTCAGCATCAGGTAACCAAATTGACTGAGGCTTCTTTGTAGTTCCATTGTGTTGAGTGCCTTTTTTTGAAGTTCTAAAACGAGGTTTTTTCGCGTTGGATTTAATTAATTCGTTTTGATCATACATGTGAAAAGAAAATTTTTTGTTGACAGAATAATAAAAATCCGGAGCCTGAATGAAGCCGTTCCCCTGATATCTATATACTTGAACAGTTGTATTTCCGTCCGAACAACAAGTGTATTCAATTACACACAGTTTAGAGAAAGTGTCTGTCATTTCAATAGTGGATTTACCACATACGATTACCGGGATTGATGTATTTGGAACGTTGGACTTATCAACACCATTTTTTTCAATCACATGCTTGTCACCACACAAGTACGCACGCGCATTAACAGCATTTAAGATGCTTATAACCCGCCTTTGATGAGATTCGTGGAGGCTACTTATATCGTGATGCGCAAGTACAATGGACGGAAGTTTTTTATCAAAAATAATCTCACTAAACTTCTTAATATCTACAATTTGCTTTTCTGTTGGGACTCCAGAAGCAATTAGTGCAGTATTTAAAATGATAATGTTTAACTTGTTCTGATAAGGAATGCAAATAAGATCGCTAGGGGTCTTGTATCGGTCATCAGAAACTTCGTCGCCATAAAAACTACGCACAAAAGAACAATAGTCACAAAAGGCATTGTGTAAATCCCCAGGCCCATTGTCCATATATTGCTTATATGCATCTGCGTTTTTTGATATCTCTGTATTAATACTTGCTATGATTTCCTTACGATATTGATAATCATTTACGTCATGATTACCTGGAACCAAGAAAACACACTCTTTTTTTACACCAAATATGTTTACTATTTTGTTTAGAAAACTTAGTGCGGGAGCATAACTCGGTTGCTTTGTTTTGTGCCGGAAATCCCCTGTAACAACAATAAAATCGGGTTTTACAACCTCTGCCAAACTCTCATATTCCCGTTGCATGATGTTCCAATCTGTCGATTCGAAGATATGAAGATCAGAAAGCTGAAGCCAACTATACTGCTTTTCCATACTATCTCTCCTATCATAGAGTTTTTTATTCTCCTATTTATATTATAGCTTGAAAACGACATAAATCAACAAAAATCGTATATTATAGATATGTTTGAATATGTCGCCACGGTTACACCCTTGACCAGGCGAGTTGAATAGCGGCGTCGTGGGAAACTGAACAGTTCCGGCGGACGCGCTGTACATTGAAATCATCCGGCTTGCATTGCATCATAATGACACCAATATGCTGGGAAGATTGCGCCGTCAGCAGGGTACATTTTTTGTACTGCTGGATCGCCTTTCGGAATGTTCCGCTTCCTCTGGCAATGGCTAGCTCGGTCAGCAGCTCCGCTAGGCGGCTGTATTTCACCGTCAGGAAGTTTCGGACCGCGGCCATACCATGAGCACAGGTGAGATAAGCGGGAACGCCCTCTCAGGTATCCGTGTCTATGACGGAAGCGGTACCGCCTGCCCAGTCTACCTGCATGACTCCCCCGGGCTTGTGATTCAGGTGCATGGTGGCGTTTGTCTCGGCGGTGTAGTCTCGGTAGTATTTCTTGAACTGCGTCAGCCGATACGGAAGTGCGTCCACTGCGCAGTAAGCTTCGCAATACTCGAGCCACAGCAAATTCGAGGTGATGCCGCTCTGCTGCATCTCTGGTTATACCAAAAAATCCGTTATACCAAAAATGCGGAAAAGTGCTTTAACTACAGGGCTTTTCCCGCAAAAAATTTGGTATAACGGATTTTGAGAAAAGACTGAAAACTCACCGCCAGCAAACCCGGTAGGAAGAATTTTGGTATAATATTTCACATCCCATAAAGCTTTTTGAGAAGCGCATCGTCATCGACGGTGCACAGCGTGGTGTCCGTTATGCCGGAACGCTCCCCACCCATCGCTTTTTCAATGGCATCCCGCTTGTGCTGTGTATCTGCATAAGCGTAAACAAGGGATGTAGACAAATTCACGTGACCGAGCCATTGGGACACGAGGGAGAGATCCATGCCATGCTGGTAAAGATGCATCGCTCTTGTATGCCTCCACAGGTGCGGATGTACTTTCTTCGGGATTTCGGGACACTTCTCCCTTGCGGAGTCTGCGTATTTTTGCAATCTCACCCTTAGGGTCTCGTCGTTCATGGGCTCCTTTTTGCCCTTGTGCAAAACGTAAAACAGTGTTACCGCGGAGGTGAGGGATTCGTCTTTGTGGAAGACAGCTATGTATTGCTGCAGATGCTCCACCGTTTTCTCCATCAATGGAACAGCCCGGACTTTGTTCCCCTTGCCGAAAAGCAGAACCTGTGGGGAATTACCGAGTTTCACATCGCGCAGGCGAACACCAAGGGCTTCACTGATACGCGCGCCGGAATCATAGAGGAAAATCATGAGGAACCTGTCCCGCAGACCAATCTTTGTTTTGGCATCCGGCTCATTGAGTAACGCTGTCACAGCGTTTTCGGTCATGTAGTCAACCTTGGAGAAGGGATCGTCTTTCTGCACCTTAATTGCGGACAGCTCACTTTCCAGTGCCAGGTATTCCGGATAGCATGCAGAGGCATAAGATACAAAAGCCCTTATTGCCGCCAGTCGGTTGTTCCTCGTTGCGGTCGAAAATCCCTTCTCGGCTGTAAGATAATCCAGATAGGCATCCAAATTTTCACGGTTGAACATGTCAAAGGTCACGGCATTCAGCTTTATGCCGTTTTTCTCTGCCGCAAAGGACAGGTATTGGCTCAACACAGTTCTGTAGTCGGTTACAGTATGCACACTGGCTTCTCTTTGGACAGGGAGATAGACAAGAAGATAATTCCGTATGAGCTTAAACAGCTTCTCATCCCTTAGTTTGGCAGGGGTTTCCGTCTTTTTCATTCTGCCCATAGCTCTGCCCTCGGAAAGATTTCGCCCATCTTGTTCCAATCAATTGTTGGAGATTTGGAGATGTTTTCTGGGAGAATGTGAATGTAGTATGCAGTGGACTCGATGTTGTCGTGTCCCATATAGGTCTGCAGGTATGGCAGGCGGGAATTGATGTCCATGCCTGCATCCAGCCACTTGTTGAGGACAGCTGTGGCAAAGCGGTGACGAAGATCATATACCCGTATCGGCGGAAGAAATTCCTTCGGAACATCTGGATTTGCCGCGCTGTAAAAGCCTACCAACTTCTTCTGCATAAAAGCTGCCGTGTATGGAATTCCCCTGGAATTTGGGAAAAGATAAACGGAATCCGGAGCCGCAGAATCACGGGCAATGGTATAGCGTTTCATAAGAGAAAGCATATCATCGCTCATCACGACAATCCGGCTTCTGTGCCGCTTGGAATTTACAATCTGAATCTCACTGGTACGCAGATCAACATCGCTGCGTTTGAGTTCTCGTCCTTCCATTGGACGCAGACCGCAGGTGTAGGTCAGCCTGAAATAGGTGCTCAGGGTCAAAGGCAAAAGCGGATTTCTGGAATCACGGAACTGGTCTATCGCAGAAAAGATGCCGCGCATCTCTGCATCGGTAAAGATGTACGGAACAAAAATATCCCTGCCTGTCATAAACCGATCCGGGATACTGTATGCCTCTTTGCCAATCGAGTTCAGATAGAAAGCAAATCCGCGCAGAAAAGCGGCATGGGAATTGACAACGCGGTTACCGGAG
>JAQXTA010000006.1 GCA_029219245.1 Lachnospiraceae bacterium | reverse complement strand
TAAAAAACTTTACTCCGTAAAGTTGCGAGTTCCCGCTTCGCGGAACCTCGGTCAGCTTCCTTTGTAAATCTGTTTGATTCCGGTTACAAGATAGCTTGGCTTCTTGTTTCCGTCCAGTCTTATCCTTCCGGACTTGACTGCTTTACTTGGTTTTTGTTCTCTGAATTATTCTTTTGAATTTTCAGGGTTGCATTACTGTTTATTTGTCAAAGTACAATCAAGGTATCGATTTGAGCAGATGTTTTCTGCCTTGCCGGCATCTGCACATTTCTTGCCTTGCAACGGAGAAGGAGGGATTTGAACCCTCGCGCCGCTATTAACGACCTGCACCCTTTCCAGGGGTGTCCCTTCAGCCATCTTGGGTACTTCTCCACACTAAAGCTAAATAAAAAAACAATATAAAGATTCGGCGGAGAAGGTATCTCCAGCGGAGAGGGTGGGATTCGAACCCACGCGCCCTTGCGGACAAACGGTTTTCAAGACCGCCTCGTTATGACCACTTCGATACCTCTCCATGTTTTCGCTTACGCATTCCTCTCGGTCAGCGCAAGGATTATTGTAGCAAAAAAGAATATTAGTGTCAACAACTTTTTTTAGAAAATTTAAAACAATTTTTCAAAGGATTTTTGTATGCTCTTTTCCGTACGAATTCTCTTTTTATTTCAACAGGGCATTTGCTATAACGATATCTTCCGGAGTTGTAATTTTGATGTTTTCATAGGAACCCTCTACCAATTTAACCGGATGATTTAAAAGTGTTTCCACTACCATGGCATCATCGGTAATCTTAATTCCCTGCTCTCTTAACTGTTCTTCTTCTGTCAAAAGTTTCTCATATGCCTCTTTTGCCAGAGAACAGGTAAATACCTGAGGTGTCTGTACCTGCCAGACGCTTTCTCTGTTAGGTGTAGACTGTGCATATTGTTTTTGATCTACTATTTTAATGGTATCCTTTACCGGCATACCAACAACACAGGCATGGTCTTCTTTTACCGCTTCGTATGCCCGCTTCAGAATCTCTTCTGTGACAAATGGACGTGCCCCATCATGTATAAAAACATAAGCTGCTTCTTCAATTGCCCTAAGTCCGTTTGCCACCGAATGGTATCGTTCTTTACCGCCTTCTACCATTTTATATACTTTGGTAAAGCCATACTTCTCTACTATTTCACTTCGGCAATAGTCCATTTCCCCTTTGCCGACCACCAGAATGATTTCATCAATGAAACTATCTTGGAACGTTTTCAGTGCATAATAAATGACCGGCTTGTCCCGCAGCAAGAGATATTGTTTCTGCACATTGCTGTGCATTCTTTTTCCCTGTCCTGCTGCCAGCACTACGGCCACTGTTTTTTCCTTTTTTTCCATGTCAGATTCGTTCTCCCAACCGCAAGTTCGGTACGGCATTCAAATCATAACCATGACGTACCCCTTTGCAATATTCATAATAGCCTGCAACCCCAATCATAGCCGCGTTATCCGTACAAAAGATTGGTGAAGGATGATAAAACGCAATCTTTCTCGCAGCGCACTCCTTTGCCAAAGCTACTCTCAAAGAGGAATTGGATGCCACACCGCCTGCAATTGCAAATTTATTTAATCCATATTCTTTGACAGCCTGCATGGAATGTTCTACCAACACATCAACAACCGCTTTCTGGAAAGAAGCAGCCACATCTGCCTGACAGATTTCTATGCCTTTCATCTCACAGGAATTTAAATAATTCAAAACAGCAGACTTTAAGCCACTGAAACTGAAATCATAAACGGCATCCACCACTTTGGCACGCGGAAAATGAATGGCGTCCGGATTACCTTCTTTGGACACCTTATCAATTTTGGGTCCACCGGGATAACCAAGTCCGATAGCTCTTGCGACTTTGTCAAAAGCTTCTCCCGCCGCATCATCTCTGGTACGTCCAAGTATTTCATACTCTCCATAATCCCTGACCGCTACAAGGTGGGAATGCCCGCCGGATACCACCAGACAGATAAATGGCGGCTCTAATTCCTTGTTTTCTATATAATTGGCACTGATATGTCCTTCGATATGATGTACACCGATTAAGGGAATCCCGGAAGCCAGACTGATTGCTTTGGCAGTAGAAACTCCCACAAGCAGCGCACCCACCAGTCCCGGTCCATAGGTTACGGCAATCGCATTAATATCCTGTAAGGTTACCCCTGCTTCCTTCAGTGCTTCTTCAATAACCTGATTGATTTTTTCAATATGTTTTCTGGAAGCAATTTCCGGCACAACACCGCCATATAAAGTATGTAACGCAATCTGCGAAGATATAATATTTGACAATACCTCTCTGCCGTTTTTTACCACTGCCGCCGCCGTTTCATCGCAGGAGCTTTCAATTGCCAGAATCAGCACATCTTCTTTTTCCATTTTACCCTGCAGTCCTTTCTCACTCATCCAAATCCCAGCCAAGAATTTTCCAATGTTCGTCTTCATCCTGTCGCAGAACAAATACAACCAGGCTGGAAATCGTACCGGTTCCCTGCCTTATATTGTACTCACAGTATAATCTTGCACATTTTCTTCCATTCTCGGAAAACATCTCTACATCCGTACTCGCTGACAATTTATAAGAAGATATGGAACGGTCATTCTCTTTCATTTCCGCAATATCACTCTTTAAATCGGTAAGATATTGTTCCTCCGACTTCTGTGCAATCAGTTCATCGTCATAAAGCCCCTGAATCTGCATTGCCAGTTCGTACAGCTCATCCTCGGAGTAGTTTTCATTATAAAAACATTCCGAAATCTCATTAAAATATTTCACAACTTCTTTGGGTGTGGGAGGATAGCTCTTTTCCAAATCCTTCATCAGCACACTCTGTACCTTCGTGGATTCTACAACTTCCTCTTTGTTTTCGCTCTTTTGATTGGAAAGGTAAAAATAATATCCCAATACTAACGCTGCCAGAATAATCCCGATAATCAACAGTTTGATTCCACTTTTGTTTTTCATGCACGTCCTCCTTTACCCCTCTTTATCATCTATTGCTATGCATTGTCTGTTTCTTCAAACAACAAATCCACACTTTTTCCGTCTTTCCCCGCAACTGCATTTGGAAAAATCTTACGAACATCCTTCATATAATCTTCTGCTCTGACAAGCGAAGGACTATAATGTGTCAGCCACATTTCCTTGACATTCGCCGCTTTAGCAAGCTCTGCCGCCTCATAAAAGGTCATATGCTTATATTCTCTGGCCTTTTGCTGCTTCTCCGGTTCCCCATACATACCTTCGCAAATAAACAAATCTGCATCTTTTGCATTTCTGACAATACTGTCAGTTGGTCTTGTATCGGTACAATAGGTCAGCTTCAGCCCTTTTCTTGGTGGCCCTAATACCATATCCGGTGTAAGCACTCTTTGCTCTGTTTCAATCACTTCGCCCTTTTGCAAGCGGTTCCAGTAACGCTGTTCGATTCCCTGTTCCTTCGCCTTCTGTACGTCAAATTTACCAACTCGGTCAATAGCAATATTATAGCCGTAACAGATCACATTATGATTCACTTTAAAGGCTTCTATCCGGAAACCATCAAACTGTAACGTCTGCTCTGCTTCTGCCAGTTCCAGACATTTGATTTCAAAAGGAAGTTCCGGTGCAATGACCCGCAATGATGATACTACCTTAGTCAATCCTTTCGGTCCGATAAGCAGCAAAGGTTCTGTCCGCTCCGCATTTCCCATCGTAAGAAGCATTCCGGGCAGACCACTGATATGGTCTGCATGGAAATGGGTAAAGCAGATAATATCTATCGGTTTGGGACTCCACCCTTTTTCCTTCATGGCAATCTGGGTACCTTCACCACAATCAATCAATATGCTTTTTCCGTTATATCTTGCCATCAGGGAAGTCAGCCATCGGTAAGGCAACGGCATCATACCTCCTGTACCAAGTAAACAAATATCTAACATGCATTCTCCTGTTCTTATCAAACTATAATAATTCTTTTCGATCCTGCCAATCGGCCGGAATCTGGAATTTTGCGATCATTTTATGAAAACAATTTTCGCACAAATCAAAGTGACAGGTTTCCCCATCTCTTTTTCCAAAAAAGCCAAAATCATGGGTAATATGAATGCATTCTTCTTTGAGAATCCCATTTTCTACCAGCAATTCTTTTTGACACTGATTGCAGAGCACCGTAACCAGTTCTTTTTCTTTTTCATCCAGATATATTCTCATCTTGCCCTCCTGTACTTACACATACTGTCTTGCGTATATTTCTATTATAACAATCCAAACTATGTAAAAACAGTGGTAAATATTCTATCTGTTTCCTATCTCTTCCACATTATCATAGCATCTTCCGTCGGTTTTTCATAGAAGTTCGGCCGAATTCCTTCCGAAGAAAATCCCAGTTTTTCATAAACGTGAATAGCTCCCTTATTGCTTACACGCACCTCCAACGTAAAAGCCGTTAAACCGTTTTGATATCCATCCTCGATTAGATACTGCAGCATCTTCGTTCCAACGCCCATGTTTCTGTATGCTTTATCGACTACCACATTGGTAATATTTCCTTCCCCGGCTATCAAAAGTACACCACAACCACCTGCTACCTTACCGTCAACCTCTGCTACATAATACCTGGCATCCTCTTTTTCTATCATCTCCAGAAAAGCATCTCTGGACCATGGCATGGAAAAGGTTTCTTCTTCCAACTGACTAATCCGCTCTACATCTTTTCTTTCCATCGGTCGGATTTCTATCATCTGCCTGTTTCCTGCTCTTTCTCTTCCTGTATTTTCTCTTCTTGCTCTTTTCGCTCCCGTTCTGCCTGGGACAGTCTCAGATACACCGGCGCATGTTCTTCTGCTTTTTGTACTTTCCCCTGCTTATAATAACGGCTGCCCAACACACCAATGCAGGCGGCACGCTGTCGGTTCATATGCGCAGGTGCCAGACTATAAGATACCTGCATAATCTCTTTCATGCGTTCTGCAAAAACCGGAACCCCATCTCCCAGAAAGATGACCTCACGCCCCAGTTCATTCAGTTTCTGTGCAATTTCATCAAAGGCAACTGCACACTGTTCTTTGATAATATGAAGTCCCAATTTGTCTTCTTCTTTGCAGAATTCATAAATACCGGTATAAACCTGATTTCTTCTGGCATCCATAATCGGGCAGACAATTTTATCCGTTCCATATAAATTATAGGCAAGACCATCCAGTGTCGGTACTGCCACAATCGGCTTATTGATTGCAAACGCAAGTCCTTTAGCTGTTGCCGAGCCAATACGCAACCCGGTAAAAGAACCCGGTCCAGCCGCCACTGCAATCGCATCTATCTGCGTAAAATCAAGGTCTATCATTTTCTTTATTTCATCTAACATCGGCAACAGCGTCTGGGAATGTGTTTTCTTATATTGAATTGTATATTCCGCTATCAGCAATTCATCCTCTATGACTGCCACAGAAGCTACTAATCCCGAACTGTCTAATGCTATCAGTTTCATTTCTAACCTTCCCTTCGCTATGCAATATGCTCCTCTATTGTGATTTTTCGATAATCGAATCCTTTTTCCGGATTTTTTTCTATCGTTATCTGTGTATAATGCTCCGGCAAAATCTCTTCAATCAGATTTGCCCACTCAATCAGGCAGAGCCCCTCTCCGTAAAAACAGTCCTCGTATCCGATTTCTTCCATTTCCTCCACATCCCCGATGCGGTATACATCAAAATGATAAAAAGGCATTCTGCCTTCCTCATAAACTTGTACGATTGTAAATGTCGGACTGTTTACCGGCTCTGTAATGCCAAGTCCCTTTGCAACACCTTGGGTAAAGACCGTCTTGCCCACGCCCAAATCACCAATTAAAGTATATACCTGTCCCGGTCTTGCATTTTTTCCTATTTTTTCCCCCAGTGCAAAAGTTTCCTGCGCACTGTATGTTTCTATTATCTGTTCCATAGGCCTCAAATATGATACTTTCGTTTATACCTTCCAATTTTATAATTTATATCCTTACGGCTTCTTGATTTTCTCTTTTGATTTTGTGTCTTCATATTAACTTCTGATTTTTACTTTCCTTGGCGGCATATGTGTAGAAATCATTTCAATTACCTTATACTTGTTTTCACCCAAATCCTTTTTGGGAAAAATACAGGCATTTACCGGTGTCGTATATACCACAATACTGCTGTTTGTAGATACCGCCTTGTGCATATCTTCCCATTTCTGGTTCTGCACCTCACCATCCTGTGATACCTCAATGCCTTCCTCTGTCAGTTTATAATGAAGCGGCTTTTTAAATGCCGGATTGTTTAACATCTGCTGCTTGGACTTCAAAAAAAGTGTCCAAGGCTGATAAATCAGAATAATCAATCCTGCAACCAGAAAAATAACCTGTCTGTCTGCATAAAAAGCAATTAACAGCAATGCTCCTACTACAGCTCCCAACAATCCAGACAAACTGCTAAAGGTGTGATGCATCATATAATCATATAAAATTCCGGATTCCATTTTTACATCAAATTCTACTTCCATACAAAATCCTGCCTTTCTTTTCTCCACACCCTCTTAGCTAAAAAGCACCTACATAGTAGGTGCTTTCTCTACTTACTCTATTATACTGAAATTTCTCCAAAGTGCAAGTGCAACCTCTGCAATTTCCCGAGTTTGCGCCTCTGCTTATATTACACTGCCAAGATTTGCGCCTCTGCTTATATTACACTGCCGAGATTTGCGCCTCTGCGCAAATCTCGCATATGACAGGTCTTCCATATATGGACCTGTCATATTGCTATTCGTGTCGTAATGCCTCAATCGGACTAAGCTTTGCCGCTTTTTTGGCCGGATAGATCCCGAAGAAAATACCAACTGCCGAAGAGAACAGTGTTGCCATAATGACCGTCGAAATGCTGACCTTCGCCGAAAGACTAAATGCACTGCATACTGCAATCGCTCCAAGACTTCCTATTATAATACCGATAATACCACCAAGCAGCGTAATAATGCCCGCTTCCGCAAGGAACTGCAACAGAATAGATCCTGTTCTTGCCCCCAATGATTTACGAATACCGATTTCTCTTGTCCTCTCGGTAACGGAAACCAGCATGATATTCATAACGCCGATACCGCCGACCAACAGGGAAATTGCAGCAACAAAAGAGATAAATACCGTAATAATACTTAAAATACTGTCATACTGTGCTGCATAATCTGCAAAACTCTCCACCAGAATCTTATTTTCTCCACGTACATCATGACGGTTCTCCATCAACCGGATACTGTCGGATGCTATTTGTGCAGAGTCCTCTGCCGATTCGCCGATAATATAAAAGGAAGTAAAATCCTCCACATAAAAACCATAGCTTGTGCCAAGTGTTGTAATCGGCATTTCAATCTTCAAATTATCTCCATTGAACAAGGATGCCATGACCGAATTACTGTTTTTTCGGATACCGACAACGGTAATTTCCTGTGTCACATTATAAATCGTAACATCAAAACTCATACCGATGACATCTGTTGTACCAAATAACTTTACAGCGCTGTTTTCATCAATGACACATACTTTATTGCCGCTGTAATAATCGCTTGCCGTAAAATATCTTCCTTTGATAATCGGATCAGACGAAACACAATATTGCAATGCCTCATTTCCGGCATAAACAATCGCTTCAAAATTACCCTTTCTGCCTTCGCCTGCCGCCCACATGGAATACTGGGGAGTAACACCTTTGACATTTGGTACTTTGTCCATAATTGCTTCAAAATCTTCGTCATTAAACGTTACGGTGTTCTCTTTGCTGGAGTCATTCGTATAGATTGCTACCTGTCCACCCGCCATATTATCCAACTCACTGTTAATCTGGCTGCGCACGCCGTTACCAATGGAAATGACCATAATAACCGATGCGATACCGATGATAATTCCGAGCATGGTAAGAACAGACCGACCTTTATTGCTTTTGATATTCATCAAAGCAATCTTAATATATTCCCATATCTGTGCCATTTATCTGCTCCTTTACCCTCTATTCCTGCAAAACGGCAGTAACTGCCATGCCTTCTTCCAGACCTGAAGTTACATTGCTGACAACCTGTTCTCCTTCTTCCAGTCCTTCTTTAATTTCACAGAAATTGTCCGAAGAAATACCGACAACAATACGTTTCTTTACCAATACTCCGTTTTCGGCCACATAGACGAAATCGCCTTCTTTATCACTGTTGATGACTTCCATCGGTACGACCAGAACCTGCTCTGCTTTGGCTGTATGTACTGTGACTTTGGCTTCTACTCCCAAGAAGATATTGTCATCCGGATTATCAATCTGGATATCTGCACCCACAACGGCTGCACCGCTGGAATTGGTTGTTGCCATGCCGTTTATTTTAGAAACAGTTCCTTTATAGGGATTTCCTGCAATTGTAATTTCTGCTTCCTGTCCGACTGCAATTTTCTCCAAATCATATTTGGATACCGAAATCTCAATCTTAACCTTTTCTGTGCTTTCTAAGGTTATCATCTTGGTGCCTGCCGTTGGTACACTGCCTTCCACAACAGAAACTTCCGTTACAACACCATCGAAGTCTGCAGTCACTCCATTCTCTACTTTTTCAATATTAGCCAACGTTTCATTTGTGCTAATTTTTTCAATTTCCGTATTAGCCTCTAGCTGGCTCTTGCCGCCATTATCCAAAGAACCATTCTCGGAAGCACTTTTCTGCGATTTCATTTCCGCCTTATATTCTTTATAGGCTGCAATCTTATTTTGATATTCTGTTACTTCATTCTGCCATGCTTCAATATCTGCATTATGCTGTTGTTCATATGCATTTAACTGAACCAGTTTCTGCAGATTCTCATATTCTTCGGATCCAGGTTTATCCGACCAGTCAATAAGAGAAATCTGAAGCAAAGCGCCTTCATATGCCAGTGCATCCTGCTTATCTTTGATTTTCTTATTCAGTTCTTTCACATAATTCTCACAATCGGTAATCTGCTGCTCCAAAACCTCCAGATTGATATTGGCTTCACCCAGCTCGCTGATATATTTATTGTCCTTGTATAAAGTACTTTCATAACCGCCTTCGTTAGACTGTAGTTTTAATTCTGCCAACTGTTTTGCTTCGGCCAGCGCATCTGCATCATAGGTTAAAAGTGCATCTCCCGCTTTTACACTATCACCGGCAGTCACATTAATCTGCCCTATTTCTACTGCTACATCCGAAAAATAAGTTTTGGATTCCTGTGTCTTCACAAGACCACTGGTACTAAGTATCTGTTCGACATCATCCCTTGTTACCGGTGTAGTATAAACTACAGCTGCCATATTACTTGCTGCAATGGAATTGATGACAATAAATAAAACAATGACAAGTGCGATTCCACCCAAAATACTTCTTCGGATAACCTTCTTTTTTTTCGCCTTATCCATCGGTTCTCTTTTCTTCTTTTCATTTGTGTTTAATTCTTTCTGGTTCATTTTTCCTCTCTTTTCCGCCGCATCCCGCTGCGGCTATCCCCTTTAAATTAATGATTTGATTCGGTACCTATTCTATTCCGTTCCGGTTTCCGTACTGATTCCTCTAGCGGAATCCTGAACTATTTTTCCATCCATAATTTTGATAACACGTTTTGCCTGGCTGGCAATCTCATTATCGTGCGTAATTAAAATAACCGTTCGGCCTTCTTCATGAAGATTTTTCAAAATCTCCATAATTTCCTTACTAGAGCCGGAATCGAGATTGCCGGTAGGCTCATCCGCCAGAATAATCGGAGGTGCCTGTGCTATAGCTCTGGCAATTGCCACACGCTGTTGCTGTCCGCCGGACATTTCTGACGGCTTGTGTGTTTTTCGCTTTTCCAGTCCTACTTTATCTAAGGCAATATCCGCAAGCCTTGTTCTTTCTTTCTTGCCAACACCTCTATAGATAAGCGGCAGTTCCACATTTTCTAAAGCAGTCAGATTCTGTATCAGGTTAAAGCCTTGGAAAATAAATCCAATTTCCTTATTCCTCACATCTGACAACTCATTATCACTCATATGGGATACATCCTGCCCATGCAGAAAATAGCTTCCGCTGGTTGGCACATCCAGACATCCCAACATATTCATCAATGTCGATTTACCAGAACCGGACTGTCCGATAATCGCAACAAATTCGTTTTCATCAATGGTCAGGCTGACATGATCTAATGCTTTTACTTCATTTTCCCCGGGATTGTATATTTTACAAATATCCCGGATTTCCACTAATGCACTCATGAATTTCCCTTTCTTTTACATAAATAGCCGGTTGTATTTTCCATAAACCTTTCTCAGTATACTATATATAACGGGTAAAACCCATTAAATATTTCAAAAAATTTCTTATGAATTTATGAAGATTAAATTTTTCAAAAAATTTTGAAAGGAAACGGCTTTTTGTAAAAAACAGCATATCATTTAAATCTTAATGCAAAATATGTCCAACCTTAAAATAACCTTAATTTGGGAAATCAACAAACTGATTTTGGTCAAAAAAACAGACATATCGGTTATCCAATTTTGAGCAACAATCAAGTGCATACACAAAAAAGGGAAACAAATATGCCTGTTAATAAAATAATTACATATTAAATTTATAATGACTTTAGAATAACTTTTATCTTAATGTGTTTTCTTAATAATAGGACTCAGGTGCTTGTATACCAGCAACGTAATAATCGAAACCGAGGTTCCTTTTATCAGATTAAGCGGTGCCACTGCGAAACAGACAAAACTGGTAATATTCGTAATAGAACTGTTAATCTTCGTTCCCATATCAATCAGTACTTCTAAAGGCATTCCGTAAAGCTGTGCAAATTTCGGCAGAAGATAGATGGCATTAAAAGCCGTTCCGAAAATCGTCATGCAGAGCGTACCGGATACGCAGCCGATAATGGCATTTTTCTTGCTTTTATGGAACAGATAAATAAGGGATGCCGGTAAAATAAAGCTGCAGCCAACTGCAAAGTTTGCCAATTCGCCGACAAATGCCGTACTGGTGGACTTAAACAACAATTTTAAAATAATTTTGCAAAACTCTATCATAACGCCTGCTACCGGTCCGAAAGCAAAGGTTCCAATCAATGCCGGAAGCTCGCTAAAATCCAGCTTGTAAAAATCCGGTGCAAAAGGCATCGGGAATTCAAATAACATTAAAATTGCCGAAATCGCTGAAAACATACCTATCATAGCAACTTTTCTGGTACTTAGGATACGCTCTCTGCTTTCACTTCGTTTCACTGCCAGTTTCTCTGCCACATATGCAATCAGGAAAATCACTACCACCACTGCCAGAAACTCCAGCAAAAAAATTACGTTTTCTTTTACACTGTCTATTAAACCGTTCATTTTATCCTCCAACTTGTATTACTTCTGATTTATTTTCATGGTTAAGGAAATCCGCTTCTTTGCCATGTCTACCGAAATGACCTGTACATCCACAATGTCACCAACGCTGACTGCCTCAAGCGGATGCTTGATAAAACGGTCTGTGATCTGGGAGATATGCACCAGACCGTCCTGATGGACACCGATGTCCACAAAAACACCAAAGTCAATCACATTACGAACCGTACCTTTCAAAATCATACCCGGCTTCAAATCCTTCATATCCAGGACATCGCTTCTAAGAATCGGTGCCGGCATATCATCACGCGGATCTCTTGCCGGTTTCTCCAGTTCTTTCAGAATATCCGTCAGGGTAATTTCACCAATGCCAAGCTCCTCTGCCATTTTCTTCTTATCTTTTATTTTCTTCTCTAAACTGCTTACGGTTACTGCCGGTTTTTCAGCCGTTACCGTACTCTGTCTGCCTTTACCGTTTTCTTCCTGTGAATTTTCCAACGTTACACCACCCATAGCAGCCGCTAACGCCTTTCCCATGGCTGTATTCGTATTACGAATAACAACTTTCTGCTGTTTCTTTGCCGGTTTTTCTTTCACCGGAACTGCCTTTTTGCCCGCTGCTTTCTCGGCTGCCGCCTTTTTCTGGGCTTCTCTGACATCTGCCATCGTCAGGCCCATTTTATCAAGAAGTTTCTCCGCCGCTTCATAGGATTCCGGATGGACGCTGGTTGCATCCAATGGGTTGTCTCCGTCTGTAATACGCATAAATCCAGCACACTGTTCGTACGCCTTCGGTCCCAGCTTAGCTACTTTCAATAACTGCTTTCTGTTTGTAAAGCGGCCGTTGGCCTCACGATAATCTACGATATTTCTGGCAATCACTTTGGTTACACCGGAAACATATTCCAGAAGAGATGCCGAAGCCGTATTAAGGTCAACACCAACTTTATTTACGCTGTCCTCTACCACTCCATTTAACGCATCACTTAATTTTTTCTGATTCATATCATGCTGGTACTGTCCAACACCGATAGATTTCGGATCAATCTTAACCAACTCAGCAAGCGGATCCTGCAATCTTCTGGCTATGGATGCCGCACTTCTTTGTCCCACATCGAAATTTGGAAATTCTTCAGTTGCCAGTTTACTTGCGGAATATACAGATGCCCCCGCTTCATTTACAATCACATACTGCACCGGAGTATCCAGTTCTTTTAACAGCTCTACAATGACCTGCTCGGATTCTCTGGATGCCGTACCATTTCCGACTGAAATCAGAGACACATTGTATTTTTTAATCAATTTCTTCAGCTCTGTCTTAGCTTCTTCGACTTTATTCTGAGGTGCCGTCGGATAAATTACCTTCGTATCCAGCACTTTACCCGTTTCATCTACAACCGCCAGTTTACAACCGGTCCGGAATGCCGGGTCCCAGCCAAGTACTACTTTTCCTGCAATCGGAGGCTGTAGCAAAAGCTGCTCTAAGTTTTTGCCAAATACAGCAATCGCTCCGTCTTCCGCCTTTTCGGTTAAGTCGTTACGAATTTCTCTTTCAATGGCAGGTGCAATCAATCTGACGTAGCTGTCAGAAATTACGTCTTCCAGAATCGGTGTAGTGACAGAATTGTCATTTTTAACAACTTTGGTACGGAGATATTGCAAAATACGCTCTTGCGGAGCCTCAACTTTCACAACCAGAAACTTTTCATTCTCACCGCGATTTAACGCAAGAATACGATGTCCTGCTGCCTTTTTCAAAGGTTCTTCGTAAGCATAATACATCTCATAGACACTTTCTGCCTTCTCATCCTTGGCAGTGCTTACTAACTTTCCTTCTTCCATAGTAATGTTTCGGATGTAGATACGGTAATCTGCCTCATCCGAAATCATTTCTGCAATAATATCCTTGGCTCCCTGAATAGCTTCTTCTACATTTTTAACCGATTTGGCAGCGTCTTCCTCCTCATGCACATATTTAGCCGCTTCTTCCTCAATTGGTGTTTCTGCCTCCTGTGCCAGAATGTATTCTGCCAATCCCTCCAGACCTTTTTCCTTCGCAACACTGGCTCGCGTCTTACGCTTCGGACGGTACGGGCGGTATAAATCCTCTACCACGACCATTGTTTCTGCCGCAATAATGCGTTCCTTAAGTTCGTCGGTTAACTTGCCCTGTTCCTCAATACTATTCAGAACCTGTTCCTTTTTCTCTTCCAGATTGCGCAAGTAAATCAGCCGTTCATGTAAATTACGCAATACCTCATCATTTAAGGAACCGGTTGCCTCTTTACGATATCTGGAAATGAAGGGAATGGTATTTCCCTCATCTATCAGCTTAACAGCAGCTTCTACCTGCCATTTTTCTACCTTCAGTTCCTCTTTCAGTTTTAAAATAATGTCCATCTCTTTACTCCCACCGTCTTTTGTTGTTCTGCCATTTTGGCACTTTTATTATTATACTTGATTTTTGCCGCGATGGCTACCTTATATAATATTTTTCTTCCTCTTTCTCCCTCTGGTCTTTCTTCTCCGTCTGTGCTATAATATTTGTTACACAAACAGGAGGAAAACCTATGGACTTTCAACAAAACACACAACCGGAGGTGCAAAACGAACAGCAGTCAGGGAATTCCCCGGCTTCAGAACAGATGTCTGATAACAGACCTGCTCCCAATGCACAGCCATCCGGCAATCCTTCAAATAATAATAGGAATGGCAACAATGCTATGGGCCCCAATCCATACAGCCATAATCCATACAATCAGAATCCGTACAATCAGAATCCGTATTATAACCGCAATGCATACCGGATGCCTGCTGTGGAACCCGGAAGCAGCTTATATACCGCTGCTTTTATTCTTGGTATTATTGCTATTTTCTGTTGTTTTACCTTTACGGTTTATCCGGCTTTCATTTTAGGAAGTATTGCAATTATTCTCGCCCTTTTATCCAAAGGCAGAAATGCGAAGATGAACAGTAAAGCCAGTGTTGGTATCATCTGTGCTACAGCCGCTTTGGTACTTAACACACTGATTGTTACCTATTCCATGACAATGGTATTTACGGACCCGGAAACCCGTCAGCAGTTAAACGAGACCTGCGAAGAAATGTATGGCGTGTCTTTCGACGAAATGTTAGAAGAAATCACAGGAAACAGTGATACTTCCAACTAATTTCCTGTCATTTCAGAAAGGAGCTTTTTATGATAAACGGAATCAACGCTTTACAAACCGGTTACCTGAACAATCCCTTATCATCTTCTTCCGAAGCTGATTCGGTGGCAATTATTAAGAATCCCGGTCAATCTACCGTAAAACAGGCCGGACGCAAATCTTCTCCCGCGGAATGTGAAACCTGTAAGAATCGGAAATATCAGGATGGTTCCGATGAAAATGTTTCTTATAAGGCAGCTTCCCATATTTCCCCGGATGCCGCTGCATCTAAAGTCAGGAGCCACGAACAGGAGCATGTTTCCAATGCCTATAAAAAGGCATCACAAAACAATGGAAAAGTAATGGCATGCAATGTTGCCATTCACACATCAATATGTCCGGAATGCGGGCGTACTTATGTTTCCGGCGGAACTACTTCCACGCAAATTAAATATTATAATGAAGAAAATCCTTATCAGCAAGAACTGAAATCATCTGATGCTGCCAACAAGTATCTGGGGATGAACATCGATCTTGCCTGCTAGGAATGATTGGAGCTTAAGTTTATGAATCAATACAAATCTTGTGCAGAATTAAAGGCACTCGCCAAAGAGCATATGTTCGGCAAATATGGCATATCCATCGGTGCCACTCTTATCGTTGCCATGATTACCGGGTTTGTCAGCATATTCTCTACTATTTTTTTAGACACTACAACCGTAATCGGCGTTGTATTAAACTTTTTAATCTCTTTTGTTATCGCTGTTCTGACCGGTTTATTTACTTCCGGTGAAAATTATTTCTATTTGAAAATTGCCTGTGGCAAACCAGTGACCATAAGCGACGTTTTTTACGGATTTAAGCTGTTTCCGAACAAAGCGGTTTTAATTCAGTTATTTATTGCAGTATGCATGTATCTGTCCATGCTTCCAATGACTGTTTTTTCCTTTATGGTACAGAGAAATCCGGAAAATTCCATATTAATATTGCCGTATTCTCTTTCCATCATATTGTATCTTGTTGTTACAGTAATTATTTCCATAACGTATGCGCAAGTATTTTTCCTGTTGCATGATTTTCCGAATTATTCGGTAAGGGAATTGATTTCCATGAGTCGGAAGTTGATGAAAGGAAACAAGGGAAGATATTTCTATTTGATGGTAAGTTTTATTCCGCTTATGTTACTCGGACTTTTGTCCTGTGGAATCGCCTATCTCTGGCTTATTCCTTATATGAATGCAACTTATGCAGAATTCTTTTTGGATTTAATGAAAACAAATCAACAAAATCAAAAAGTGTCGGCTTAATTGCCGGCACTTTTCCATTTTAAATATGCATTTATAAAAATGTCAATTGCTCCATCAAGTACTGCATCCACATTTCCTGATTCTTCATTTGTTCTGTGGTCTTTTACCATAGTATAGGGCTGCATCACATATGAACGTATCTGATTGCCCCAGCCGATTTCTTTCACATCTCCTCGAATATCGGATAATTTCTCCGCATTTTCTTCCTGTTTCAGCATAAACAATTTAGCTTTCAGCATCTGCATTGCTTTATCCTTATTCATATGCTGGCTTCTTTCATTCTGACAAGTCACGACAATACCGGTGGGAAAATGTGTGATTCGGATAGCTGAGGATGTCTTATTGATATGCTGTCCTCCGGCACCACTGCTTCGATATGTGTCTATACGGATATCGTCATCTTTGATTTCCACATCCACATCTTCTTCAATTTCCGGCATTACATCCAGTGAAACAAAGGAAGTCTGCCTTTTCCCCTGTGCATTAAAAGGAGAAATACGCACCAGTCGGTGCACACCCTTTTCAGATTTCAGATAACCATAAGCATTTTCTCCGTTAATCTGGAAGGTAACTGATTTAATACCAGCCTCATCACCGTCAAGGTAATCTAACACCTCCAGAGAAAAGCCCTTACGCTCTGCCCATCTGGTGTACATACGATACAACATACTGCACCAGTCACAGCTTTCGGTACCTCCCGCACCTGCATTGAGCCGCAGAATGGCATTGTTTCTGTCGTACTCTCCGGAAAGCAGAGTGCTGATTCTGATATTCTCAAAGGTTGTCTTAAAGTTTTCCAATTCCTCACTGATATCGGGAATAATCGCAGGGTCATTGTCCTCATATCCCATTTCTATCAATGTCATAATATCTTCATACTGGCTCTCCAACCCCTTCATGGTATCTACGATATCCTTCAGATTCTTGGATTCTCTCATCTTCTGGTTGGATTTCTCCGGATCATCCCAGAAGCCCGGAGCCTGCATTTCCATTTCCAGTTCTTCGATTCGCTTCTCCTTATTCGCTAAGTCAAAGTGAATCCCTCACTTCCGCTAATGGACTTTCATAAGTCTGAAGTTCAGACTTCATATTATCTAACTCTACCAATAACGTCACCTTCTTCCTAATATTATATTCTATTATTCTGATAAGAAGATTTTCCTATCTTCCGCAACATTGTTTATACTTCTTGCCGCTTCCGCATGGACAAGGATCGTTCGGATATATCTTGGCCTCCGCACGTCTTACCGGTCCTTTCGGAGCCGAATCGTCCTTATTGGTGCCGGTTACTTTGGCAACCTGTTCTCTTTCCACTTTCTGCTCAATGCGTACATGGAACAGCAGACGAACGGTTTCTTCCTTAATATTCTGTGTCATTTCATCAAACATATCGTAACCGCTCATCTTATATTCCACAAGCGGATTCTTCTGTCCGTATGCCTGTAAACCGATACCCTGGCGGAGCTGATCCATATCATCGATGTGATCCATCCATTTTCTGTCAATTACTTTAAGCAGGATAACCCGCTCAATTTCACGAATGGCCTCCGGCTCCGGGAACTCGGCTTCCTTGCTTTCATACAACTTGACCGCTTCCTCTTTCAGCTGTTGTTTCAAACTGTTTTTCTTCGGTTTCAAAACACGCTCTGCGGTAACCGGCTGTAACGGTATTGTTGGAAGAAGCAAGGTATTTAATTCATTGAAATCCCACTCTTCGAAATCAGAATCATCTCCGATACAGATATCAATGCAATTTTCTGTAATATCGGTAATCATCTTATAGATGACATCCCGCATGCTTTCGCCGTTTAAGACACGTCTTCTCTCTTCGTAGATGATTTCTCTCTGTTCATTCATAACCTGGTCATATTCTAACAGATTCTTTCGGATTCCAAAGTTATTACTTTCAATCTTCTTCTGTGCAGATTCAATTGCTTTGGTCAATGCTTTATGCTCAATTTCTTGTCCTTCCGGAATACCGAGCGCATTAAACATGGTAATCATTCTTTCCGAACCGAACAGACGCATTAAATCATCTTCCAGGGAAATATAAAATTTGGATTCACCCGGATCCCCCTGACGACCGGAACGTCCACGCAGCTGATTATCGATACGTCTGGATTCATGGCGTTCCGTACCGATGATTTTCAAACCACCGGCTGCTCTGGCTTCTTCATCCAGTTTGATATCCGTACCACGACCTGCCATATTAGTTGCAATCGTAACCGCACCATGAATACCGGCATCCGCTACAATCTCTGCTTCTAACTCATGGAATTTTGCATTCAATACCTTATGTTCAATTCCTCTTTTCCGCAAAAGAGCACTTAACTCTTCGGAAGCTTCAATCGTAATCGTACCTACAAGTACGGGCTGTCCTTTGGCATGTGCTTCCATGACGGCCTCTACAATTGCATTTAATTTCTCTCTTTTGGTTTTATAAACAGCATCCTGATGATCAATTCGCGCAACCGGTTTATTGGTCGGAATTTCCACAACATCCATGCCGTAAATATCACGAAACTCTTTTTCTTCGGTTAATGCAGTACCGGTCATACCGGCAATCTTCTCAAATTTATTAAAGAAGTTCTGGAACGTAATGTTGGCAAGTGTCTTGCTTTCTCTTTTGACCTTAACGTGCTCTTTGGCTTCAATCGCCTGATGCAGACCATCGGAATAACGACGTCCCGGCATAATACGTCCGGTAAACTCATCAACAATCAGAACCTGATCATCCTTTACCACATAGTCCTGATCGCGGAACATCAGGTTATGCGCACGAAGTGCAAGAATAATATTATGCTGTATTTCCAGATTTTCCGGGTCTGCCAGGTTCTCAATCTGGAAGAAACGTTCTACCTTCGCAACGCCCTGTGCAGTCAGGTTGACTACCTTATCCTTCTCATTAACAATGAAATCTCCGGTTTCTTCCTGTTCAATGCCCATAATGGCATCCATCTTGGAAAGCTGTTCCATATCCTTACCACGCGTCAATTGTCTGGCAAGAATATCACAAGCTTCATACAGTTTGGTTGATTTACCGCTCTGTCCGGAAATAATAAGAGGTGTTCTGGCTTCATCAATTAAAACAGAGTCTACCTCATCAATAATGGCAAAATGTAAATCACGAAGCACCAGCTGTTCCTTATAAATAACCATATTGTCACGCAGATAATCGAAACCAAGTTCGTTATTGGTAACGTAGGTAATATCACATCCATATGCTTCTCTACGTTCTTCCGGCTTCATGCTGTTTAAGACAACACCTACCTTCAGACCTAAAAATTCATGAACCTGACCCATCCATTCGGCATCACGCTTTGCCAGATAATCGTTGACAGTAACAACATGTACACCTTTTCCTTCCAGCGCATTCAAATAGGCTGGCAAAAGACAGGTCTGTGTCTTACCTTCACCGGTTCTCATCTCTGCAATACGTCCCTGATGTAAAATAATACCACCGATTAACTGTACGCGATAATGCTCTGTATTCAATACACGTCTTGCTGCTTCTCTGACCGTTGCATAGGCCTCCGGAAGCAAGTCATCCAGTGTTTCTCCTTCCTGCAATCTTTTCTTATATTCTCTGGTCTTATCCTTGAGCTGTTCATCGGAAAGTGCCATCATGGTATCCCGCAAAGACTCAATCTGATTGACCAGTCCTTCAATTCTTTTTATTTCTCTTTCGCTATGTGTTCCGAAAACTTTCTGTACTACGTTCATGATTTCCTCCATAACATGCTTTTCCTCTTACGGAAAATACCAAAGTATATTCTAGCAGATTTGGTATACAAATTCAACCTTTCCTTGCGTTCTCGATTCTGTACAGATAACGGTTACATCAAAAAAGAAGTACCAACATTCCTGTCAGTACTTCTTATAGACAATCATATCCATATTATAATCCAAGGTAGGCTTTTTTAACCTTTTCATCATTTAACAATTCTTTGGCATCACCGCTCATGGCAATATTGCCTGTTTCTAGTACATAAGCGCGGTCTGCAATGGAAAGTGCCATCTTGGCATTCTGTTCTACCAGCAATACCGTAATTCCTTGTTTATGTACCTCCTGTATGATTTGGAAAATCTCCTTAACCAACAAGGGTGATAACCCCATGGATGGTTCATCCATCAGAATGATTTTAGGGTTGCTCATCAGTGCACGGCCTACGGCTAACATCTGTTGTTCACCACCGGACAACGTGCCGGCTAGCTGCTTGCGCCGTTCCTTTAACCGAGGGAATCGTTCAAATACTTCCTTAATGGATTTCTGAATTTCCTCTTTATCATTCCGTATATAAGCACCCATCTCTAAATTCTCTGCAACCGTCATTGCCGGGAAAATATGGCGTCCTTCCGGTACATGTGCCATACCAAGCGTAATAATCTTACTCGGTTCTGTCTTCGTCAAATCATGACCATCGTAGATAATACTTCCACCGGAAGATTTTTTTAACCCAGTAATCGTGTGTAATATTGTTGTTTTACCGGCACCGTTTGCACCAATTAAAGAAACAATTTCTCCATCATTTACCGTTAAACTGACATCATGTATCGCGTGAATTGCACCATAAGATACATTTACGTTTTTTAATTCCAACATGCTTACAGTCCCCCTTCTTCGTCCTTTCCAAGATACGCTTCGATAACCTTGGGATTATTGGCAATTTCTTCGGGAGTGCCGGAAGCAATGGTCACGCCATAATCAATTACCTGAATACGCTCACAGATTTTCATAACAAGACTCATATCATGCTCAATCAAAAGTACGGATATCTGAAAACGGTCTCGGATATCATTTATAATATCCAAAAGTTCAGCCGTTTCCGTCGGATTCATACCGGCTGCCGGTTCATCTAACAACAACAGCTTCATACCGGTAGCCAGGGCACGCGCAATCTCCAGTCTTCTCTGCTGCCCATATGGAAGATTCTCTGCAATAAAATCCGCTTTATCTGCCAGATGGACAATGTTTAAAAGTTCTCTGGCTTTTTCCTCAATTTCTGCCTCCTGTTTCCAATAACTCGGAAGCCGCAGAATAGATGCCGGCAGGGAATAGGTCATATGCATGTTCATAGCTACCTTCACATTATCAATAACCGTCATCTTCTTAAACAAGCGGATATTCTGGAAAGTACGGGATATCCCGGCCGCTACTACCTGGTGTGTCTTCCTGCCGTTCATTTTCACACCATTTAAATAGAAACTTCCCTCGGTAGGCTGATATACACCGGTAAGCAAATTGAATACGGTAGTCTTACCGGCTCCATTTGGCCCGATAAGTCCTACCAGCTCACTTTTTCCGATTTCCATACTAAAGGAATCTACTGCCTTCAGACCACCAAATACAATTCCAAGATTCTGTGCTTTTAATACGGGAGTATTGTCTGTTGTATTGCTCATTTTACTCGCCTCCTGTCATCTGTTCTGCAGGCTTCTTACCGTCCCGACCGAAATGAACCAATTTTTTCAATGCTCTGGTTAATGAAAATTCCCATTTGCCGAAAATTCCACCCGGTTTAAAAATCATAACCAGAACCAGTACTACTGAATAAGCCAGCATACGATAATTAGCAAACTGTCTCATGGCCTCCGGAAGTGCCGACAGGAATGCCGCACCTATAATCGAACCGGTTAATGAACCGGTACCTCCGATAATGACTTCCGTCAGCATTTCTGCTGAATATGCAAAGTTAAAATTAGTCGGAATCATCGCTGTCATATAGTGCGCATACATTGCTCCGCCCACTCCTGCGAAGAAGGCAGAAATCGTAAAATTCAAAACTTTATAAAAGGTAACATTGATGCCACTGGCGGAAGCTGCAATATAATCTTCCCTAATAGCTACAATGGTACGCCCGAAACGGGAACGGGTGTATAAAAACATAATGGAAACACACACAACCGTTACCCAGAAACACCAATAAAAATCAGAAAGCTTTGCAATACCACTCATCGTACGCCCGCCCCCTGTAATCTCAAAATTACAAAAAGCCACACGAATAATTTCCGCAAAAGCTACCGTTACAATAGCCAGATAATCACCCCGAAGACGTAGCGCAGGAATACCTACCAGAACACCGGTAACCGCTGCGCAGCAGCCTCCAACTAAGAGTGCGATAATAAACAATAAAAGATTCGGGATTCCCGCATCAGCCAGCATATTTGTCACTACAGCAGAAGCATAAGCTCCTACCGACATAAAACCTGCATGCCCCAACGAAAATTCCCCCATAAATCCTACCAGAAGATTTAACGATGTGACCATAATAATCGTATAACATGCTGTAGTACAGATTCCTTTCAGATAGGAAGTCCTTACCCCAAGTACCCCTGACTGGAAAAGTGCATACAGCAACAGAAACAATACCAATACACCCACTGCATTGATGAAATAAGAAATTTTCTTTTCTTTGCCCATTTCCTTCACCTACACTTTCTCGCCTGTATTTTTTCCAAGAATACCGGATGGTTTAATCAGCAAAACAAAAATCAGAAGACTATAAGTAATTGCTTCATACCAACCAGGAGCAACATATACTTTAACGAATATTTCGACCAGTCCAACAATAATACCGCCTAGCATGGCTCCCGGTATACTGCCGATACCACCCAGTACGGCAGCAATAAAGGCTTTCAATCCCATCATAGAACCCATATCGGTCGTACATCTTGGATAGGTGGAGCAATACATCATTGCTGCTACCGCTGCCAGTCCTGAACCGATTGCAAAAGTTGTCGTTATAATCTTATTGACATTGATTCCCAACAATGTAGATGCCTGTTTATCCTGCGGAACTGCACGCATTGCTTTTCCAAGCTTAGTCTTCTTCACAAAAATCTGCAGCCCCAGCATCATAATTAAGCCGATTGCAATGGTAAGCAGGTATTTACACTGTAATTTGGCCCCCAGAAAATCAATAGAGGGTAAATCAAAAATAGCAGTAACCGATTTCGGATTTGCTCCAAAAAGTACCATTGCAAGGTTTTCCAAAAACAAACTCATTGCAAGAGCTGTAATCAGAGCAGTCATAGACCCTGCATTTCTTACCGGTCGATATGCCACAACTTCTACGGTTACACCCACTACTACACAAACTACAATCGCTATAATAACAGCCAGCCATGCAGGCATACCGTAATTTATCATCAATGGAACGGTATAAAATAGAGTATAGGCACCTACCATAATAAAATCACCATGTGCAAAATTAATCATTCTGATGATGCCATATACCATGGTATATCCTAAAGCAATCAATGCATATATGGCACCCTGATTCAATCCATTTATGATACTTTGTATAAATAGAGACACTTCAGAACACCTTCCTTTCCTGGTTACTGTTTCATAGATTTTTAAATATCTGCGGCACAAGCTTTTACCTGTGCCGCAAAAGTATTGTTTTATTTGCCTTCCGGTGAAAGAGTCTTAAACCATTTCACTTCACCATTTTCGTATGTATTGATTGCCACGCTCTTTTCCGGATCACCATTTTCATCCAGTGTAAAGGTTCCTCCTACACCGGTGAAGGTCATTCCGGTCATTCCTTTCACAAGAGAAGCGGTATCGGTTCCGCCGCCGGCTTTCGCTGCCTGTACCAACATATAGATAGCATCGTAATAAAGTGCTGCACAGGCATTCAGACTCTCGGAACCATATTTCTCTGTATATTTGGTAACAAAGTTCTGAACTGCTTCAGCAGTATCTTCTGATGAATAGTGGTTTGTAAAATAACAATTATCAAAATAGCTTTCCAGTCCTGTTGTATCAGACCCATCCCAGCCATCACCTCCCATGATGATGCCTTCAAAGCCTGCATCTCTTGCCTGCTGTACTAATAACGGAACGGTATCAAGGAAGCAAGGATAAAACAGGAAGTCCGCACCGGATGCTACCGCCTGGGAAGCCTGTGCAGTAAAGTCGGTATCCGTAGTGGTACATTCACCTGTATAAACAATTTCCAGTCCATTTGCTTCCGCATTCTCTAAAAATGCATCCTTCAGACCATTGGAATAGTCATCGTCTTTTGCATAAATGATAGCAACCTTGGAAGCGCCCTGATCTTTTGCAAACAGTGCTGCCATCTTACCCTGATAAGGATCAATAAAGCAGTTACGGAAAATCGTAGGTCCAATCAAAGTTACTTTATAGTTTGTAGCGCCGGTTGCCAGAAGCAGCATATTCTGTTCATTGGCAAGTTCTGCCATCGGCAAGGTTACAGATGAGAAAAAGGAACCGACTACTGCCTCGGGAGATTCCGGTATCAGGCTATTATATGCATTGACCGCCTGTTTGGAGTCCTTGGCATCATCCACTACTTTGCCGCCGTTAACAATTTCAACCTTAATCGGACTGTCACTGGAGTTAATTTCCTCTACCGCCAGATCCACTGCATTCTGTGCCCCTTCACCATAGATTGCAGAGCCACCGGTCATAGCACATACAACACCAATCCGTACAATGTTATCTTCTTCCCCTGTTGGTGCACTTTCTGTGGTTTCAGCACTCGCTGTTTCACCGGAATCTGCGGTTGCTTCGGAAGTTGTTCCTCCTCCACATCCTGTTACCAACGCTGCCGTCATAGCCGCAGTTAATAAAATGCTTAAAAACTTTTTCTTCATAACGTTTTCCTCCTCATTTCATGATATATAAATATGCCTTTCGGCTATTTATCCCGGTTGTCTTTCCGACAATTTCCTACTACCGGATGATTTCCCGTTACACAAAAAAAGTTTCGCACCGCTTTTCGCGGTGCGAAACTTCTTCGTTTCCTTCACACAATTATCATCTATACTTTTTCGCCAGCTATCAACAAACGGACTCTTCTATGGTGTCACGCCAAATCTTGTCTGTAAAAGTCCCTCGATCAGTTTAACACTTTCCTCATAAGTCAGTTGAGCTGTGTTTAAGCACAAATCGTAATTATAAGGACTCTCCCATACCTTTCCGGTATGATATTTATAATATTCTTTACGGAATTTATTATTACTCTGTACATATTTTTCCGCACCTCTGCGGTCAATGCCCTGTCGTTCCATTTCCCGTTCAATGCAAATATTTTCCGGTGCATACACAAACACCTTCAATACATTAGGATAATCCTTCAGGACAAAATCACAGGCTCTTCCCACACATACATAGGATTCTCTCTCTGCCAGTTCCTTCAGTACCTTTGCCTGATAGTTAAACAGATTTTGATCCGAGACGAAGTCATTACTCTCCGGTGGGATAATCTCTCCGTTATATACTTTTTTTGACACCCTGTAAAGCAGACGGCTTTTTACCACTTCATCCACTTTGGCAAACAGTTCCTCATTAATGCCGCTGTCTTCCGAAGCCAGACGTAACAGCTTCCTGTCATACATATCAATCCCAAAGTCATCAGCAAGCATTTTACTGATTGTTGTTCCTCCGCTTCCGCAGGTTCTGGTCAATGCAACCACAAATCTCTCCATAAGCTCTCCTTTCCTGTAGAACAACAAAAAAGGCGTTCGCATAAAAACTATGCAAACACCTTTGTTCTAAAGCTATTATAATCATATGATAATCATTTTTCAAGTAAAAATTAAAAAAAAAAAAATATCCTCATTTTCTACCGGGTTTGCAACCTTTTCACTGTAATATTTTCTTCTGCAAAGGCTTCCCTGAGTCTCTTAACAAACAGCAGCGCTTTTTCTCCATCTCCATGTACACATACCGTATCAGCCTGCATGGGGATTTCTTTTCCGGTAATTGCTCTGGTCTTTCCCTCCAGTATCATGCCAATAACGCGACGAATAGCTTCCTCTTCCTCTGTAATCATCGCACCGGGTTTTCCTCTTGCTACCAGAGAACCATCTTCTTCATAAGCCCGATCTGCAAAAACCTCTTTTGCAACCGGTAAATGCAGTTCCTCTGCCGCCTTCTGTAACTGACTTCCTGCCTGAGCCACAAGAATCAGTTCCGGATTTACTTCCGCAACCGCTTCACAGACCGACCGCGCCAATGCATAATCTTTACCCGCCATATTGTACAAGGCACCATGCGGTTTGATATGCTGCATGGTAAGATGATTGGCCCGGCAAAAGGCATCCAGTGCTCCCACCTGATACATAACCATAGCCTTCACCTCTTCCGGTGGAATCTGCATATTCCTGCGACCGAATCCCTGCAAATCCGGGAAACCGGGATGTGCTCCTATCGCTACCCCAGCCGCTTTGCAATTCTCCACCGCTTTTTTCATTACCACAGGATCCGATGCGTGAAATCCACAGGCAAGATTTGCCGAGGTAATGTATTTCAGGATTTCTTCATCCATTCCAATATGATAAGCCCCAAAACTTTCTGCCAGATCGCTGTTTAAATCTATCGTATACATACCATCACTGCCTTTCTTTTATTCCCTGAGAGCAACATTTTTTATATCAGTAATCAGCATATGTCCGGGGGCATGAGTCATACAAAAATCCGGTTTGCTGTCCATAACGGCCGCCTGTGGTGTCACGCCACATGCCCAGAATACCGGTACTTCTCCATCCTTTATCGTTACGGCATCTCCAAAATCGGGAGAAGTGAGATCCCGGATTCCTATCGCGGCAGGATTTCCGATGTGCACCGGAGCTCCATGCACTCTTGGGACTGCTGCTGTTACTGTCACCGCCTTAACCACCTGTTCCTGCGGAATCGGGCGCATACTTACCACCATGTTTCCATGAAAAACACCGGCCGGTTCGCAGGCAATATTCGTTTTGTACATTGGTACATTACATTTCTCGGTATTATGCCGCATCTCAATGCCGGCTTCAATCAATTCCGATTCAAACGAAAAACTGCAGCCAATCAGGAAGCTGACCAGATCCTCTCTCCAAAAAGAGCTTACCTCGGTACATTCCTCTTTTAATATCCCGTTCTCATAAATCCGGTATTTGGGAATATCGGTAGCAATGTCTGCTCCCGGTGCTATTTTTTTCAAGATTCTGCTTCCCGTATCCGAAACCTCCAGAATCGGGCATGCCTTCGCATTACGTTGGGCAAAAAGCAGGAAGTCATAAGCATATTTTTCCGGTAACACTACAAGATTTGCCTGCGCATGGCCGGGACACATACCGGAAGTAGGTGTTGTAATGATTCCCTGTCTGATTTGCTGCCGGACTGCTGCCGGAAACCCCGGCTCTTTCTTTTCCTGTATCTTCATTTGTCTTTGCCTCTTTTCTATGTTTTTAACTTAATTTCTATGCCTTTTTCTTTCAAACCAGCCCATATTATCCTGGCAATAACCAATGCTTCTGCAAAATTTTGCTATTCTTTTTTCTCTTTTGCGGTAAAGAATGACTGCCTCGTTTAAGGCTATACGCTCAAAACAAATTTGGGCACCTGGCATACACTGTACCAATTTGGGGATATCCACACTTATAACAGTACCAATCTTGGCATATCCTCCGGTGGTCTGCCGGTCTGCAAGCAATATCATAGGTTTCCCGCTTGGCGGCACCTGGATTGCTCCCTCCACGATACCATCGGAAATAATATCCACTCCATTCCTGCTTTCAACCGGTATGCCATCCAATCGGTAACCCATACGGTCCGATTGTTCTGTGACCTGATAAGTTTCTTGGTAAAAATCCTGCAGCCCTTTCTCAGTAAACATCGCTTCCTGTGGTCCTGCAATAACCCGGAGTGTTATCTCCTGTTGATAAGTGACCGGAACCATTTCCTTTAAATACGCATTGAGCAGTCTTGGCGTTTTTCTTTTAAGTGGAATCATATCACCCGCCTGCAATGCTCTGCCCTGAAAGCCGCCAATCTTACATTTCAGATTGGTGGACTTGCTGCCTAGCACCTTAGGGATATCAAATCCTCCGGCTACCGCCAGATAAGCAAACCGTCCCGATACCGCCCGATGGCATTCTAGTACATCCCCTTTCTCCGCCTTTACGGCACAGTAGTTTGCAATTCTGTTTCCATTCAGCATCGGTTCCAAATCTGCCCCGGTAAGCGCAAAAAAAGTTTCTTCCTCAAAGCAAAATGTACCTCCCAGAAACTGCATTTCCAATACGGCTTCGTTTAACCGGTTATTGACCAGTGCATTGGCACAATACAAGGCATCCTGATCCATACAGCCGGATACCGAAAAACCGCCCGCCTGATATCCTTGTCGTCCGGCATCCTGTATGGTTGTCAACAATCCGGGACTTATCACGCTTACTTTCATCGCCATTCCTCCCCTTTGATTTTCCCGGCTGCTACATCTTTGGCAATGCTTATATATTCTTTTTCCGTAACCGGGCAAAAATGAATATACTCTCCCATTTGATATAAAAAAGCCGGTTCTCTGTCAGGATGATACGGTAGAAGAGGAGTCCTGCCGATTAGCCGCCATCCACCCGGAGATTCCAGCGGGTAGATTCCGGTCTGTTCTCCGCCAATTCCAACACTTCCGGTAGGGATTTTTACTCTGGGCGAGGGAAGTCTCGGGCAGAACAGCCGCTCATCCATGCCGCCTAAATAGGCAAATCCCGGAAGGAACCCCAACATATAAATCAGATAATCACGTTCTGCGTGTAATGCAATAACTTCTTTTTCAGTCAAACCGGCATTTTCTGCCACAAAGGCCAGGTCCTCTCCATAACAGCCGCCATAGCATACCGGAATATAATGAACCTTTTTAGAGTTTTCGGGAATTTCTTCCAAGGCATCCACTTCTTTTTCTAGCATGAGCTCCATTTTCTGATAATTCGTTTTATGCAGGTCAAAAAGAATCAAAAGGGAACAAAATGTAGGAATCATCTCTACAATTCCTTTCTGTCCCTGCAGACGCTCTATCATATATCGTATCTTTCGATTGGTCTTTTCCTCAATCGAGCTGCCAAACTGCATTACAATCCCCTGTTCTCCTGCAGGTACAAATTGAATCTCCTCCATAAACTGTTCCCTCTTTAACGATAAGATACGAAGAACTGTTTCTCCATAACCTTTTCAAACCATTCCGCATTTTTTGCAAACTGCTCAAGATTGCTCACGACACACTGGCGCATCATTTCCAGCAATGTCACATGGAACTGCATATCCACACCATCAATACAGTTATCCAGCCATCCATACATATCTACCATACCGCAGGAAGAAGCTGTCTTAATCGCATCCCTTTCCATTTCCTTACTATGGATAAGTTCCGGACATGCCAAAAGCCATGCAGTAGCTGCAATGACCGCTTCGGCACCCCAGTGAGAAATCGTTGTCGTAATAATGGCATCTGCTGCCACTGCTGCCGCACTGCCTCCACCGCAGCCACACACACAGCCATTTTCCTCCATATAAGGTACATATTTCTGTAAATGCTCCTTGATTGCTCCCATTCCCAGCTCATTGCCCAAATCTCCGATTGCCATATTGAAAATACCTGCCTCCCGGCATTTCTGAAACAAAATATCTGTCTTTGCTTCCAGCTTGCTTAAGTCCATTCCTTTGGCATTGTGATAGACACCCTTACTATTTGCTCCCGGCGCTTCAATGGCAATAACGGCCTTCGGAGGCAGCTGTTCCATCAGTTTTGCTGCCTGTGCATCGGCTTCCTTCACATCTTTGGTAAACAATACCCGACCGACGCTGATTGGATATTTCCTAATTTGTTCAAAATCCTCATACATGTGAAGACCAACTACATTGGCAAGCTTCTCTACTGCCATCTTACATTCCTCCGGACAGACAATGACAGGTTTGGCATTGTAAGCTTTTGCCAACATTCTGGCAAGAAGCATTGCCCCACATATGCCGTCCATCTCTGCCTGTTTGTGAGGCAGCAGCACAAATCCGGTAATAATATACACGATATCGTCCTTACCCAATACTACTTTCAATCTCTTGGCGCATTTCATGGCAAGGGGCTCTCCCATATATGTTCTTGCTCCCGGATAGAGCACCCGGCATACACCGTATCCTCTTGGGTCCAGATTCATTAGCTGATCCAGATCTTCTCCTACATTCCTTTCTGCCAGCTCCATTGCATTCATATCTTTCATCCTCCCTGCTGCCTGCTGTATTTATCCGTGCCTTTCTATTCTCCACAATAATCTGAAAATTCCTTCATAAGAACTTCCTGTAAAGCAGTTATCAATTCAGGTGCTTTGCCGCCTACAGGCTTTCCTTCCAAAGTATCTGCTACCAGACAGAAATTACTGGAGCTGGTAACTATAATCTCATCGGCAGTTCGCAGTTCCTCCATGGGATAGAGGGTTTCATCAACCGGTATCTGCAATTTTTTGCAGGCCATAATGAGATGGTTTTTTGCCACACCCGGTAAAATATAATGATCGTTTGGATGTGTTTTCAATACACCGTTTTTCAAAATGGATACGTTGCTGTGTGCACATTCCGTAACAATATCTCCTCTGTGGAATACCGTTTCAAAACAGTTCTCTTCTGCTGCCTTCTGAGCCGCCATTACACTTGGCAGTAGGTTCAGTGTCTTAATGTTACAATGGAGATATCTGGTATCCTCCATAGTAGTCAATGCCACACGTTTCTTTAAATCATGGAATTCCATTGGTGTAACCGTAATCCATAAATTCGGTTTTACATTTGGGAATGCATGGTTTCTGGGGGCTGTTCCTCTGGTTACCTGCCAGTATACAAAGAGGTCTTTCGCATCTGCCTTGTCTACCATTTCCTGTAATATTTTCTTTAATTCCGCCTTGGAAAAAGGTAGCTGAATTTTCAGAAGCCCGGCACTATTGAAAAAACGGTCAATGTGTTCATCAATCAGATAAATCACATGATTTCTGCTACAGGTAGCATCATAAACACCGTCTCCAAAAAAGTGCACCCTGTCATTCATAGGAACCGTCATTTCCTCGATAGCTCCAAATTTACCGTTGTAATATCCAACATTTTCCATACTGTTTCCTCCTCATCTTTTACAGGCAGTCGCTTTTTCCCAAAAGAAAAAGCCGCTCTATGAGAACAGACTCCATTGTCCTCATACAAGCGGCTGTCTTTCAGCTCAATATGCTGTTTGACATACGATTGTCACTTATTTTCGATTACAGAAATCTTATCACAATCAAAATAAGTTTGCAAGCCATCCTTTTATATATTTTATAACAATTTTTCAAGAGGTAACTATTTGCTTTTTACCATTAAAAGTGTTACTATCTTAACAAGTGGGGAAAAGGGAAATCTTTTCCGCCGTACAAAAAATAAAATCATAAATACGAGGTGCAGAAAATGAGTAAGAGTTTTAATGACTTATTATCTAAGGTATCTGAATGCAACATGAAAAAAGTTGCTGTAGCAGTTGCTCAGGACAGTGCTGTATTAGAAGCAGTACAGGCCGCCAAAGAGCGTAACATTGCAGAAGCCATTCTGGTTGGCGATGCAGACAAAATCAAAGAGATTGCTGCTTCTATGAATATTGACTTAAGCGGCTTTGAAATCATCGATGAAAAAGACAATTTTACCGCTGCTTTAAAAGCAGTTGAATTAGTACATAACGGCAAAGCCGATATGTATATGAAAGGTTTGATTGATACCAAATCCTTCTTAAAAAGTGTTCTGGATAAAGAGGTCGGCTTAAGAACCGGAAAACCTTTATCTCATGTCTGTGTCTTTGAAATAGAAGGTATTGACCATCTTCTCTTCTTAACCGATGTTGCATTCATGACCTATCCGACGCTGGAAGACAAAGTGCACATCATTGAAAATACGGTTGAAATCTGTCATGCATGTGGTATTTCAACCCCGAAGGTTGCTCCGCTTGCTGCCGTAGAAGTCGTTAATCCGAAAATGCCTGTTACCGTAGAGGCACAGGAACTTACACAGATGTGTGAAGAAGGCAAAATTACCGGTTGTATCGTAGATGGTCCTCTTTCTCTTGACCTCGCTATTGATCCGGAAGCTGCCAAACATAAAGGAGCCGAAGGCAGAAAAATTGTAGGGGATGCTGATGTACTTCTCTTCCCTGACATCCATGCCGGTAACCTTGTATATAAATGTCTTGTACACACAGCAAAAGTAAAGAACGGTAATATCATAACAGGTACCAAAGCACCGGTTATTTTAACCTCCCGTTCCGACGATTTTGAAACCAAAGTAAATTCTATTGCACTCGGTGCCGTTGTTGCAGAGAATTTAAAGAACAATTAGGACAGTAAAGAACATAAAACAATCGTATAATCATTTAAGAAAGGATAACATTATGGCTGTTAAAAGTTTAATTATTAACCCAGGTTCCACTTCCACCAAAATCGGTGTTTTTGAGGATGAAACCTTATTGTTTGAAGAAACCTTGAGACACTCTACCGAAGAAATCGCACAGTATGCTTCTATCGTAGACCAGAAGGATTTCCGTAAAAACATTATTGTCAATCTGTTAAAAGAAAAGAATTTTGATATCAACTCCTTAAATATGGTCGTTGGCCGCGGCGGTATGCTCAAACCGATTCCGGGTGGTACTTATGCCGTAAGCGATGACTTACTGGAAGATTTAAAAATCGGAAAGCAGGGACAGCATGCTTCTAACTTAGGTGGTATTTTAGCCAGAGAAATCGGTGACTCTATCGGCGTTCCTTCCTATATTGTTGATCCGGTTGTTGTAGATGAATTAGAACCTACTTCCAGATATTCCGGTGTACCGGAGCTTCCAAGAACCAGCGTATTCCATGCGCTGAACCAGAAAGCAGTAGCAAAACGTTATGCCAAAGAAACCGGTAAGGCTTATGATTCCCTGAACCTGATTGTGGTTCACATGGGCGGCGGTGTTTCTGTCGGTGCTCACAAACTCGGCAAGGTCATTGACGTATTCAACGCTTTAGACGGTGACGGTGCCTTTTCCCCGGAAAGAGCCGGTGCAGTTCCAAGCGGCGCACTGATTAAAATGTGTTTCTCCGGAAAATATACTGAGAAAGAAGTTTACAAGAAAATCGTTGGTAACGGCGGTTTCAATGCTTACTGTGGCACAAACGATATGAGAGATGTTGCCAAAATGGTGGATAATGGTGATACGAAAGCTGCAGAAGTCCGCGAAGCCTTCATCACACAGGTTGCAAAGGATATCGGTTCCATGGCTTGTGTATTGAAAGGAAAAGTAGACCAGATTATTGTAACAGGCGGTATTGCCTATGATAAGGTTGTTGTTGCAGGTCTGAAGGAAAAAGCAGAATGGATTGCTCCAATGACCGTATATCCGGGCGAAGATGAATTGCTTGCACTCGTTCAGGGTGGTCTTCGTGTATTAAACGGTGAAGAAAAAGCCATGACATACTAAAATGGCTACCGGAATCGGATTGCATCAAAAAACTATATGAAAATACAAGATTGCCGGAGAAATAAAATTCTCCGGCAATCTTTCATAAATCATCTTTCCATTACTTTCCCATCTTCCGGATTGCTGCAGTCACTTCATTTGGAATCACAAACTCGACGCAGCCCATATAACCGGGTGCTACCTCATACTCATCAAATGCAACCACAATTTCATTCTGCTCATTTAAATAGAAAGATGTCTCATCCGTAATTGCCTTGAAATTCCATTCTTCTATCTCATCATCCACCCAGTAATACACCATTTCATCCGCTTTCATCTGCTCACGCATCTGTTCCTTGATATTCTCACTGATGGGTGTAATATAATCTGCCCCCTCCACGAAGAGGTCTTTTAGTGCAAGGCGATTTCCGGTTGTCAAATCAATTGTATAGAAATAATCCCATTCTGCACCGCTACCGGCTCCTCGATAGCAGACCAGTTTCAAAGTAAAGTAATCATCGGTTGTAGCTATTATCTCGCTCTTTACAAGAACGTCCTGATAGCCTTCTTCATATTGAAGATTTTCCTCAAACTCTGCTGCAATCTGCTCCGTAATCTCTTGAATTTCTGCGTTAATTTCTTCTGTGGTTTTCTTTAAATTCTCCTGTATCTGTCCATCTGCTTTCCCGCTTTCCTGATCCCCATCAATCGTCTGCTCTGTATTTTCCACTACAAGCTCCGGCACCTTAATATCTGCATTATTGCGCTCGCTCTCATACTGATAATCCCGGAAGGTCACAACCTCTACAAGCTTTCCCAATACCGGAATATTACTCATCGCATAGGCAATGGTCGGCGAAGTGTTTGGCAATGCCACAAATACTGCAACTGCGGCAGCCGCAGCGGCTATATTTCTTATTGCATGACCTTTGTTCCTTTTTCTTTTCTCCTTTTTCGCTTCATCGATGCGATTTTTCATCGCCTCTATCTGTGCTTCTGACATCTTAATCACTTCGTACTGCTTCTTTGCATTTTCTATCTTTTTCAAGTCCAGTTCCTTCTGTTTCATAATCTACCATCCTTTCCTACAATCTTTTTTCCACTATCAGTCATCCGATAACTCCAGTCGAAGTTTTTTCAGTCCCCTGTAAAGCCGGCTCTTGATGGTATTTACATTTTCATCCAGTATCTCTGCAATCTCTGTAAGTTTCCTATCCTCAAAATATTTTAACTCGATGACAGCCTTATCCTCCTTTGACAACAGCTCCAAGGCTCTCTGTAAGTCAACATTCTCATATGTGTCTTCTTTGCCCTGTTCTATTTCCACCGCATCCAGCGAGAGTGGCTGCTCTTTTTTTAAGAACCGAAAAATTTCGTTCAACATAATGCGGTATATCCATGTTGCTGCGTATTTCTCCTGTTTTAACGTATCGCTGTGTAAAATGGCTTTGTACGCACCATTTTGTACGATATCACCGGCATCCGTCTCGTTGTGTACATAACTGTATGCAAGACGATAATAACTGTCATAGTTTTCCAGCAAAAGCTGTTCTATCTTTTGTTCTTTCTTATCCTTTCCTTGGAAAAGCATTGAACCATAACACCTCCTTGTTGTTTTCTGGTGATTAGACCTCTCAAAGATACAAAAAGTTTCATTCTTTTTTATTTTCTCTAAAAAAGTTTCCAGACTCTCTCATGCAAAAAGCGCAGGTATGAAATACCTACGCCTTTTCAAGCATTGCTGTTTTCTATAAATTTTCATTAGTGATGGAACAGGCGGATTCCTGTAAAGCACATTGTCATACCATATTTGTTACAGGTTTCGATTACATTGTCATCTCTGACAGAACCGCCCGGCTGTGCTACATATTTTACACCGCTCTTGTGAGCACGTTCAATATTATCGCCGAATGGGAAAAATGCATCGGAGCCAAGTGCGACATCACTCATCTTATCTAACCATGCTCTCTTTTCTTCTCTGGTAAAGACTTCCGGTTTTACCTTGAAAATCTTCTGCCATGCACCTTCTGCCAGAACATCCATATAATCATCCCCTATGTATAAATCAATGGAATTATCCCTGTCCGCACGACCGATACCGTCTACAAACTGTAATCCCAATACTTTCGGAGACTGACGAAGGAACCAGTTGTCTGCTTTAGATCCTGCCAGTCTGGTACAATGGATTCTGGACTGTTGTCCCGCACCAATACCGATTGCCTGCCCGCCTTTGACATAGCATACCGAGTTGGACTGTGTGTATTTCAAGGTAATCATCGCAATCGCCAGATCAATCTTCGCCTGTTCCGGCAATTCCTTACTATCCGTAACAATATGATTGAAGAAATCATCATCAATCTTTAATTCATTTCTTCCCTGCTCAAAGCTGATACCGTATACCTGTTTCACTTCTGTCGGTGCCGGAATGTATGACGGATCAATCTGGATAACATTGTAGTTTCCCTTTTTCTTTGCTTTCAGAATTTCCAGAGCCTCCGGCTCATATCCCGGTGCAATGACACCATCGGATACTTCTCTTTTGATAATTTTCGCTGTTGCCACATCGCATACATCAGATAGAGAAATAAAGTCACCAAAAGAAGACATTCTATCCGCACCACGTGCTCTTGCATAAGCATTTGCAAGTGGTGTGAATTCCATATCCAAATCATCCACCCAGTAGATTTTTTTCTCCACATCCGTCAGCGGAAGTCCTACTGCTGCACCTGCCGGAGAAACATGTTTAAAAGAAGTGGCTGCAGGAAGTCCGGTTGCCTGTTTTAATTCTTTTACCAGCTGCCAGCCATTAAAAGCATCCAAAAAATTGATGTAACCCGGTTTGCCGTTCAATACGGTAATGGGCAGTTCACTGCCATCTGCCATAAAAATTCTGGACGGCTTCTGATTCGGATTACAGCCATATTTTAATTCCAATTCGTTCATCTTATCCTCCATCGATTGCAGACAAATATCTGCCTATCTTTTGTATAAATTTTTCTATGACACATGCTTGTTAACAATACGTGTTTCATATTTTCCGGTTGCGATATCAATATATCTGACAAAGAGGGAAACCTTGTTATCTTCATTCAGATTTTCCCACACAAGCTTTGTAAAACTGTCAATATCGCCTTCAATATCAACCAGAACCGGTTCTCCTTCAAAACTTGGCAGCGGATTACCATCACCCATATATGTGTGAATAAAATGTCCCTCTCCGGCTGACGGATTCTCATAAGCAAACGTAAAACGATTGCAGGATGAAGGATCGCCATTATTGCTCTTTAAAATGGACATCGCATAATTATAAGCACCATCCCCTACATGCATAATACCGGAGATACGAGGTGTATAATTAGGTGCATCCGGCTCAAAAGTTCTTGTCCGAAGTGCCTGTTCAAAGGTCTGCTGTTTATCCATCAGTCCATAAATCGTATCGGTCTGGTCACCATTGGTAACAATTGTCTTATTGCCCATAACTCTGACCGGTGCATAAATAATCAGACTCGGGTCTTCCAATTTGGAAGGGTCAAATGCCTGTGTGCGAATTCCTTCGCCATCTTCCACAAAAACCCGGTTTCTGCTGTTTTCACTTCTTCCCATGATAAAATATGCGGTAACTGCATATTTCCCGTCTGCTGATTTACCGATTACAATTCCTCTGCCCGGATAGGTCGTTGCAGACAGTTCTTTTGCTAATGATACTTTTTTCATTGTTGTCCTCATTTCTGTGTGCTCTTTTTGTGCACACTATTATCCTTTTCTTTTATGTGGTTTGTAAGATACTTTTCTTCAAATGCCGCCTGTGGCATTGGCCGGTCAAAGTAAAAGCCCTGAATCATTCTTACCTTCATACCTTCCAGTATTTTATACTGTTCTTCTCGTTCAATTCCCTCGACACAAATCGCCACTCCGATTGTATCTGCCAGATCCGAAACCATGCGGATAAAGGCCTGGGAATAGGAATCTTTTGCCAGATCTTTCACAAAGCTCTGGTCTACTTTAATCACATCAAATGGTATTTCCCGGATATGGTTCAAAGAAGAATAACCGGTTCCGAAATCATCCAATGCAATCCGTACACCAAGCTTTTTGATACTATGGAGAATCTCTTTCATTCTCTCCATATCATTGATTGCCAGACTTTCCGTTACTTCCAGTGTCAGATTACCGGGATTAATTCCGGTTTCCTTCAAAGTCTGTGCCACCGTATCTACTATATCGGTCTGTACAAGCTGCACGACCGAAAGATTCACATTTACCTTGTATTCCGGATGCCCGGACTCATTCCATTTCTTACAGGTCTCACATGCCTGACGAAGCACATAATTACCAATCGGATTAATCAACCCAAGATACTCTGCAAGCGGAATAAAATCTGCCGGAGAAATGAATCCCAATTCACTGCTGTTCCAACGAATCAGTGCTTCTGCGCCTATACATGCATTATCAGGCGTCTGGATGTCAATAATCGGTTGATAATAAACTTCAAATTCTTTATAATCATCCAAAGTAGCATCCCGCATATTTTTTTCCATATCCAATCTCTTATTGGATGCAGAATCGGTACCGCTCTTGTATGCTGCGACCCGGTTTTTACCGGATTTTTTTGCTTCATACATGGCAATATCCGCTTTTTTAATCAAATCTTGTACTTCTTCACCCTCGCTCGGAAAATGAACATATCCCATACTCATCGTACAGTAATAATCAGCATCTTTTAAAAACCAGGGCTTACTGAATACTTCCTTGATTCCTTCAATAATTTTATCAAATTCAATGGTTTTACTGGGCGGAATAATAATCACAAATTCATCGCCGCCCATACGATAACAGGTATTCTCAATTCCATGAATTCTTTGGATACTATGAGAAATCGATTTTAAAAGCACATCACCATACTGATGTCCCAATCCATCATTGATATGCTTGAAATCATCCAGATCCAGATAAAGAAGCGTACCTTCTATCCCCATCTTCTTTGCTGTATCAATATATTTTGACAAATCTCTCTCACAGCACATCCGGTTGTACAAACCTGTCAGAAAATCCGTATAAGCCTGCTGCTCAATTCTACGCTGATATATCTTTTTCTCCGTTACTTCATGCAGAGAACACAAAAGTGCTTCTCTTCCGTCAACCCATGCAATATTCGTGTAAAATAACTCATACCAACGGTCCGCATCGTCATAATGAACTTCTATGCTCCCTTTACTTTCCTTTTCCGGAATTTTGCTCTCAAAAATTTCTTTCAGCAAATCCCGTTCCAACTCCATACGCAGACTGCTGCGTAATCTTTTGTTAACAAACAGAATTCTGCCGCTTTCCTTATCTCTGACATAAATGGAATTCCCCACATTATCGAGTACAGCCTCCAGTGCCGCATAGGAACTCGCCAGAGAATTTTTATGAATTCGACGCTGCAAAATACTCTGCAGAATCTTGGAAGCATCATTGATAAACTTAATTTCTTCAATGGACCATACATGTGGTCTTGTCTTTTCTTCAAAGCTGATATACATGCTGATTTTATCTTTTAAATAAATCGGCATTGCCGCAAGTGCCTGTATTTCTGCCTCATCCATTTCTCCCCGGTATGCTTCCGGTATATTCCCAGAAGAAACTACCAGTAACTTTTCCTGATAGAGATAGGAAGGACGTGGCTGATTTCTGGTCTGATCATAACGAGATACCACACCACTGTTATTCCACTGGGCAATAATGTCTGCCAGCTTATCATCCTGTTGGTTTATTCGATAAAGGTAAGTACTGCTGATATTCAGATAGGAGCCGATTACCTGCAAAATCTGCTCCAAAACACTTTCTATCGCCTCATCATGATCCAGAAACTGAACCACTTCTGTCATAGCTTCTGTTCTTTTTAAGACTGCTTCAATTTCCCATTTGGAAAATTCACTTCTGCGGCTTTCTTCCCTTGCACTTACCACCGAAAGCTTATTTCCGATGATTTCTTTCGTACCCTCCCGCAACAGATCCATCGCACTATTAAATTGTTCTGTTGAAAGCATATAAGAAAAGTCCGTTGCGGGCATCTCAAGATACTCTGCATTCTCTGCATCTGCCAGTACGCAGCACACAAGCCATGTCAGGATGGCTCTACTACCATCCCGCATGGCAATTGCAGCATACTTGATATTTGGTATAGCAGTATTTTCAACTGCCTGATCTTCTAATGCGCCGTCTGCCACTGTATGAAACAGTGCCTGGAACTGGTCTTCCGAAATAAGCTCTTTGAGCCGTTTCACATCCTGTTCATTACCCGACATCTGTGTGATACTCGTCCCCGTACTATCTACACAGTAGGCATATAAACCGGTTGCTGCACAGAACCTGTCTTGAAAAAGCTGCAGTCTGCTATTATCGATGACACGTTGATAAGAAATTCCCATATTACCTCTCCAACACGAATTAAAATTACCTGCTATTTATTTATTTTATTCATCTACGCTATAGTTTGGTGCTTCTTTTGTAATATGGATATCATGTGGGTGACTCTCTTTCAAAGATGCTGCAGAAATCTTCACAAATTTACCATTCTGTTTTAACTCTTCAATGGTCTGTGTTCCGCAATATCCCATACCGGAGCGAAGTCCTCCCATTAACTGGAATACCGTATCTTCTACGGTTCCCTTATAAGCAACACGTCCTTCTACACCTTCCGGCACAAGTTTCTTGGCATCGGTCTGGAAGTAGCGGTCTTTGCTTCCGTTTTCCATTGCTGCGATAGAACCCATGCCGCGATATACCTTATATTTTCTTCCCTGGTACAATTCAAAGGTTCCCGGACTTTCATCACAGCCTGCAAAAATGCTTCCCATCATGCAGACATTACCACCTGCTGCAATGGCTTTGGTCATATCACCTGAATATTTGATACCGCCGTCTGCAATAATTGGAACACCGTAATCCTTTGCTACCTCATATGCATTCATAATTGCAGTAATCTGTGGTACACCAATACCTGCTACCACACGTGTGGTACAGATAGAACCCGGTCCAATTCCGACTTTTACTGCGTCGGCTCCTGCTTCAATCAAAGCCTTCGTGCCTTCTCCGGTTGCTACATTTCCGGCAATGACCTGTACATCCGGATAATTTTCCTTAATCATACGGACACAACGAAGTACATTTTCCGAATGTCCATGTGCAGAGTCGAGTACAATGACATCTACCTTAGCATCCACCAGTGCAGCAACTCTATCCAGCACATTGGCAGTAATGCCAACAGCAGCACCACACAGAAGTCTGCCCTGTTCATCTTTTGCTGCCAAAGGATATTTAATTGTTTTCTCAATATCCTTGATAGTAATCAATCCTACAAGGTTATAATCATCGTCTACAATCGGAAGTTTTTCCTTTCTTGCCTTTGCAAGAATTTTCTTGGCTTCTTCCAAAGTAATTCCCGCTTTTGCCGTAATTAAACCTTCGGAAGTCATCGATTCTTTAATTTTTTTGGTGAAATCTGTTTCAAATTTTAAATCACGATTGGTAATGATTCCGACGAGTTTTCTGCCTTCTGTAATCGGCACGCCGGAAATTCTGAACTTGGCCATAAGTGCATCTGCATCTGCCAGTGTATGATCCGGAGTCAGGGAAAAAGGATCCGTAATGACACCGTTTTCAGAACGTTTTACTTTATCTACTTCTTCTGCCTGTGCCTCAATAGACATATTTTTGTGGATAATACCAATACCGCCCTGTCTTGCCATTGCGATTGCCATCCTATGCTCGGTAACCGTATCCATGCCGGCACTCATCATAGGAATGTTCAGTTTGATTTTTTTTGTAAGCCATGTTGTCAAGTCCACCTGATTCGGAATTACCTGTGAATAGCTCGGTACTAAGAGCACATCATCAAAAGTAATGCCTTCGCCAATAATCTGACCCATTTCTCTCTCCTCCTGAATTTTATATTAGTATATATATAAAAGTACTGCCAGTACAAAACTGACAGTATCCTTTTCTCGAAACGTAAAAATTAGTCGGTAAAAACTTTACGCGGTGCCACCATCTGTATTGCTTTCACCATCTCTGCACTCGGCTCTAAAATAACCTTTATATCACCATCACAAACCATCATATATCGCTTGTCGGGCTGTCCGTCAACCCCGGAACTGTAATCAGAAGTTTTCGTGCCACGATTTTTATAAGAATCCAGTCGATGGGAATTAATCGGTGCCAGAATGTCCATCCGGTTCACATCATAAACAGCTGCTCTCTTCCTTTTGCTCTTCGCCATAACCTTATCAATCGTAATTTCCTTGTCAAGATACAAGTATTCATACTCAATATCTGCATTCATATAGGCAAAATATGCACCTACTCCTGTCGCAATGGCTACTAAAAGCGCGGGAACAAATACGATTCCAATCAACACAAAGCATACCGTAAGCATAATAAGCAGCGTTTTTAAAAAACGTGTCATAAAAGACGGTTTCTTTGCAACCAGACATTCTACATAAGTTTCACTAACCATAATTCATTTTTCCTCCATTTGCCCACATACTCCCCCAGGCAAAGTTTTTATACAGATGTGTATATGAAAATATAATATAACAATTTTGTAAAAGTTTCAAGGAAATGTAAAATTTATTCTTTATTTATTCTTTTTTCAGAAATATTACATCTCCGCTTCATTGACAGCGCAAAGTGAAAAAAGTATGATTAAAAATATATTGTAGAAAAATATACAATGAAAATACCGGATTATCAGAAAGGAAAAATTTTTCATGTCATCGCAAATGTCCATTCATGAAGAAATCAAAGAACAACAGCAGAAAACAAAAGATATGTCACTTAAAGGTAAACTGTCATATTTCTGGTACTATTATAAAGTGCATACCATCGTAACTGTGATGGTAATTGGTTTCTTTATTATGTTCATCTACCAGTATGTAACCAATAAGGACTATGCCTTCTATGCCGCTGTCATTAACGCAGATATTAACTATATTGAAAACAATCAGTGGGGTGATGAGTTCGCAGAGTATGCCGGAGTGGATACTGAAAAATATCAGGTATATCTGGATACCTCCATTGCTTTATCCGACAATGATTCTACACAATATTCCATTTCCAATACCGAAAAACTGCTTGCCATGCTACAGGCAGGTGCCATTGACGTCATTGTGGCGGATACCGAAACCTTTGAAAAATATGCACAGAATGGATATTTTATGAATCCGGAAGAAGTGCTTCCCCCAGATATTCTTGCCCAATATGAAGACTGTCTGTATTATACGGATGCGGCAACCTTTGATAACGGTGATGACGATACTTTCTATACGGAAAGTGAATTGGAAAATCCGGCAGACTATGTCATAAATCATCGCGATCCTTCTACAATGGAAAATCCGGTTGCTGTCGGGATCTGCCTGCCGGAAGATACCAAATTAATGGAAATCGGATGCTATGATTATCTGGAAGATTTGAATATCTCATATCAAGGCTATCCTTCCGATGTGGTTCTTGGCATTCCACTTTCCTCTACCAAAGTGGATACGGTAGGCAAATTTTTATCTTTTTTAAAAGAGTAAACTAACCGGTCATAATATCCGTAAAGCTTCTGGACTCCGTTTTCCAGAATGTAATAATGACGTATGTAAGGGATTAATAATATAAGTAACAGCAGTATCAAAGCAAATAGTGCCGGCTGAGGGGTCAATAGAACCCCTACGATTGCCAGCATGGTAAGAACCGCAAAAGTTACCGTAACAATCAGATGCACCAGCCGTTCGTGCTGAAAAAATTCGATTTGTGTTAAAAGTTCTTTCTTCTGCCACTCTTTTTCCTGTTCCGTCAGTCCCGTTCCATTACCTTTTTCCCACAAAACAGCTTGATTTTCCATCTCTGCAAGATATTTTTTCAAACGTTCTTCCATTTTACAACAATTCCTTCAAAATCTGATTAATCAATCCGGGGTCTGCTTTACCCTTCATTGCTTTCATTGTTTGTCCTACCAAAAAGCCGATTGCCTTTTCCTTGCCGTTTCGGTAATCCTCTACGGACTGCGGATTGTTTGTAATTACCTCTTCTATGGTTTTACGAAGTGCTCCTTCATCATTGACTGTTTTTAAGCCTTTTTCTTCTACATATTTTTCCGGATCCACATCTTCTTCAAACATTACCTCAAAAACTTCCTTGGCAACAGAGCTGTTAATCGCCTTGCTGTCCACCAGTGCAATCAATTTGGCCAGATTTTCCGGAGAAAAATGCAAATCTTCTACATCCACTTCTTTCTCTTTCATCAGGCGCATGGTTTCACCCATCAGCCAGTTGGATACTTTCTTTGGCTGGTTGCAGATAGCCACCGTTGCCTCAAATAAATCTGCCATATGCTTTGCATTGGTAATGATGTCGATATCATAATCCGGAATATCAAACTCTTCTTTGTAACGCTTCATTTTCTCAGTACGGAATTCCGGTTGTTTTGCCTTAATTGCCTCTAACATTTCATCACTTACCATAATCGGAACAAGGTCCGGGTCCGGGAAATAACGATAATCCTGTGCATCCTCTTTGCTTCGCATCGGATAGGATTCTCCCTTCGCATCATCCCATCTTCTGGTTTCCTGCACAACCGCTTTTCCTTCTTCGATTAAATCTATCTGCCGTTCCCGTTCTCCTTCAATGGCTCTGGCAATCGCCTTAAAAGAATTCAGGTTTTTCATTTCAGTTCTCGTACCAAACTTTTCTGCTCCGATCTCTCTAACGGAAAGGTTAACATCAGCACGCATGGAGCCCTCCTGCAGCTTACAGTCCGATGCCCCAAGATACTGGATAATCAGACGCAGTTTCTCCAGATAAGCAATAACTTCTTCAGCACTGCGCATATCCGGCTCAGAAACAATTTCAATAAGCGGTACGCCGGAACGGTTAAAGTCTACTAACGAGCAGTCTTCCCACTCATCATGAATCAGCTTACCGGCATCCTCTTCCATATGGATTTCATGGATACCAACCGTTTTCTTACCGCCTTCCTCCGTTTCAATCTCTACTCCGCCATTCCGGCAGATTGGCAGATAAAGTTGAGAAATCTGGTAGTTCTGCGGATTATCCGGATAAAAGTAATTCTTTCGGTCAAATTTACTATATCTGGTAATATCGCAGTTGGTTGCAAGCCCTACCGCAATCGCATATTCCAGAACCTGCTTGTTCAATACCGGAAGGGAACCCGGCATACCGGTACAGACCGGACAGGTCTGCGTATTCGGAGCTGCACCAAAAGCAGTGGAACAGCCACAGAAAATTTTGGTCTTGGTCGCCAGTTCCACATGTACCTCCAGACCAATAACGGTTTCATATTCTTTTGCCATCCTAGCGCACCTCCTTTGCTGTCAGCGGGAATGCTCCCCTTGCCCGTTCATAAGCATATGCTGTCTGAATCAGCTTCTTCTCCTGGAAGCAATCACCAATAAGCTGTAAACCGATCGGTAGTCCCTTGCTGTCCTTGCCACAGGGAAGGCTGATGCCCGGCAACCCTGCAAGATTGACGGCAATTGTATAGATATCACCTAAATACATCTGAATCGGATCGGAAAGACTTTCTCCAAGCTTCGGTGCCGTAGTCGGTGCTACCGGTCCTAAAATTACATCATATTTTGTAAACGCCTCATCAAAGGCTTTCTTAATTAAAGCCTTTACTTTCAATGCTTTCAGATAATAAGCATCATAATAACCGGAGCTTAATACAAAGGAGCCTAACATAATACGGCGTTTTACTTCTTCACCAAAGCCTTCGGAACGGGATTTCTTGTACATGTTATGGAGTCCCGCATAATCCTGCGTACGATATCCGTATTTGATACCGTCAAAGCGCTCCAGGTTAGAGCTTGCTTCCGCTGCCGCAATGGTATAGTAAGTCGGAATTGCATAATCAACAAGACTTAAATCAAACCATTCTATGATGGCACCCTTTTCTTCCAAAATCTTCGCCGCCTGTAAAACGGCTGCTTTTACCTCTTCATTCAGTCCTTCCCCGAAGTAATCATTCGGAATACCAATCCGCATGCCCTTGACATCATCAATCAGGGCCTTGGTAAAATCAGTATCCTGTCTGTCTACCGAAGTGGAATCCTTCGCATCATGGGAGGAAATAACTTCGAGAATTGTTGCACAATCTGTTACATCTTTCGCAAGCGGTCCAATCTGATCCAAAGAAGAACCATATGCAATCAATCCGTAGCGGGACACCGTTCCATAAGTAGGTTTCATACCGACTACTCCACAGAAGGATGCCGGCTGTCGGATGGAACCACCGGTATCAGAACCCAGGGCATAAAAGCATTCATCTGCTGCCACCGCCGCTGCGGAGCCTCCCGAAGATCCTCCCGGCACATGCTCCGGATTCCATGGATTTCTGGTTACTCCATAAGCAGAGGTTTCTGTGGTGGAGCCCATCGCAAACTCATCCATATTAGTTTTTCCAAGGATAACCGCACCTGCTTTTTGCAAATTGATAACTGCTTCTGCCGAAAAAGTAGGTACAAAGTTTTCCAGAATTTTGGAAGAACAGGTGGTTAACATCCCCTCCGTACACATATTATCCTTGATTGCAACCGGAACCCCCGCTAAGGGGCCGTTCAATTCACCTGCTTCTATCTTTGCCTGTACCGCTTGTGCCTGTGACAGAGCAGCTTCTTTATCCAATGTGACATAGCAGTGATAGCATTCTTCTTTTGCTTCTATCTGAGCAAGCACCTCTTTCGTTGCTTCTACTGCTGTTGTTTTTCCTTCTTTGATTGCTGCGGCAAGCTCTACCGCAGTCATGTCCAGTAGACTCATCTGTCTGCCTCCTTATTCAAAAGTACGTGGAACCATAAACATACCATCTTTTTCCTCCGGTGCGTTAGAGAGTAACTCTTCCCTTGTGTCACAGTTTGTAACAACATCCTCACGAAAAACATTCTGTACCGGAAATACATGGGACATCGGCTCTACACCTTCGGTATCCAGTTCCCCCAGTTTATCAATGTAATCAAGCATTCTGCCCATATCCTTTTTGGCCTGTTCTTTCTGTTCCTCAGAAAGCTCCAGCTTCGCCAGAATACCGACATATTCAATTGTTTCGTCACTAATAATATTTGCCATGATTCCCTCCGTATTTACTGCCTTATCTTAATATGCACTTCCCTAAGCTGCTGCTCGGTTACATCATTTGGCGCACCGCACATCAAGTCCTGTGCATTGCCATTCATCGGGAACGCAATTACTTCACGAATGTTCTCTTCGTTACGAAGCAGCATAATCATACGGTCTACACCCGGTGCCATGCCTGCGTGTGGCGGAGCACCAAACTGGAACGCATTGTAAAGCGCACCAAACTTATTTTTCAATGTTTCTTTATCATAGCCTGCAATTTCAAAGGCCTTTTCCATAATCTCCATATCATGATTTCTGACTGCACCGGAAGAAAGCTCTACACCGTTGCATACGATATCGTACTGATAAGCCAGAATCTCTAACGGGTCTTTCGTCTGCAATGCTTCCAGACCGCCCTGTGGCATGGAGAACGGATTGTGCGTGAAGCCAATCTGCTTGCTATCCGGGTCTAACTCAAACATTGGGAAGTCATTGACATAGCAGAAACGGTATGCATTTTTCTCAATCAAATCCAGCTTCTCGCCCAGTTCGTTCCGAATCTGTCCTGCATAGTAAGCTGCCTTTTCTTCTTTGTCTGCCATGAAGAAAATCGTATCACCTACTGTAAGACCTGCCAGTTTGGCAAGTTCCTTTTTCAGCTCCTCCGGAATAAATTTATCAATTGGACCCTTATAAGACATATCTTCTTCCACTTCCAGATAACCAAGTCCACCCATTCCCATATCAGTAGCGAATTTTAAAAGCTTCTCATGGAACCCTTTGGACATTTCTGCATGCACTTTAATTGCACGAACTGTTCTATTGTGGAAGGGTTTGAAAGAGCATTTCTGGAAAAACTCAGTTAAATCAATAATCCGAAGAGGATTGCGTAAATCCGGTTTATCCGTACCAAACTCTAACATAGCCTGTTTGTAGCTGATAATCGGATAAGGGGCCTTGGTAACTTCGTAGCCTTCCGGTGCAAATTTTTCAAAGGTTGCGGACAATACTTCTTCGCCTACCCGGAAGACATCCTCCTGAGTTGCAAAGCTCATCTCGAAATCCAGCTGATAAAATTCTCCCGGAGAACGGTCTGCACGCGCATCTTCATCCCGGAAGCATGGTGCAATCTGGAAATATTTATCAAAGCCGGACACCATCAAAAGCTGTTTGTACTGCTGCGGTGCCTGTGGCAGCGCATAAAATTTTCCTTTAAACTTTCTGGACGGTACGATATAATCTCTGGCACCTTCCGGCGAAGAAGCACACAGAATCGGTGTCTGGATTTCCAGAAAGCCCATCTCGGTCATTTTTTCCCGAAGATATGCAATGACTTTGGAGCGGAAAATGATATTATCCTTTACCTTCTGATTCCTTAAGTCCAGATAACGGTATTTTAAACGCACATCTTCCCTCGTTTCTTTCGATGTCATAATTTCAAAAGGAAGCTGTTTATATACTTTTCCTAAGACTTCCACTTTATGAGCTTCTAACTCAATGGTTCCGGTCGGTATTTTCGGATTGTAGGTTTCTTCATCTCTTTTTTCAATCAATCCTTCAATCGAAACACTCATTTCCTTGGTTAAGCCGTTCAAAAGAGTGGTATCTCTCATAACGACCTGCAATACGCCGTACATGTCCCGTAAATCCACGAAAGATACACCGCCATGGTCTCTGATATTTTCAACCCACCCGGCAACTCGGAGTTCTTTTCCGATGTCCTGCTCACTAATCTGCTGTAATGTTACGTCTCTGTAAATGTTTCCTGTTTTCATTTTTTTGGTCTCCTTTTCGCTTACTTCCGGGACTTTTCTGCTCGTCATAAGTCCTCGTCTGCTGCCTCCCATGCTAGCATGTCGTCTGCATCCGAGTCCTTCTGACTCTGCTGAATCACGCAAAAAAGTCCCGGAATACATTTTCTGTATTCCGGGACGGATAATCTACTTTACCCGCGGTACCACCCGCATTGACAAGCCGCCATCTCAAACAAGATGTTTCATCGCCCTGCCCACTCTAACACTTAACGCGTGTAAACGTATTACCCTAGCATCTGTTTCCTACTGATTTTTCAGTAATATGGTTCAGGTAATCTGCTCCGGAGTGTTCCCATCCCCTATCTCCCACAAACAACGCTCTCAGTCGGTGACGCTGTATTCCTGTTGTTTTCCATAAGGCGAGTCTCTTTCAACGCATTTCTTTTATATCTATTGTATACCATAATACAAAAGAAGATGCAATATTTTTTTCAAACTTTTATATATTTTTTTACTTTAATTAAAATAAGCCTCTCTTCAGCACAGCACCACAGAATTCTATAAGATATAGTAGGCAAGATAACCCCACAAAATAATAGTAAATAGCGAAAGAATCGTACTGCTGCACACACATTTTGCCGCTTCATCCTCATTCTTATGATATTGTGTTGCAAGAATTGCAGTTGTGCTTCCTGCCGGCATACCGGATAACAGCACGCATACCTGTGCCGCAAGCTTGTCCACTGAAAATACCCTGCACATAATCAAAACAACCATCGGAATAAAAATTAATCTGATTAATGCAAATTGCAGCTGATTTCGGTCAAATAGCTGTCTAATATTCACACCGTATAAAATCATTCCCAGATACATCATTGTCAGTGCAGTACAGCAGTTACTTATTGAAACAATCACACTGTTGCAGACATCTGGAATGGAAATCTGAAATACCAATAGCAAAATGCCAATGTATGTTGCAATCATGCAAGGATGAAGAAGTATTTTTTTTAATACATGCTTCCCGTCTTCTTTGGCAAAGAAGGAGATGCCTGCTGTCCACATCATAATTCTCTGGGGAATCAGAAATATGGAAGCATACAAAATCCCCATTTGACCATACAAGGATTCTGCAACAGCATTTCCGATAAATCCAGCATTTGAACAGATTGTAGCATATTGATAAACGCATCTCTTTTCTTGCTCAACCCTGTAATAAAATGATTTTGCAATCACAAAAGCCATTACCTGATACAATGCTGTGACAATCATCACCTCAAAAAAAGTTTTCCAAAAGTCCTGATTTATTTCCATCATATAGGCATGAATGATATTAAAAGGCAATACCACATTCACTATCAGATTTGAAATTGTTTTCTTTCCAATATCCGTAACAATCCTTTTATAGCGGCAGTATATTCCTACCAAAATCAGCAGTAACATAATTACCGTTTGTCTAATTAGTACTATTATCATAATTTTATACGACCACATTCTCACTATTAGTTATACTGACTCAATTGGCTCAAGAACTGGCGTATTCTCGGGTTTGTAACCTTTTCCAATTTCAAATCATCTGGTTTCATATCCGCAATGATATCCCCTGCATCCATGAAGATTACTCGGTCCCCCACTCGACGAGCAAATTCCATCTCATGAGTTACGATAAAAACAGTCATTCCTTTTTTTACAAGTTCAACAATAATATCCAGAACCTCAACCGTCATTTCAGGATCAAGGGCCGATGTCGGCTCATCAAAAAACATTAATCTTGGTTCCATGGCAAGTGCTCGTGCAATGGCAATACGCTGCTGTTGTCCACCAGATAATTCATCCGGATAGTAGTCTGCGCGTTCCGAAAGATGTACCATTTCCAATAATTTTATTGCCCTTTTTTCTGCCTCGTCTTTGTCTATTCTTTTTACCTTCATAGGAGCAAGCATAATATTCTCTTTTGCAGTCAAGTGCTTAAACAAATCAAAAGATTGAAAGATAATACCAATATCTGTCCTCTCATAAAGATTCTTATCCCTAATCGGAATGTCACAATAGGAAACTATCCCCGAATCAATATCTTCCAAACCTGACATGCATCGCAACAATGTGGATTTTCCTGATCCCGATGGTCCTATCAAGACTATTCTTTCTCCGGCTCTGATATCAAGTGAAACATCCTTGATGATTGTTGTATTACCATACTTTTTACTTATATTCTTTGCATGAATGATTACTGATTTCATTTTCTTCCTCTTTTTTCCTTCTCTTGTTTCTTGCAACCTGAATATCAAAATGATTTTCCACCATTCTCAAAACCCATGCCAACACAGCAGAAAAAAACAAATAATATATTCCGGCTGCAATCAAAGTTTCTGCATATCTGAAATTCGATGCGGCAATCTGATTTGCTCTTCGCATCAAATCACCACAACTAATTACGGATGCCATGGATGAAGTTTTCAGCATTCCAATCAAATTATTTCCAATTGGAGGAATCAACACCCGAATAGCCTGAGGCAGAACAATGTAATACAAAACCTGCACATTGGATAATCCCAATACCTTAGCTGCTCTTTTCTGTCCTGCATCTACAGAGGTTAAACCACTTCGCATAATCTCGACCATATAGGCTGTTTCATTCAGAACCAATGAAAATACAGCAGATTGAAAAACCGTTAATTTAATTCCCCATTGTGGGAAAACGTTGTATACAAAAATTAGTACAAGTATTAGTGGCAAGCCGCGAAACAGCCAAATATAAACATCAATAATTTTGGATAAAAACTTATTTTTACCTGTTTTCATAAGTGCCAGAAAAAAACCAAAAACAATAGACAGCGCTTCTGACAGCGCAGTCAACTTTAACGTCATGACCGCGCCCTCAATCAGCATTTTTGTTGAAAAAATCTCCCATATACCTTGAATTGTCATAATATTATTTCCTTTAGTCCAATCTATCATTTAAGTCAATCAATAGATATTGCTTTCTATTTCCAATAGCTCATGGTTTCTGACAAACCATATTTTTCCATTAATTGCTCATATGTTCCGTTTTCATATAGAATTTCTGCGCATTTTGTCAATGCATCTGACATTTCCGTATCGCCTTCCTGTACACAGATTCCCACAACATCGTCAAGTGCAAAGGATGCAATATTCTTGTATACTCCAGGCTGTTCTACTTCAAGATAAGCAGCAGTTGCAGAAGATGTCAGTGTGGCATCCAGCTGACCGGAAGCCAATGCAACAAGCGAGTCATTCAAGCTCGGTAAAGAATGGATATCAATCAATTCTTTTCCTTCTGCTTCAAACTCCTCATTAAAGCTTGTACAATATGTTTCTTCAATGGAGCCTGTAATTACACCGACTTTTAATCCCGATAAACCATCCGTATCCGTAAAGTCATAATCGGAATCTCCGTTTACAAGCACAATTTCTCCGATATACATATACGGAACAAAATCAATTACTTCATCTCGTTCCGGATTGATATATACTGCAGAGTTTACAATATCAATCCTTCCTGCCTGAAGAGAGGTAATCAGGTTGTCCCATTGCATATCAACAATTTCAACCTCTAATCCCATCAGATCTGCCATTGCCTGTACATACTCAACATCAAATCCTGTGACCTCCTGATTATCGTCCAGATACTCATAGGGTGGGAAATTAGCATTGATTGCATAGGTAAGTACCCCCGGTGTGATAAGATTAGATGGTGGTGTTACCGTAACGCCTTCTGCCTCCTCTTCTTCTACTTCTCCCTCTGCAGTATCATTCTCTTCCTCCACAGTTGCTTCTTCTGCTATTGTTTCTTCAACAACAGTTTCTTCATTCGTAGTGCTTGCAATACTCTCTGAAGACGATCATGTACCACATCCAAACAAAGCAAAACCAGTGCAGGATACCAGGCCCATTAAAAGTAAGATTTTTTTATTCATAACTTTTCCTCCTTGAAAATAAAAATAAGAACGCAAATGCTCTGCAATTACGCCCTTGTAATGTAATCATTATATTGCGATAAATCAAAGAATGATTGTAAAAAGTTAACTTACTTAAAATAAAATCAAACAAAATGATACGCTGTATTATACGCCTGATTAGGAGTCATCATCGAATATCTTTTAAATTCCTTAATAAAATGTGGCTGATCATAATATCCCAAAGTATCACATATCTGAATCGTTGATTCGTTTTTTATCTGTGAAAAGGCATATTGAGTCCGTACAATGCAGGCATACTGTTTCATTGTCATGCCAACCATCTTTTTGAATACACGACTCAAATATTGCTGGCAATAGCCCAGTTCATCTGCCATCGCAGCAATATCAGCATTTCCATTTCTATCATTTATGTATGCGATAATCATCTGCGAAAGATTATCCTCTAAAACCTCTCCGAAACACACACTGTTATCGAGAAATATCTGCATTCTGTCTTCCGGACTCTCACTTTGCTCCAGCAAATGCTCCAGTTCCGCCACATCCAGGTAACGGTTTAATGCATAGTTTTCATTCATAATACATTTTTCATCGTTCATAAGTTTCATCGGAAGCATTCCGGCATTAAATTTTACGCCGAAACATTTTTCTGTATCGCTGACCATAGAGCGCACACCTTCAATACCACTTCCTACTATTCTTGCATGGCACTTATGTTCATTAAACAAGAACCAAAGATTTACGCAACCGTCTGGCACATTAATCACAATGTCCTTCTTATCCGGATTATTAACTTCAAAAAACTTATTGATTAAGGAATCATTGACAATATATTCTACATAACTTGCATTTGGCGGCAGCCAAAAAGTCTTATAATTCATTTTACATCATCCTTTGCTTTTCTAACGATTTCAAATACCTAATCCAAATCGCATATAAGCCTGTCTTACACCTCAAAATTTTTATTTACTACTTTCATTTTTCAAAAAGAATCGTATAAATTTCCTTTCCTACCTTGTTCATTAATTCTCTGGAATCCTTGAGTCCCTTTGAACAAAAGTTTATGGTCAGTCGAGGTTTCCCATTCTGGTACAGAATTCCACATTCATGATCTAACTGATATTGCTTTATGCACCCGCACTTATGCGCATAGGGTATTTCCTTTGGAAACAGTTTATTGAACCCATCATTTTCTCTCTGTTTAAGCAGCACATCAAGCGCCATTCCCCGACATTCCTGTGACAGATGCGCACTCATTAAAAGAAGCTTTGATAGGTTATTGGTATCCTGAGCGGAAATAAAATTGTCGCGGCCTTTCTCAATGCCTTTATACTCCATCATATATCTTCCGACAGAGGTACTGGTCAGTCCGTATCGGGTAAATGCTTCATTCATAGATTGGAAAGACATTCTTTTCATAATAATGTTAGTCGCAGTGTCATCGCTGATATCTATCATCAGTCTTAGGCAGTCCTCAGTCGTTACTTCAATCCCTGCGTGTAATTCCCTGAGAATTCCCGTATCATACACGCTTTCTCCCACTTTTTCCGTTTCCCTTAAAATATGAATATCCTTCAAGGATTCTTCTCCATTTGATACCTTTTCCAGAAAGCTATATAAAATCGGATATTTAATCAGACTCGCTGAAGGGAAGCGGCAGGCAGCATTTCTGCTGATGATTTCTCCTGTAAAAAGGTCTTCTATCAGAACACTTACTCCTTTTCCATAAGGTTCGAAATATCTCATCAGACTTTCCAACATAACGGCAGTTACTCCTTTTGTTCATTCATATTTCTGTGAAGCCACCACAAAATCAATTGGCATCTCTCTCTTCTACAGTCCGGCGATCCGCTGTCCTTATAATTGTGGTACTGTCCCGGAAAGATAGCAAAATAGGCTTCCTTTCCTTCCATTTTCAATGCCGAAAACCACTCCTCACTCTGCTCAATGGAACAATTCATGTCTTTTTCTCCATGTAAAAGTAGTACCGGTGTATGAATATTTTTCACATAGGTAATGGGAGAGTGTTCCATATAATGCTCCGGATGCTCCCATGCAAGCCCATCGAATTCAAACATCCCATACCGAAAAGCACAGTCACTGGTTCCGGCCTGACTGTATCTATTGCAGGTGCTTCTTTCAGAAATTGCACAGGAAAACAGATTGCTGTGGCTGATAATCCAGTTTGTCATAAATCCGCCATAACTGCCTCCCATAACCGCTGCCGGAGCGTTTCCCATTCCAAACTCTGTCCTCGCTGTATTCACACAGGACATGATTTCCTCAAAATCTTTCCCGCCCCAGTCATGGTACGTTTCTCCCGATATCTCCTCTCCATATCCAATACTTCCGGCAGGATTGCAAATAACCACCTCATATCCGTTTGCTGCTAGAAGCTGAATGTCAAAGGAAAAGTCATATCCAAAGCAGTAATGTGGTCCTCCATGAATGAGCAGAACCAGTCCTTTTTTCTTTCCCACCGCTTGAAAATAGTGACCCATTCTTTCTCGCTTTTTGCTGTCATAATAAGTAAATTTCTGGCTCCTCACAAGCTCATATTTCCGGGCATTGATTTCGCTTTCCCATAATATCGAACGCACATGATTTTCTACAATCAGCTCCAACCTTGCCAGGCAGTCTTCTGATGAAGTCATCACAAGAAGTCCCTTGCAGGATGCTCCCATATAAAAACTGACCGTATCTTCCCCATTGAGCAGTTCTTTTCTATTGGTTGAACAGGAAACCCTGTATAAATTCACCTTGTAATCATCCACCACCGGAAGAATAATATTCTGATTGTCGTTTTCCCATAACAGGGAAAAAGCCTGGTTCTTAAATCCCGTATCATTATCAATACCATTTCCGAAATAGATATCCTGGTCTTCCAGTATATGTATCCATTTTTCAGCCTCTGTATCAAATAGATACAGTCCAAAAGAGGTAGCCTCCCAGAAATGATTGTCATGAGCCAACATGGCAACTTTTGATGCATCCGGGCTTGCCACAAGATGATGTATCGGTCCTCCTGGGCCTTTAAAACTTTTTTTCCATTCGGAGCTTATTTCATATATGAAAAGATACGCTTCATCTGAATTATCCTGTTCCTTAGGAACCCCTGAAAAAACAATTCTGTCATTTCCAAGAAAACATGGCGAAGAATAATCATTCCGGCCCTCTGTAATTCCGAAAAGTCTGTTTTCCGTAAGGTCATACATTTGTATGTGCCTGTATGAGCCGTCTGAAAGACCAACCTCATCCGTTTTAAACTTTAGCCTGTCCATCCATAGAGTATTTTGTAACTTTGGCAAATCCGCCGGGGAAAATGGTTCTTTTGTAGCACAAGAAAATAATATCCTTTTTTCATCCGGAGACCATGCAATTTCTGAAGGTCTAGCAAACACCCCTATTTTTATTTCTTCCTGTGTTTCTGTATCTATGATGTAAATTCCATGTTTCTCTTCTCCTTCCGCTTTACAGAAGCACAGAAACCTGCCACTTGGTGATAAGACCGGGTGTTCTCCTTCCGTATACTCAACAAAATCTTTTTTCAAAAAATCATATTTGCGGATTATGTTTTTATAAGCATTTCCCTGTGCTTTCCTGAACTGAACATAGATATCATCCGTCATTCTGCTACTTGTCATAAACTGAGGAATTTCGGCGTGAACGAATAATTCATAATCTATTATTTGCATGGTTTTTCCTTCCTTACTGAATTCCTTGTTCCTTTAACCGCTTCAAAATCCCTTCTACAACACCCATACCGACCCGGTACAAAGCTTCTTCGCTGTTTCCGGCTATATGTGGTGTTGCAATGAAATTGTCAAATCGGACAAGCGGAATTTCCGGATTGACCGGTTCCGTTGCAAATACATCTGATGCGGCTCCGGCTATCAATCGGTTTTCTAATGCTCTGCATAAATCTTCCTCATTTACAATTCCTCCTCTTGCTGCATTGATTAAGTATGCGGAGGGCTTCATCTGCTCTATCTTTTCATAGGTAATAAGGTTTTTGGTTTCATTTGTAAGAGGTAGCGCAATGAAAACAAAATCTGAGATTTTCAGTATTTCATCTATGGAATCAGCATACATAACCTGTAGGGCCTTTGCTTTTTCAGATGTAAAGGATCTGGAATATCCATATACCTTCATATGAAAGCCATCCATCAATAACGTTGCTGTCATTGTACCGATGGCTCCCATTCCAATAATACCCGCTGTTTTGTTGCTTATTTCGTGTCCCCGGAACCTGTGCAACCCGTCTTTCATATCCTTTCCCTGCTTTATTTCGTGAGAGGACCATGAAACCATATGCGCAAGATCCAATGCCAATGTTACATTTAATTCCGCTACGGATTGTGCATTCAGACCGGGAACTGCAAAAACATCCACTTGATGCTTTTTAGCCTCTTCCAAATTGATTCCATTCATTCCGCTTCCATGAAATCCGATAACCTTTAAGTTCCCTGCCTCTTCAAAAACATAGTCAGGAATCTTAATCTTTCGTACAACAATTGCATCTACTTCTCCGATTCTTTCCCAATCCTCTATGATTTCCGCGCGACTTTCCAGAAGTGCACGTGCCTCTTGATGAATTTCATCCTTCAAAAATACTTTCATGTTCTCTTATTCAACCTCTCTCAAGAATTTTTCCAGACGATTCATGCCCTCTCTGATATTTTCATCCGAAACCGCATAACAAATTCGCACATAATTATCAGCATGAAACGCATCACCTGGGACAACCGCAATATGCGCAACGGATAACAATAAATTTGCAAGCTGCACAGAGGACGAAATCATTTCTCCCTTATACTTTCTTCCAAACAATCCACTGATATCCAGGAAAACGTAAAAAGTCCCGGCTGCCCTGCATGCCTTTACAAACTTCATTGTTTCAATCCGTTGCAAGATATAATCTCTTCTTCTTTTATAGGCCTCTGTCATTTGCGCTACCACGTTTTGATCCCCCATATATGCTTCCAGTGCGGCATACTGCGTGATGGAATTGCTCGCTGAGGTTGTATGGCTCTGTATTTTTTTAATTGCATCTATCACCTCATCATTGGCAGCCGCATACCCTATTCTCCAGCCTGTCATGCAATAAGACTTGGAAAGTCCATTGATGGTAATACATTGCTCCTGTATTGCCTCAGAAATCGATGCAGGAGAGGTAAATTCCACATCAAAGGCAAGTTTTTCATACACCTCATCGCTGATGATGTAAAAGTGATGTTTTACCGCTAATTCACCCAGCTTTTCCAATGTGCTTCTGGAATAAACCGCACCAGTGGGATTATTGGGTGAATTGATAATAATAGCTCTCGTTTTTTCTGAAATCGCATTTTCAATTGCCGCAATATCTAATTCAAAGTTTCTTTTTTCATCACAAGGAACAAAAATGGGAACCCCACCGGATAACTTCACAATTTCTTCATAGCTGACCCAACTGGGTGTGGGAATCATGATTTCACTTCCTTCATCGCAGACAGCAAATACCGCATTAAATAATGGTTGCTTTGCCCCTGTTCCGACACAAATCTGTTTTTCGGAATAAGGGATTCCGTTTTCTTCCATCAACTTCTTCGCAATTGCTTTTCGTAATTCCGGAATTCCATTTACCACTGTATATTTTGTATGATTATCATCAATTGCTTTCTTGCCTGCGGCTTTAATATGGTCCGGTGTCATAAAATCCGGTTCTCCAACACTAAAATCAATGACATCGATGCCCTCTCCTGTCATTTCTTTTACCTTTGCTGTAATTGCCATCGTCTTAGATGCTGTTACTCTGTTTACTCTTGCTGAAATCATAGCGTTGTCTCCTTCATAAAAAATGAAAAAAGTCCCTGCTCTTTACAAAGACTCCTTTATCTTTCACATCTTCATCTTCTGTTTGGGCTTCATTCTAGCATCCCTTTTTGGTATAATCAAATAAAATAAATTTATGAAACTTATAAATATAATTTATAAACCATTGAGAGGATGAAGTAATATGAATGAAATGGAATATGTATATGAAGTATATAAGGCAGGAAGTTTTTCCAATGCTGCCAGGAATCTCTATATATCCCAACCGGCATTGAGTACAGCAGTAAGCAGAGTGGAAAAAAAAATCGGCAATAAAATATTTAACAGGTCTACGACACCACTGACCTTAACAGAAGCAGGAGAAGCCTATATTGATGCCGTTGAAAAAATTAATATGATTGAATATGACCTGAATAATAAGTTATTGGAAATCAATGATTTGAAATGCGGTAAATTAAATGTAGGTGGGGCAAATTTTTTTTCCTCTTGTATGCTGCCTCCTATCATAAAAATTTTTGCCGAACAATACCCCGGCGTTTCCCTACAAATCACAGAATCGGATTCCATCAGATTATACGAGGATATTAAGACGAAAAATGTTGATTTAATCCTGGACGGGGGAACCTGCCCAAAAGAACAATTTATCGCCCATACTTTGTTTTCCGAACATATCTTATTAGGGATTCCCTCTTCAAACCCCATAAACGATAGGTATCTGGACTATCAATTATCTTATGAGGATATCTGTGCAGACAAGATAGAGCTTTTCAAACCTTGTATCCCTATCAATGAATTGGCAAAGGAACGTTTTATCCTGTTGACACAAGGACACGATTTGTATGCACGCAGCATGTCCATCTTTGAGCACAACGATATTCATCCTGAGAATATGCTCTATTTAAATCAATTGATGACTGCATATAATTTGGCCAAGCAGGGGGTCGGGCTGGCATTTGTTACGGATACACTCATCCGGCTGACCGCTCGAAATGATTCTTTAAAATATTATAAAATAGACGATGCTTCTGCAAAAAGAGATATTTTTCTGGCACACCGGGCAAATCTTTCTCCTACTAAAGCAATGAAAAAATTTATTGAAATAGCCAAAAACATCTATTCCTAAAATGATTGGGTTCACTTTTTACAATTATTATGCAGGCACTTTTCTTATAATACAATTAAAAGGAGAGTGGTTGAAATGATTTCAAAAAATCAGTATATCGAAAAAGATCCTGCCGAAAAACAACAATTCTACTGGGTAGGACTATTCTATTTTATAGCCAAAACCTGCATCGATTTGCATGGTTTGAAGGGCGAAGCTGCTGTAAGGCGAGGAGTCCGGGATTATGGACAGGCACGCGGGGAACGTATGCGCGGAATTACTGATTCCTTAGGTCTTGCTCCTAATTTGGTAAATCTGGCAGCTCATTATGACTTAATGAATGACCCGAGATTTGACCCAGATAAAATTAAAGTTGAATTATCGGAAGAATCTCACAAGATGCTTTATTCCTGCTGCCCTGATGCCGATATGTGGGGATGTCTGCCGGACGGTCATCGTATCGGCTTCATCTTTTGTGAAGAGGTACATCACAGAATCTATGGCGGCTATGATCCTTCCATCCAGGTGAATCTGTGCGAAACACTTACGAATGGCAGCGATTGTTGCAGATTTTATATTTATTGCAGAGAAGCAAATCAAACACCTTATCCCCTCCCACCATATAAGAAGCAGCCCTGGGATGATTTTGAAGGGGATTTAATCCCATCCATTGATACGATTTTTGGATTAATGCTTATTTTTATGGGGAAAGCCGTTTTAGAGGATTTAAACAAGGATGCCCTGACACAGTCGATATATAACTTTGGTTATCATCGTGGAGAACGAATGCGTGAACTACATCGCAGAGAAGGAATCGCACCTTCTATAAAAAATTTTATTGAACAGGGTGACGTTTTTCTTGACCCCAGATATCAGTTAGAGAAGAATTTTACACCGGATGAACTGGAAATAAAAATAAAGCGTGATCCCATTGCAGAAATGTTTGATACCTATCATGCCTGGGATGTTGAAAAGGTATACAATTCTGTAATTTATTCCGCACTCATTGACGGATATGGTATTCCCTATGATGTCAGTTTCTGTGATTCGGAACAGTACGCTACTCTTCGATTCCTAAGAAAATAAAATATGATTTACTGGAGGTCCCTATGAAAATAAAAGATATTGATTGGAATTATAAGAATCAGGTCAGCATACTTGAAAACCTGTACATTCTATTATTCTACTTTATTACAAGAAAAGCGGTAGATTATTTTGGTGACGAAGGTTGTCAGTGCATCGCAGATGCCTGCACCGAATATGGACATTACCGGGGTGGCTTACTTGCCCTTGAACAAAAAAGTCATGATTTGGAATTGAATGTTACAAATTTCTATGGGCATTATGATTTGCCCCGCGATCCCCGTACCCTACAAAAATATATCCACCTGGATCCACATGCAGCAGAGGAAGAATTCTATTCATGCCATTTTAGCAATATCTGGAAATGGTTAGAGGATATTCCTCTAAGTGAATGTTCTCCAATTGGCAAAATTTACTGTGATTATTTTCATCCTGCCATGTGGCAGGGATATAATACCCATATGAAGATGACGCTTCCAAAAATCATCGTCAAGGGTGACGAGAAATGCTCCTTTGTGACTTCCTGGGATGACTGTCCTAAAGAGACAGTTTCCTGTAATTTTGAAGGAGTTGATACAATTAACTGGCATTATGAAGATGGACTATATGTTATGAACACCATCTATTCCTTACTGTACTTTTTCCTTTCTAATGAACTGATGTGCCGCTTCGGTGACAGAGGAATTGACTGTGTTATTGATGGAATCAGCACCTATGGAACATATCGTGGCAAGCTGCTCGCATATATCCATTCACAAACCAATCATAGCAACTCCAAATCTTCCTTTATTAAGTATTATGATTATCCGGATTATCTCTGTGCCTGCGATACTACCAAAGAGTATCCAGCCATGTTCTCCACCCATTCACGCAGCATTTGGAGCCTATTGGAAAAGAACTATCCTTGCGGTTCCAAAATGAAGCCCTCTGAAATATATGACACCTATATGGGAGCATGCATGTGGACCGGATACAACAATTATTCCCCTGATGATGAAAGATAAGCACAAAACAATACCACCCGTTAGGCGGGTGGTATTCTCAGCCAGTACCTATAGACACTGGCTTTCAATTTCTATCCAATCTTCTTACCAGATAACAGAATTCATCCTTGTACTCATCGGATTTGGTATCAATATTTTTCAACCTGTCAATTACTGTCTGCAGGCTTGCATCTCCCTTGTAGGTACTGTCATTCACTACTAACCCGAACTCTGCTACTGCCATGGCAAACTGCATATCCTGGCTTGCTTCTTTTTCATAAGCCTTTTTATCTACCGGATAGGAAGACAAACAGCTTTCCTTTTCCCCCGGTTCCTTATAACGGATATTAACAGTAAACCACTCCTCATCCGGCAGTTTCTTCCCTTTGGTATATTTAAGGGAAGTTCCGGAATAAGTAGCTTCCGTATCTGCCGTAATAATTTCATAAAGCACCGTTACGGTGTGACCTGCTCCGATTTCTCCGGCATCCTTTGTATCGTCCGCAAAATCCTGTTCTGCCAGTTGTCTGTTCTCATAGCCAATCAGACGATATCCCGTCACAACCTCCGGATTAAACTCTACCTGAAATTTCACATCCTCTGCTACCGTTACAAACGTTGCTCCCATTTCTTCTACCAGCACTTTCTTTGCTTCGGATACGGAATCAATATAAGCGTAATTGCCGTTTCCCTTGTCTGCCAGTGTTTCCATTTTGTTGTCTTTGATGTTTTCCGTCCCGAAACCAAGTACAGACAGATAGACACCAGACTCCTTTTCCTCCGTAATCAACTCTTCCAGTTCTTCCTGTGTGGTCAGTCCTACGTTCAAATCGCCGTCGGTTGCCAAAATCACGCGGTTATTGCCGCCTTTGATAAAATATTTCTCTGCAATTTCATAGGCTGTCATAATTCCCGCGCTTCCGGCAGTGGAGCCGCCCGCCTCCAGGCTGTTAATGGCACTTAAAATTTCCTTCTTTTCACTACCGTCTATACCTTCCAGAATGACCCGGTCTTCTCCGGCGTAAACGACGATGGAAACCTTATCCTTTTTCGTCAGATTCTCTGTCAGCATGGAAAAAGACTTCTGCAGCAGCGGCAGCTTATCCTCCGCATACATGGAACCGGAAACGTCCAGCAAAAAGACCAGATTGGAAGCCGGAGCCTCTGAAAAATCAATGTCCTTCGTATTTAATCCAATCATGGCAATTTTTGTGTTTTCATTCCATGGACAGTCAGCAATTTCTGTCGTAACACCAAAAGCTTCTCCTCGTTTTGGCTGTGCATAGTCATAGTCAAAATAGTTGAGCAGCTCTTCAATTCTGACAGCACCGTCAGGTATTTCCTCCAGTGTATATCCATCTTCAATCATGCGGCGGAGATTGCTGTAAGAAGCCGTATCCACATCTGCCGAAAAGGTAGAAAGCCGATTGATAGAAACCGCCGTAAATCCCATTTCATCCATTGCATTATATTCTTCCGTATTCGGTATCGGAATATCATAATCCTCATATCCCGGATACTCCATACACTTTTCTTCTGCACCGCTCGCCGCATAATCTGCCAATGCGGCAGAACTATCTTCCATGGCACTTTCCATCCGGCTTCCTTCGTTAAGTTCTTCCACAGAGGTCTCCGCAGCTTCGTTGGTTGTCATCTCCTGCTCATAACTACCAGTTTCTTCTACCGAGTTTTCTTCCTCATTCGCTATAATTTCCGTCGTTTCATGTCTGCCTTCCTCGGATGTTGCATTGCCGCATCCGGTCAATACATTTCCCACTACCATCGATGTCAGTAACAAATAAACCAGTTTCTTTTTCATAAAAAATCCTCCCATTCATCGCCTGTTATCAAGTGCTGATACCTAACATACGAATGGGAGGTAAGTTTTTTATGGGAATTTTTTGAAATTTTTTAATTTTCTGGCAGGATCCCCACCTGATTAAGCTGCTCCTCTACTGCTTTTCCGATGTTCGGTAATTTGGCTAACTCACCCATAGTGCATTTCCTCCATTCCGGCGAAATTTTTACGAAACATTTTTCTTTATTCTTACTTACAGTTTAATAAATTCTTTTCTGCTTGCAATGATTTGACTTCCCCCAAGGAAAGCATATCCCTTGCCGAAATGCTACAACTGCTGCAACAGAGCTTCTATCCCGCCTTCTTCATAAATATCCCGATAATATGCCACTTCACTTTGAATCAGTGCATCAATCATCTTCATCCCCAGAAGTTCTACCGGAGCCTTATCATCGCTCATCAGATAATCTCCCGCCTCATAGGCAGTCAGATGCTCCTCTACCCGTTCCATCATGGAGAGAAGCTCTGGATTTTCTTCCATTGTTACGTTCTTTTGGAAACAGTTCATCATATCCGTATGATTGGAAGCAAACAGTTCCCGATTGGTGGAACCGGCCACGTCAACCGTATAAACTTCGCAAAATACATTGGAAATCGTATCTGCAAGATACTGATTGATATTGCCTTCTTCATTGCTTCGCATATTCATATTGACTACCATAACCCCATCCTCTGTCAGATGTTCCTTTACCAGTGTAAAAAATTCTACGGAAGACATCTGGAACGGAATGGTAATATCCTGATAAGCATCTACCATAATCACATCATATTGATCATCAATCGCATTCAGATATGCCCTGCCGTCATAGGTGGTTACTTCCACATCGTCCGGCAGTTCAAAATATTTTACAGCAAGGTCGGTAATCTTCTGGTCAATCTCCACACCGGAAATGTCCATATTATCAAAGTAGCGTACACACTGCGTTGCATAGGTTCCTGTTCCATTTCCAAGGATCAGTACTTTTAACTTTTCTTTCTCTTTTACCCCTGTCATATATGGTGCTGCCATTGCGTAATCGTAATACATCCCAGTCAGACCTTTTTCTTTCTGATAGACGGACTGCACCCCGAAAAGCACGTTAGTGGATAACACCACTTCCTCTTCATTCTCGTATACCTGCAAATAATTATAGATAGACTCTCCTTCATAGGTCAAATCATCCTGCCAGAAAGCAAAACTATTATCATGCCCAAACACACAGCACAGAACAAAAAGGAAAATTCCTACCGGAAGCTTTTTTATCTTTCCAATGCTGACCTTGGAAGAGACGAAGTAAATGATGGAAAGCGCCAGTAATATACCCGCAAAAATCAGAAATGTGACGGAAGTTCCTACCGCCGGAATACTGATAAATGTCGGCACAAAAGTTCCGATTATACTGCCGATTGTATTCGATGCATTTAAGTTTCCAACCAGTCTTCCGTTATCATCCAGATTATCCACCGTAAACTTTACAAGAGAAGGGGTTACCGTTCCCAGTAAAAACAACGGAAAAACAAAAATGACCATACAGGCCGCAAATCCGGCAACAACTAAGAAATTGCTGTTCACCGTAAAAATTAGCACTGCCGATATTCCCAGAATAATATATTTGCCCACAACCGGAATCGCTGCAATCCAGACAGCTGCTATGATAATTCTGCCATACAGCTTATCCGGATTTGGGTTCTTATCAGCACTGCGGCCGCCGTAAATATTGCCCAGTGCCATAGCAATCATAATGGTACCGATAATAATGGTCCATACAATCTGGGACGAACTGAAATAGGGCGCTAAAAGCCTGCTGGCACCAAGCTCCACCGCCATAACCGACATCCCTGCGAAGAATTCCGTCAAATACAGATATATTTTGTTTTTTAAAATTGGTCTGCTTTCTACCATAACTACCTCCATCCGAAATCAATGCCTTAATTCAAAACCGGTGTACCCACCTCTATCAAATTACCATCCGGGTCATAAAAGCGGATTACCTTCTGTCCCCAGGAATGTTCCATCAGCCGATTGACATACTGAATCGGCTCTTTGTAGTTCTCCAGTTTTGCCGCAAAGCCTTCGATATCTGCCTCTTCAAAATAAAGTTCGGTGGCATTATTCTGTGCGATGACATCCTTATTTATGAATTGTTTCCAGATAGTTTTCTCCTGTAAAACCAGCCCTTCTGTCAGAATCACATTGCCATCATTATCCAGAACCACATCCAATCCAAACAATTCCTTATAAAAAGCCTTTGCTTTTTCAATATCCTTTACAACAATCAACACGTTTTTTAATTTCATTGGAATTTACCTTTCACTCTTATCACAACCAGCTACTCTCCATTGGACTTTCAAATTGTGCACCTATAATATGCCCCGATTCCACTTTGCAGACATGGGAAAAAGCAAATTGACAGGCTCTCTTCAGCCAATTCAAAACATCTGTACCCCAATATGGCATCAAGCGGGGAATGATATAATAGAATATAACATATTTTGAACAAACTGTACAAAATTATATTTATCCTCTGTGCTCGGAAATTTATCGCTGACCGGCGCATGGGTAGCCATCCTGTCCGCCAGAGGTTATAGTCTGGTGGAAATCGGTTTTGCTGAGACCATTTTTCACATAGCCAGTTTACTAATGGGAGGCGTGTTAGGCGCTAAAATGATACTATACTGTAAGAAACTGCGCTATCGGAGCGTATTTTTGATTAGTACTTATAAAATTTCCATCAAACTATTCGCATATGCCTGATACACTTTATCCATATGCGCTTTTATGTATTGATAACCTGCCGGGTCACCTACATATGCTTTTGGCACAAGAGAAATATCCTCCGCATTTCCTTCATTCCATCTCCATCGCTGCTCTCCAACCAACATCGTAGGCTTTAACCCCTTGATCTTATCCTCGCGGACCATCTGCGGGCAGATATCCATCATAAGCGCTGTTTCAAAGGCAGAAGCATGAATATCAAACTCATCCTCCGGCCACCTTGCAATGTCAAATGCCTCCTCTAACGAAAACGGAGCTATTTTCAAAAGATAATCTTCCTCTCCGGTAAATCCCTGATACGGAATATCATCTTCATACTCCGGCCAATATGATTTCATATGGAGGACTTCGTTTGACTCGACAATTGCCTGAAGCATTGCCTCCCTTTGCAGGTTATCTCCATGGGCATTCAAAAACACTGTTTTCTGAAAGCCAAATCTATCTAACGATTTCAAAATATCTTTTACTGCCGACACAATCGTTTCCTTAGAAGAGGTAAAGGTTCCTGCGAATTGTCTGGTCATGGCCTGTGTGCCGCCAAAATAAAAGGGTGGCGCCACAACACACTTCCTGCCTGCCGCATCAAAACATTTCTTGATTTCCAATGCCTGATTAAGACTTGCAAAAATATCCGTTCCCAATGGCAGATGTGGCCCATGTGCTTCAACAACACCCGTCGGAAGCAAAACCACAGCATTCTCCTTGACAGCCATTTCCACCTCTTCATAAGTCATACCCATCATGGTATCTATTAAGATTTCAAAATGATGAATCATATTCTCTTCTCCTCTAAAAATTATTTTCTTTCTGTCAAAACGGTTCTTGATAGGTGCCGCACTCACTTTATGCAAAACCAGGAACCATGGGTATCAATTTGCCCACACTTTTTCAGTTTGCCAATTTCGGCAGACATAGCACTGCGTTCTACCCCTAAGTAATCTGCCAGTGATTGTCGGTTATGCGGAATTACAAACTCCTTACTTTCCTGTTGTTTTGCCTGATCCAAAAGATATGCCATCAGCTTTTCTTTCGTTGTTTTTTGCGACATATATCGGATTTTCTGAGTCAGTGCCAAATTTTTCTGTGCCATCTCCTGCAATAAATTCTTTATCAACAAGCTGTGAAAATGACAGGCATTAGAGCACGATGTAAAGACACGCCGACAATCCAGAAGAAGTACCTCGCTATCGGTGATTGCCATAACGCTCACAGGCATGGCTGCAAGTCCGGCACAGGAAAATACCTCTACAAACAACTCGCCGGGCTGCAAAACAGTCATAACACTTCGATTCCCGTAATAATCTTCTCGGACAACCTGTACGGTACCTGATAGGACAACGCCCACATAGCGGGCAGGATCTCCCTCAAGAAATATAGGCTTTCCTTTCGAAACCTTTACGTTCTTTCCATTCAGACACCCTATCATTGCGTTTAAATCAGCTTGCACAATACCAGAAAATAAAGGACATTGGGATAAAATACCATAATATTTTTCCATAAAAAAAGCTCCTTTGTTGGAATTCCAACAGACATTCTCCTATCAGTCTATTAAAATAAGCTCGTAACGTCAAGCACATCAAATGTCAGGAGGAATAACCATGATACGAAAAATTATAGAAATAGATGAAAAAAAATGTAACGGTTGTGGCGCTTGTGCCACTGCCTGCCATGAAGGAGCCATCGGTATGGTGAATGGCAAGGCAAAGCTCCTTCGGGATGACTACTGCGACGGTCTGGGTGACTGTCTGCCAACCTGTCCTACCGGAGCCATCTCCTTTGTAGAAAGAGAGGCAGCCGCCTATGACGAAGAAGCCGTTCTGGCGGCAAAGGAGAAAAAGCAGGCATCCCAGCTTCGCCAGTGGCCGGTACAGATAAAGCTTGCCCCGGTAAATGCCCCCTGGTTTAACGGCGCAAAACTGTTGGTGGCTGCCGACTGTACTGCTTATGCCTATGCCAATTTTCATCAGGACTTTATCAAAGGACATGTTACTTTGATTGGATGTCCTAAACTGGATGCAGTGGACTATACAAACAAACTTACGGAAATGATTCAGCAAAACGATATCCAGAGTGTTACCATTGTGCGAATGGAAGTCCCTTGCTGTGGTGGTATCGAAATCGCTACAAAAACAGCATTACAAAATAGCGGGAAATTTATTCCCTGGAACGTGATAACCATTGCAACTGACGGACGCATTTTAGACAGATAATAAAGGAGAGTATACTATGAGTGATAATATGTTTTGTTTTCAGTGTGAACAGACCGCCGGATGCGGCGGATGTACAGGAAAGATGGGTGTATGTGGTAAAAATGCCGATGTGGCAAAACTACAGGATGAGCTGACAGGAGCGCTGATTGGACTTGCCAGAGCCTCCGATGGTCATAAACCTGCCGCATCCACTCACAAAGCCATGATTGAAGGCTTATTTACAACCTTGACTAATGTAAATTTTAACAAAGAGACGATTCTGTCCCAAATTGAGAGTGTCAGACGGGAAAGGGAATTACTCATTTCCGGATGCAGTTCCTGTGCATCTTCCTTTAGCAGAAATGATGAATACGATATGACCCGACTTTGGACAGATAATGAAGATACTCGTTCCCTTAAATCATTAATCCTATTTGGATTAAAGGGCGTTGCTGCCTATGCATATCATGCACTGGTACTGGGATATTCTGACGAAGCAGTAAATAATTACTTCTATGAGGGACTGTTTGCTGTAGGTGAAAATCTTACTATGGATCAACTTCTGCCTATCGTAATGAAGGTAGGCGAAATCAATCTCAAGTGTATGGCACTCCTTGACAGGGCGAACACAGAAACTTATGGACATCCGGTGCCTACCGAGGTATCCTTAACAGTGGAGAAAGGTCCGTTTATCGTTATTTCCGGTCATGATTTAAGAGACCTTCAGTTATTACTGGAACAGACAAAAGGAAAAGGTATCAATGTTTACACCCATGGCGAAATGCTTCCGGCCCATGCTTATCCGGAGCTTAAAAAATATAGCCATCTCAAGGGGAATTTTGGTACCGCATGGCAGAATCAGCAGAAGGAGTTTGCAAATCTCCCTGCACCGGTTCTCTTTACAACAAACTGTCTGATGCCGCCAAAGGACAGTTATGCCGACAGGGTATTTACCACAGAGATAGTATCCTTCCCGGGTATAGTGCATATCGGAGATGATAAGGATTTTACACCTGTTATCGTAAAAGCACTGGAACTGGGTGGGTTTGATACGGATACCGAATTTACCGGTATCAATGGTGGTAAGACTGTTACCACCGGATTTGGTCATCATACAATTTTGTCCGTAGCAGATACGATCATTGATGCAGTGAAAACAGGAGATCTGAAACACATATTCCTGGTAGGTGGCTGTGACGGTGCTCGTATGGGCCGAAATTATTATACAGAGTTTGTAAAGCAGACACCCCCGGAAACAGCAGTGCTCACTCTGGCATGTGGCAAGTATCGCTTCAACGATCTGGATATGGGAACGATTGGCGGTCTGCCAAGAATCATGGATATGGGACAGTGTAATGATGCGTATGGCGCAATCAAAGTAGCTGTTGCACTGGCAGAAGCATTTGATTGTGGGGTCAACGACTTACCGTTGACATTGGTATTGTCATGGTATGAACAGAAGGCCGTCTGCATTCTGCTGACACTGCTTCATCTGGGCATTAAGAACATTTATCTTGGACCTACCCTGCCGGCATTTCTCTCTGCAAATGTAATAGATTTTCTGGTAAAAAATTATGAGATTCATCCAATCACAACACCGGAAAAGGATTTGGCAGAAATTTTGAAATAATA
>JAQXTA010000005.1 GCA_029219245.1 Lachnospiraceae bacterium | reverse complement strand
GCACATAGAAACATCCGGTTTACCATATTTAACCCAGGTAAATACCATACAAACTACGGTTGCAACTGCAGGTGCGATTGTTGTTGTTACAAATACGGAACCTAACTGTGCTACACTTGTACAGGCTGCACCATTGAATCCATACCAGCCAAGCCATAAGATAAATACGCCAAGACAACCGATTGGAAGGTTATGACCAGGAAATGCATTTACTGTTACTTTGTCACCATCTTTTGTAAATTTACCGATACGAGGCCCTAATATTTTGGCACCAATCAATGCGGAGATACCGCCTACCATATGAATTGCACAGGAACCGGCAAAATCATGGAAGCCCATCTGTGCTAACCAGCCGCCGCCCCAGATCCAGTGTGCTTCAATCGGATAAATCAAAGCGGAAATAATACCGGAATAAATACAATAGGATAAAAATTTCGTTCTTTCAGCCATTGCACCGGAAACAATTGTTGCTGTTGTTGCACAGAATACAAGGTTGAATACGAAGCTGGACCAGTCAAACTCTGCATAATTTGTGAAGATGTCCAATCCGGGTTTACCAATCAAACCAAGCATATCTTCACCAAGCAGGAAACTGAAACCAATCAGGATGAAAACTACTGTACCGATACAGAAGTCCATCAGGTTTTTCATCAGGATGTTACCTGCGTTCTTTGCTCTGGTAAAACCTGTTTCAACCATTGCGAAACCGGCCTGCATCCAGAATACCAGTGCTGCGCCGATCAGAAACCAGACGCTGAATACTTCACCGCTTACGGCACTCATAATTTCTTCTGTCATAACTTTTTCCTCCTCACATTAAAAAATGTGGATACAATGCTCTCCTTTTCTTCCACAAGCGCCTTTGCTCCACATCTTCATTATAGTATTAAATTCATTAGTAACAAAAAAAGGTGCTATGAGTCTTACTCACAGCACCTTTGCTTGTTATGCTTTGCATTCTACCACCGCTTGTATCTGTTGTCAATATATTTTTAAAAATTTTTTTACATTTTTCGTAAATTTTCGAACTAGCATTATATTTTTATAATTCATTTTCAGAAATATTTGCAAATTTTTTTCGCTTTTTTTCGTTTTTGTGTTAAAATATAGGAGAATACACTATTTACGGGAGGATGCCTTATTTATGAAAAAACAAAAAACGCAACAAAAAAAATCTATTTTCTTTTTTCATCAGTTGCGCACAAAACTAATTGTTTCCTTTATGATTCCGGTTTGCTGTATTATGATTCTCGGACTTGTTTCTTATCAGAAGGCATACGATGCTATCATTACCAGCTATGAGACGTCCGCTTCACAGACCATGAATATGATGAATCAATACATGACTCTGGCAATCAATACGATTCGTTCTACATATAAATCCTATTTAAACGAGGATGAGATTATTAAATATTTGAAAGGTATCTATTCCATTGACCCTGCGAAGCAGACAAATACAAAGAAAAGCTATATGTCTACTTTAAAAACCAGTATCAATACCGATTCCCTGGTTTCCAATATTTATTTGCTTGCAGATGATGTTCCGCCAATTTCTACGGCGGCGGTCGAAGGAGATAAACTTTACACTGCCTACACCCAGACAGAAGCCGGTGCCATTACAAAAGAAGACAAATACAACTATTATCTTTTCGGTAATCAATCCGAAGCAGATACTATACTTGCTACAGACAGTTCCACCTATGCGCTCCGTCTGGCACGCGGTTACAGCCAGGGCAAAGCGGTTATGATTATTGATATTAATAAGGAATCCGTTATCAATACCCTGTCTTCTATTGATGTAGGAGAAGGCGGCTATGTTGCACTTGTTACTTTTGACGGTACCGAATTTTATGCAGACGGTACCTCCGCAAACCAGAATACCGTTTTTACAAATTCCGACTTTTATCAGAATGCAATGACAGGCGAAGAAACAAGCGGTATGGAATATGTAACTTATGAAGGAAAAGATTATTTATTTCTGTATTCCCGCATTACGGAATATAACGCTGCCCTTTGCACCTTGATTCCGCAGTCCGTGATTGTGGCACAGGCATCCAGCATCAAAACCATTACCTTCCTGCTTGTTTTTATTGCAGTTATTATTGCGGCTGTATTAGGAAGTGTTTTATCCAACCATATTAACCGGAATATCAAATATATTCTTACACAGTTGAAAAAAGTATCTGCCGGTGACCTGACAACACATCTTTCTGTCAAAAGCCGTGATGAATTCTGCCTGCTTGGTGAAGGAGTCAACACCATGATAATCAATATGAAGAATCTGATTACCAATGTGACAACTGCCAGCAACGCACTGAATCATACATCCCTCCAGGTAGCCGAATCTGCGGATACCTTTGTTGGCACTTCCAGAGATATTCAGGTTGCCATTTCGGAAATTGAATCCGGTGTTACCAATCTGGACGAAAACTCTGCTGACTGCTTAGAACAGATGGATACTTTATCCGGCAAAATCAATGATGTAACGGTGGGCACAAATGAAATCGGCACTCTGACCGATGCAGCAAACAATTCCATTACCGAAGGTATTGCTTCCATGGAGCGACTGACCGAAAGTGCACAGAAAACAAGTAAGAAAACGGAAGATGTCATTCAGGCAATCGAAGCCTTATCAGAAAAATCCCGCTCCATTGAGCAGATTGTAGAAAGTATCAACCACATTGCTAAGGAAACGAATCTTCTTTCTCTGAACGCTTCTATTGAAGCTGCCAGAGCCGGAGAAGCCGGAAGAGGCTTTGCTGTCGTAGCAGAACAGATTCGTGAACTTGCTGATCAGTCAGCCAATTCCGCGGGACAGATTCAGATGATTATTGAAGATATTATTTCCAATACTGCCGATGTTGTTTCCATAGCCAAGGAAGCAGCTGATACGGTAATCTCTCAGGAAACAGCGATGCAACAGACAGCAGAGGCTTTCCAGACAATGGATAACCATATTAATTCTCTGATTGCTTCTTTAAACAATATCACACAGAACGTAGAGAATATGGAGCAGGCAAGAAGTGCCACTTTACATGCCGTCGAAAGTATTTCCTCTGTATCCGCACAGACGGCTGCCGGTTCTACCAATGTACAGACTACAGTTAATGCACAGCAGGGCGCCATTGCAACACTAGAGGAAGCTGCCGACAGTGTAAAGACAAAGGCCGAAGAACTCGCCGAACTGCTTCGCCAGTTTACCATTTAGCTTATTTCATCTTTCTATAACTCACAATGTTTTAAAAGGAACGGGAATCCCGAAACCATAATCGGGGTTCCCGTTTCTTGTCCTTTATTTCTTTTCCGTTCACAATGCTTTCCACAACATCCTTTTGTGCAGGCTTCCGTCCAGCATAACCTCTCCTGCATCCTGAAATCCTAATTTCCGGCACAAATCTTCCGATCTCTCATTTCCTTCCATAATCAGAACCTGATATTCGTAAAACCCAAGCTCCTTTTTCCCATACTCTAAAATGGCCTGGCACACCTCATAAGCATACCCCTTCCCTTGAAACGGTACCGCTATCACATAACCAAGTTCCGGCACATCGTAACCTTCCCGCCAGCTGATACCAGCCCTTCCGATTACTTTCCCACTCTCCTTCTCCAGAACAGTCCATATCCCGTATCCATAGAATCCATACACCTTTTTCCGATAGTCCTCAAGATATGCCTTTTCCTCTTCTCTGTCTTCGTACAAATTCTCCATATAAAAGGTAATGGAAGGTTCCTTATAGATTTCGTAAAAAGCATCCACATCATTCGTTGTAGTTTCTCTTACAATACATCTTTTTGTTGATAGAATTGTCCATGGCTGCCCTGTCAGTCTTTGATATACCAGTTTTAGGGAATCGAATGTTATCTCCTCTATCTCTTCTATTGCATATTCTGCCTGAGAAAAATCCTCATTCCGGTTTTCTTCGTGTAAATAAGCAACCACCGGAATGCTTTTTCTCTTCAGAGTTTGAAAGCAGACAACATCATCGGTAACGCATAATACCGCCGATTGCTCTTTTTCTTCCAGAAGAACATTTTCCCACATGCAATTATCTTCTTTTTGAACTACAACATCTGTCAAAATCCCTTCTGTCGCAAGCTCATACAACAGTTTCTCTATTTTCTTTTCCCCATCCCTCTTTTTCATAAAAAAATGAACCCTTTGTAACATGCCTCTTTACCTTCTTTATTATTTCATATAAAATAGTAACGTATAATTTCTTAATCAGTGTTTCAGCTGAATGAGAAGTTCTTTTTTATTATCATATTCAATTATAGTAGAAAATTAGAAAGGAAGCAAAACAATGGCACAAAATCCAATCGTTACTTTTACCATGCAAAGCGGAGATGTTTTCAAGGCAGAATTATATCCTGAAATCGCTCCCATTTCCGTCAACAATTTTATCAGCCTGATTCAGAAAAATTTCTATGATGGACTTATCTTCCACCGCGTTATCAAAGGCTTTATGATTCAGGGCGGCGATCCGGAAGGAACCGGAATGGGAGGTCCCGGTTATTCTATCCGCGGTGAATTTGCACAAAATGGTTATCCGAATGATTTAAAGCATACGGAAGGAGTTCTTTCCATGGCAAGGAGCATGCATCCAAACTCTGCCGGCAGCCAGTTCTTTATTATGCATAAAAATGCTCCTCACTTAGATGGTGCATATGCTGCTTTTGGCAAGATTACAGAAGGCATGGATGTAATTAATAAAATAGCTGAAACTGCTACCGATTACTCCGACCGTCCATTGGAACCACAGGTAATTGCTACGGTTACTGTGGATACCTTTGGTGAAACCTATCCGGAACCCGACAAAATTCTCTAGTCCTAAAGTACCGTCGCGTTCACAATTTGTTTACATTTAATTTAAAGATTCTTCATTCGCTCAACATTCTTTAGACATTTCTTTTGCATATACTTATAACATAAGATAACAAAAGAGATGAGTACAAAGTAAACAGATTAATTAATACTTTTTCATAATAAATGCCAAGTAAAATATTTTTACTTGGCATCCTCCCTTTTGGGAGGATTTTTTAGGTTTCTTGTCTATAAACTTTTCTATTCCACAAAAAGAGCACCCCATTTGGGATGCTCTTTCGTATTTGTTTGTTCGTATTCGTTTGATTTATGCTTTTCCAACAGAACCGAATAATTCCATTTTTTCTTTTACTTTTGCTTTGATAGCATCAAAACCAGGTGCAAGAAGCTTACGAGGATCGAAGCCTTTACCTTCAAGGTCTTTACCTGCTTCAATGTATTTACGTGTAGCATCTGCAAATACTAACTGGCATTCTGTGTTTACATTGATTTTAGCAACACCAAGAGAAATTGCTTTCTTAATCATGTCATCCGGAATACCTGTACCACCATGAAGTACTAACGGAAGAGTACCTGTCTTCTCCTGAACTGCTGCAAGTACATCAAACTGTAAACCTTTCCAGTTTTCAGGATATTTACCATGAATATTGCCGATACCTGCTGCTAAGAAGTCTACGCCAAGGTCTGCAATCTGCTTACACTCTGCAGGATCTGCACATTCACCCATACCTACAACGCCATCTTCTTCACCACCGATAGAACCAACTTCTGCTTCGATGGAAATTCCCTTTGCATGAGCTGCTGCAACCAGTTCTTTGGTTTTCTCAATATTCTCTTCGATGGAATATTTGGAACCGTCAAACATAATGGACGGGAAACCAGCTTCGATGCATTTATAGCAGTGATCATATGAACCATGGTCAAGGTGTACTGCTACCGGTACCGTAATGTTCTGGTCTTTGATTAAACCATTAACCATACCCATAACGACATCATAGCCACCCATATATTTTCCGGCACCTTCGGATACACCAAGAATAACCGGAGAATTGCACTCCTGTGCTGTGAGAAGGATAGCTTTGGTCCACTCAAGGTTGTTGATATTGAACTGGCCTACTGCGTAATGACCAGCCACTGCTTTTTGAAGCATTTCTGTTGCTGAAACTAACATTTTATATTACCTCCATTTAAAAATTTTTCATACTTAGGCTGTACAAGCAGCCGTCTGATGTAATTATACAGCATTCCTCTTAAAAAGAAAACCTTTTTATCATTTTATTTTCTTATTCGGAATGATGATTTCCATGGCTTTCTGTCTGTTCTGGATAACTGCCAGATTGTGTTCTCCGCCAAATTCCCCATCCAGAGTCCATGCCATAGGCTGCTCGGACTCAATCGTAATATGGGAAGTCTTAAAACAATGAATGGATTCGGAGTGGATTTTCCGGTCCACAAGTGCTGTTACAATATTATTCAGCTCCAGTGCATTGGAAGGCCTCCGAATCAGCGTAACTTCAAACAAACCGTCATTTAATTCCACATTTCTTCCGGTCAGTCCCTTAAATCCGCCGACAGAATTGGAATTGGTAATCATCCCATACAGAAAGTCTTCTTCCAGACAAATATCATCATAAGTTACTTTTAAAGGATAACTTTTAATGGAAGAAAGACTTTTCATTCCTTCAATCAAATATGCTGTATGCCCAAGAATATTTTTAACATCCTGCTTGGTTTCATACGATATATTTGTAAAAATCCCAAAAGCAGCTACATAAACGAAATGATCCTGATTAAATGCTCCCACATCACACATAAATGATTCCCCGTTTACCAATGCATTCGCTGCTCTTTTCATATTTTTCGGAATGCCAAGACTATTTGCAAAGTCATTCGTACTACCTGCCGGAACATATCCTATCGGAAGTTTCTCTTCGCACTGCATCATTCCGGTTACCACTTCATCCAGAGTACCGTCACCGCCACTGCATACCACAAGATCATAACCTTTCCTGCGTTCTCTGACCGCACGAATAGCATCGCCCGCAGCCTGTGTGGGATATGCTGTGACTTCATAGCCCGCTTTAACAAAAATATCAATAATATCCAATAGATGGTTTTTTATTTGGGACTTTCCTGCTCGGGGATTATAAATGAAAAACATCTTTTTATCCATTTCATATTCCTCCTGTTTATCAGCGCACTGTGTAAAAAAGAGATTCCCATTTATGGAATCTCCTTCATTTTCTGCCTTACTATCTGCCGCTCAAAAATTTTTCGATGCCGTTAACTGCTGCTGTCTCATCCTCGCCATCTGCAATTACGTTTACTGTCTCACCATTGTCAATGCCAAGACTCATCATGCCCATAATGCTTTTTGCATTAACTTTCATGCTCCCAGACTCAATATACACCTTGCTATCGTACTGGCTTGCTGTTTGTACCAGCATAGCAAGCGCTCTAGCTTCCAGACCGCCTTCCACCTTAATTTGGACAGATTTTTGAACCATAATATTCTCCTCCTTTATAACCTCATGCGCTCAGCTATTTCACTCAATTTTCTCAAACGATGATTGACACCGGATTTTCCTACCTTCGGCTCTAAATACTCTCCCAGTTCTTTTAAAGTAGCTTCCGGATATTCTAACCGGACCTGCGCTATCTCACGCAAATTCTCCGGTAAATTTTCAAAACCACAGCGTTCCTTAATCAATAAGATATCTTCAATTTGCTTGGATGCAGCGTTTACTGTCTTCGTAATATTGGCCGCTTCGCAATTTACCCGTCTGTTAATCGAATTACGCATCTCTTTGACAATACGAAGATTCTCCAGATTCATTAAAGATACATAGGCTCCCATCACATTAAGTAAATCGACAAGTCCGGCTCCTTCTTTTAAGTATACCACAAAATATTTTTTCCGCTGAATGATTTTGGCTTCTATCTGAAATTCCTGAATCATATCCCGAAGCTGTTCTGCCTGCTCTTGTGTATTACAGACAAATTCCAAATGATAACCTTTTTCGGGATCACTCATGGAACCGATGCACAAAAAAGTTCCCCGTATAAAGGCTCTTGCACAGCATGCATTTTTTATCAGAAGAGAATTCACCGGTCTGTCCAGATTCTCGATCCTTCCTGCCTCATCACAAAGATGCAGTCCTTGAAAAAGCTTCTCTTCGTCTTCCTGCCGCATAACAGTATCTATATTATATGTTTTTTGTAATAATGTAAAGTATTTTCTGACAACAGATTCATTTTCCACATTGAAAAGAATATGCTTTCCATCTTCAGAAATCTTTCCGCCAAAATGTATAAGTGCTGCTAACTCCGCTAACTGACAATGTCTTGCCGGACTGATATAGGTCATCAATTCTTCTTTTACGGTTCTGGAAAAAGACATTTTTATACTCCCTGCTTCACATCCCGGTGGTACAGCTTAATACCATAATTTCCCCGGTCCTTCAAACGTGCATACAGCTCATTGGCAAGTGTTACGCTACGGTGTTTGCCTCCGGTACAGCCAATTCCGACTACTAACTGGTATTTTCCTTCTTTCACATAATTAGGAATGAGAAAATCCAACATATCTACCAGCTTGTCCATAAAAACCGATGCTTCCTGAAAACTCATAACATAATCCTGTACCTCTTTGTCATTACCAGTTTTATGCTTCAGTTCATCAATATAGAACGGATTTGGTAAAAAACGAACATCAAATACCAAATCAGCATCTGCAGGAATTCCGTTTTTAAAGCCAAAAGACAAAATGGTAACCATCAGAGAATTGTATTCCTCATTCTGTACAAAAATCCGGTCCATTTCTTCTTTTAATTCCCTTGTCAGCAAATTAGAGGTATCAATAACATAATCTGCCTTTTTCTGTATATCCTGCAAAATTTCCCGTTCTCGTTCCACGCCTTCGGCAATTCTGCCATCTGGCGAAAGCGGATGCATTCTTCTTGTTTCCTTATATCTTTTTACCAATACCGTATCGCTGGCATCCATAAAAAGAATTTCAAAGGAATAGCCATTTGTTTTCAGCTTTTCCAACGTTTTCTGGACATCACCAAAAGGCTGGTCGGCCCGCACATCCAGCCCTAATGCAACTTTAGTAATCTCACTGTCCGGCGTTGCAATCAGTTCTACAAATTTTTCAATTAAAGGTACCGGAAGATTATCCACACAGTAAAATCCTAAATCCTCCAGCATTTTCAATGCTGTACTTTTACCGCCGCCGCTCATTCCAGTTACAACTACAAATCTCATCTGTCTTATCCTCTTGCAATTTCCGTTCTCTTAGAACTCTCCTAAGAAAATAATTTCCGGCTCTAACATAATATGGAAACGTTCTTTCACTCTTATCTGCACTTCTTCAATGACTTCCTTAATATCTTCTGCTGTTGCTTTACCGGTATTTACAATAAATCCACAGTGTTTCTCGGAAACCTGTGCTCCGCCGATACGGAAGCCGCGCATATTGGCCTCCATAATCAACTGTCCTGCAAAATGTCCCTCCGGACGTTTGAAAGTACTGCCTGCACTCGGGAAATTCAAAGGCTGTTTGCTGCGTCTTAGCTCCGCCAGCTCATCCATTTTTTTCTGGATTTCTTCTTTCTCGCCCGGCTGCAGTTGTAAAACTGTTTCCAATACCACAAATGGACGGTCTTTCATAATACTGGTACGATATCCAAACTCCATCGTATCATTATCCAGAATCAGAATCTCTCCAGTCAGATCCATAACCTTTACCGACTCAACAATCTGCTTCATTTCCCCTTCATAGGCACCTGCGTTCATAACAACCGCACCACCTACACTGCCGGGAATTCCTGCCGCAAATTCCATGCCGGTAAGTCCTGCATCTCTGGCTGCTGCCGCCGTCTGGGAAAGCAGGGCTCCCGCCTGAACCCGGATATGATTCCCTTCTACCGTAATCTGTTTCATACCATCGCCCAGCTTCAACACAATACCCCGGTATCCTTTATCACCTACCAACAAATTGCTTCCATTCCCCAGAACAAAATAATCCTGCTCGATTTTCTGAAAATAGGGAATCAGTTTTATAAGCTCCTCTTCTTTTTCAATGAGCAGCATACAATCGGCCTCTCCGCCAACCTTAAAGGTTGTATGTCTGCTCATAGGTTCATCGAACAGCAGTCTCTCTCTTGGTATAATACTTTTTATATAGTCGTACATAGATGTATTTAAGCTCAATTTTCACACCATCACATTTCTTATCCAAATTTGTGCAGGCAGTCTGCTTGCCTGCACTCCTTATCATTATACGCAGGGAATCTTAATCTAATACCATCTTGGCAGCTCCATAAATACCTGCATCATTTCCTAATGTTGCCAATGCAAAAGCTGTATCCTTGCAAGCATGAAATGCAGTTGCTTCAAAGGACGGTTTGATATAATCAAACAACACTTCACCTGCTTTGGAAACACCACCGCCAATGACAAAAATTTCCGGATTGATAACACCCGCAATAATTCCAAGTCCCTTGCCAAGATAATCACCAAACTGTTTTGCTACTTCAATCGCCAGTTCATCCCCTGCCTTTACTGCATCAAAAACTGTTTTGGCAGATACTTCACCGTTACGCAGCACGCTGTCTTTATCGCTTGCTTTCAGAGCTCTGTTAGCCAGTCTTGTAATACCGGTTGCAGAAGCATATTCTTCCAGACAGCCGTAATTTCCGCAGCCACAGGCTTCTGTTTCATGATCTTCCACATGAATATGTCCGATTTCTCCACCGGCTCCGGTTGCTCCGGTCATAATCTTACCGTTAATGATAATTCCACCGCCTACACCGGTTCCAAGTGTTACAGCAACCAGGTTTTTGTGTCCCTGTCCGCCGCCTTTCCACATTTCACCAAGCGCAGCCACATTGGCATCATTACCACCTTCTACATGCATACCGTCAAGAAGTGTTGTCAGCTCTTTTTTCAGGTTAAACTGATTCCAGCCAAGGTTAACAGCTTTATGTACAACGCCGTCTCCGTCTACCGGTCCCGGAGCTCCCACTCCAACACCTGCTACATCATCCTTTGCTATGCCTTTTTCTGCTATTTTTGCCTGAATGCTCTCTGCAATATCCGGCAGGATCTTTGTTCCGCTATTTTCAGTTCTGGTGGGAATTTCCCATTTATCAAGAACATTTCCGTTAATATCAAACAGTCCCAATTTGACGGTAGTCCCACCTATATCCACTCCAAATACATAATTTGCCATAGTATCTTTTTCCTTTCCTATATGTTTTTTATTCGTCTTCCTCTTCATCCCGTTTTTTGGCAAGGGAATTCTGTACACGATGATACAATTCCTGTGCAGCATTGTAACCCATTTTCTTCTGACGATGGTTAACGGCAGCCGACTCACAGATAATTGCCAGATTACGTCCCGGTCTGATTGGAATATTGTGACATACTACTTTATTCCCCAAGTATTCCGTATATTCCTCTTCCAGACCAAGTCTGTCATATTCTTTGTCTTTATCCCAGTCTTCCAGGCGGATGACAAGGTCAATCGACTGGGTATCCTTTACACTGGATGCACCGAACAATGCTTTGATATCCACGATACCGATACCGCGAAGTTCAATAAAATGCTTCGTAATATCCGGAGCGGAACCAATCAGGGTATCTTCACTGACTCTTCGCAGTTCTACCACATCATCCGTTACAAGACGATGTCCTCTTTTGACTAACTCTAATGCTGCCTCTGATTTACCAATACCGCTTTCTCCGGTAATCAGGACACCTTCTCCGTAAACATCGACCAATACACCATGAACGGAGATACAGGGTGCAAGCTTTACATTCAGCCAGCGGATAATTTCTGCCATACATGCAGAAGTTGCTTTCTTACTCATTAAAAGCGGTACGCCGTATTTGATGGCAATTTTCTTAAACAATTCATCCGGATACAATTCTCGACAAAAAACAATGCCCGGAATCGGATTGTTTAACAGCTTCTCATATATCTGCATTTTTACATCCTCTGACAGACTGTTCATATAAGAATATTCCACAAAACCGATTACCTGCAAACGGGTTGCTTCAAAATGTTCAAAATATCCTGCCATCTGCAATGCCGGTCTGTTAATATCGGGCTGTGTAACCTTAATCTTGGAAATGTCGATTTCCGGCGTAAGATTTTCCCATTTCATTTTCTCAATTACTTTTGTTAAACTGATACTTGCCATAACCCCTCTCCTTCATCTTCTCGTTTTGTGCTGTTTCCCAGCGGTCTTATTGTAGCACAATACCGCGGTAATAGCAATAAAGCACGTTCTTATGAATTCATCTCTTTATGAAAAAAATCAAAAATCTGCTTTGCTATATGTTCCGGTATCCCAGGCACCTCGCAGAGCTGCTCTATGGATGCCTGTTTCACTTCATCAATGGACTTAAAGTGTTTCATTAAGGCTTTTCTTCTGGCAGGTCCTATACCCGGGATTTCATCCAGAACCGATTTCACCTGCGCTTTGGAGCGCAGGGAGCGATGGTATTCAATGGCAAAACGGTGTGCCTCGTCCTGGATTCTGGTAATCAGCTTAAACCCTTCTGAATGGGTATCAATCGGTATTTCTACATTGTGATAATATAACCCTCTGGTACGATGATTATCATCCTTTACCATGCCGCAGACCGGAATATCAATGTGCAGTTCTTCCAGAACCTGTAAAGCAATATTAACCTGTCCCCGTCCGCCATCCATCAGCAGCAAATCCGGAAATTTCGTAAAGCTGCCAAATTCCTTGTCCATTTCTTTCCGGTCCAGTTCCACCCTTTCTTCCATGCCATGCACAAAACGTCTGGTAAGCACTTCCTTCATGCAGGCATAATCATCAGGGCCGGAAACAGACTGTATCTTGAACTTACGGTAATCACTCCGTTTGGGTTTCCCTTTTTCATAGACTACCATGGAGCCTACGTTAGCAAAACCGCTGATATTGGAAATATCAAAAGCTTCCATCCGGTTCACGTTTTCCAGTTGCAGCAGTGCGGCAATCTCGCGCACCGCACCAATCGTACGCCCTTCTTCCCTTCGGATTCGTTCCTTATCCTGGTTCAAAACCAGATGGGCGTTCTGCGCTGCCAACTCCACCAGTTTCTCTTTGCTTCCTTTCTTCGGTACACGCAGATACACCCGGCTGCCTTTTCTAGCACTCAGCCATTTCTCCAAAATCTCAATATCGGCAATCTCCTCCTGCAGCATCAGTTCTTTCGGAATAAACGGTGTGCCCGCGTAAAACTGTTTTACAAAATCCAGCAGAATCTGTGCACTGTCATAACCGGCTACATGCATCATATAGAAATGCTCTCGTCCAATCAGCTTACCATCCCTTACGAAAAAGACCTGGACTACCGCATCACTTTCATCCTTTGCCAACGCAATAATATCCTTATCTTCGCCGTCACTGTCCGTAATTTTCTGCTTTTGCGCCACACTTTTTACGCTGTTAAACAAATCCCGGTAACGCATGGCATCTTCGAAGGCAAGCTGTTCGGAGGCCTCCTGCATCTTCTGCTCCAGTTCTTTTAAAATCGGTTTATAATTTCCATTTAAAAAGTCAAGTGCCTGTTCCACCCGGCTGCGGTATTCTTCCTTGCTGATATATCCCTGGCAGGGTGCAAGGCACTGCTTGATATGATAATTTAAACAGGGTCGCTCCAATCCGATATCTCTCGGCAGCTTCCGGTTACAGGTTTTTAATTGGTAAAGCTTGTTCATCAAATCAATCGTATCCTTAACGGCTGTCGCACTGGTATATGGCCCGAAATATTTCGATTTGTCCTTTTTCATTTCTCTGGAAAACAAAATGCGGGGATACTCCTCCCCCATCGTGACCTTAATGTACGGATAGGTCTTATCATCCTTCAACATCGTATTGTACTTCGGGCTGTGTTCTTTTATCAGATTGTTTTCCAATACAAGGGCTTCTAATTCGGAATCCGTCACAATATATTCAAAGCGCGCAATCTGCTCCACCATTTTATCAATCTGCGGTCCCCGTCCTACGATTTTCCGGAAATAGGAACGTACTCTGTTGTGCAGATTTACCGCCTTGCCCACATAAATTATGGCATCGTCCGCATCATGCATTATATAGACACCCGGACTGTTCGGAAGTTTTTTCAATTCTTCCTGAATATCAAACATATGCTTCCTCCATACGAATCATCTTTCCCAAAATGATTTTCTATCTCTCTTTATTCTAATGGAAAAAACAACATAAGGCAAAGCCTGTTTCTGACTTTGCCCCTGTTTTTATCTTTCCTATTTTATTTCTTGTGGATTTTCTGTCTGCTCCTGCTTTGTTTCCTGCTCATCTGCCTGCTGTGGCTGTTCCACTTGCGCTGTCTGCTGTTGCTGACCCGGCACTTCTGTCTGAGAAAAAAGACCGACATCGCCATGTGGTGCCTCTGTTGTCTGCTGTTGTGGCTGTTGCAGCATCGTTGGAATGTCCTGTCGGATTTCCGGCTGCTGCTGCATCGGTGGAACATCCTGACGGATTTCTTGCTGCTGCATTGATGCACCTGCCTCTGGTTGCTGTTCATTTACGTTTGGTTGTTCGGCTACTTCTGCTACTGCTTCATCTGTTTTTTTCTCATCAACTTTTTTCTCACCGTTTTTCTTTTTTGCATCCTCCTCCGGTTCCGGAATCCCTTTTTCCCTGCGGTAAATCTCCATAAATTCCTTGCCGGTAATAGTTTCTTTTTCAATCAGATGGGCAGCCAGCTTATCCATCAGCTCACGATTGGCTTTCAAAAGCCGTTTAGCTTCCTTGTAGCTGTCACGCAGCATCTTCATGACTTCGGTATCAATATCCGCTGCTGTTACCTCAGAGCAGGTCAGGGAAGCCCTTCCGTCCAGATATTGGCTCTCTACGGTAGCAAGCCCCATCAGTCCAAACTTCTTACTCATACCGAAACGGGTAACCATGTTGCGGGCAATGCTGGTTGCCTGCTCAATATCATTGGCAGCACCGGTTGTTACGGTATCAAAAACAATCTCTTCTGCGGCACGCCCACCGAGAAGTCCTACCAGTCTGTCGCGCAGCTCTGCTTCCGTATTCAGATATTTTTCTTCCTCCGGCACATGCATAACGTAGCCGAGTGCACCCATCGTTCTTGGCACAATCGTAATTTTCTGTACCGGCTCAGAATTTTTCTGCAAAGCACTAATCAATGCATGACCGACTTCATGATAGGAAACAATCTTGCGTTCTTCCTTGCTCATAATGCGGTCTTTCTTTTCTTTGCCGACAAGAACCTGTTCCACCGCATCGAATAAATCCTTCTGGCAGACAAATTCTCTTCCCATCTTAACAGCATTGATTGCCGCCTCGTTAATCATATTGGCAAGATCCGAACCAACTGCACCGGAAGTTGCCAGTGCAATCTCATCCAAATCGACGGTTTCATCCATAAGCACATTCTTGGCATGTACTTTCAGGATTTCCACACGTCCTTTTAAATCCGGTTTATCCACAATAATTCTTCTGTCGAAACGTCCCGGACGAAGCAGTGCTTTATCCAGAATCTCAGGGCGGTTCGTTGCCGCCAGTATAATAATACCTTTCTTGGCATCAAAGCCATCCATTTCGGAAAGCAGCTGATTCAAGGTCTGTTCCCGTTCCTCGTTACCGCCGCCGTATTTGGAATCACGACTTCTGCCAATGGCATCTATTTCATCAATGAATACGATACAGGGCGCATTCTTTTCCGCTTCCTTAAACAAATCACGTACACGCGAAGCACCTACACCGACATACAATTCAATAAAATCAGAACCGGACAGTGAGAAGAACGGCACATGTGCTTCTCCGGCTACTGCTTTTGCAAGCAATGTTTTACCGGTACCGGGCGGTCCTACCAAAAGAGCGCCCTTCGGCAGCCTGGCACCGATTTTGGAATATTTCCCCGGATTATGCAGGAAATCAACAACCTCCACCAGAGATTCTTTGGCTTCATCTTCTCCTGCCACATCCTTAAAGGTAATGCCGGTTTCTTTCTGTACATAAACCTTGGCATTGCTTTTACCGACTCCCATCGGTCCTCCTTTGCCCATTTTACGGAACAAAAGGCTTAACAGTCCCCACATCAGCAGTATCGGTAAAATATAATAAAGCAGTACTGTCATTATCACACTGGAACTGTCTGCTACCTGCTTATTTATGGCAATATTATGCGCAAGCAGTCTCGCTGTCAGGGTATCATCCTCTTCCATTTTCCCGGTATAATAGGAAATACCGCCTCCACCATACGCATACATAAACGGATTGTTGGATTCTTCCTGCTTCGGATAAATGTTAATTCGGTCCGAATCCACTACTACATAATCAATTTCATCGTTTTCAATCATTTCGATAAATTCGTTGTAGCTGATTTCCTGATTGGTTGCTCCGGTCATGAATTTCATGAACATGCTGATACTGAATAACGTAATTAACGCCGCAATTATTAAAATCACAAAATTTTGTTTTTTCGGATCGTTCCCGTTACCGCCGGGACCTCCCGGTCCGCCGTTTCCATTATTCGGTCCGCCGTTTGGATTTCCGTTATTATTATAATTACCATCATACTGGTTTAAATGATTATCCATTATGAGGTGTCCTCGCTTTCAAAAATTAGTCTACCCCTATTATAGAAAACCCATTTTGATAAATCAATAAGATAATTATGAATTTCGGGACACAAGTATTAAAGATTTCTAAATTTTTGACAAAAAACTCCCGATTCTGTCACGAACCGGGAGTTTACTAACTGTTTTTCTAGCCTAAACTGTTCAATTCATCTACTACTTTCTGTACGTCTGCCATAGATGCACCGCCCTGAAAGCTGACCTGTCCACGAAGAGGCATATAACGCAACATAGCCTCCATCATTTCCTCCGACATGGCTTCTGATGCCGCGTCGCCTTCTGCGTTACTCTTTTCATCCCCAAACATGCCTTTGCTCATCAAGGGTTTCACAATTTCCCATGCTGCCGGATCCTTCATGATATCGCCGATGGTTGTATCCGTTGTATATACAAATGGAAGTTTTACGGTAGATTCTACAGTAACCGTCTTCGTTAAAACGATATCTCTGGAGGATTTAGCGATTAAAATATCAAATTCCCCTGTTTCCACATGCCAGTCATGTATCTGTACATTATAATAAGCAAATGCTCTCTTATCCAAAGTGAATGTTACTGTTTTGGTTTCTCCCGGAGCAAGCTCTACTTTGGCAAAATCGCGCAGTTCCTTTACCGGACGGATGACCGTACTTTCTTTATCTGCCACATAAAGCTGAACCACTTCCTTTCCTGCCATTTTGCCGGTATTGGTTACGTCTACCATTACCTTTAAGGTATCAGTATCTTTCAGCGTTTCCTTATCTACCTTCAAATTGGAATATTCAAAAGTCGTATAAGAAAGCCCATAACCAAATGGGAACAATACATCCATTTTTTTCTTATCATAATAGCGGTATCCTACGAAGATTCCTTCCCGATATTCCACCATGTCCCCTTCTCCGAAATAGGACAAGTAGGAAGGATTGTCTTCCAATTTTAATGGGAAAGTTTCCGGTAACTTCGCACTTGGATTCACTTTTCCAAAAAGGATATCGCATACGGCACCACCTACTGCCTGCCCGCCAAGATAGGCTTCCAGAACACCTTTTACTTTTCCAATCCAGGGCATTTCCACCGGAGAACCGTTGTGTAATACGACGATGGTATTCGGCTGCACTTCTGCCACTTTTTCAATCAGTTCATTCTGACAGTTTGGCATAGCCATATGTTCTCTGTCAAAGCCTTCCGACTCAAAGGCATCCGGTAGTCCTGCGAAAATAACGGCTGCTTTCGCATTTTTGCTGCATCTACCGCTTCTGCCAACAGCTTTTCATTGGTCTTATCCTCTTCATCAATATAACCCTGAGCGTAGACAATATTGGACATGCCAGAAACCATATCCATCGCGGAAGTAACCTTATGGCTGTTGATATGGGAGCTGCCACCGCCCTGATATCTCGGTTTCTGTGCATATTTGCCGATAAAGGCAATGTTCTCTTTTTCACTCAGTGGAAGAATCGCATCTTCATTCTTTAATAAGACAATCGTTTCTTCTGCTACCTTACGGGCCATTTCATGGTCTTTGTCCTTATCCCATGCCGCATTTTTGTCCCGGTTTTCCTCAAAACGGAACACAATATTCAATATACGTTCTACGGCGGTGTCCACAACACTTTCTTCTAAGGTACCATTTTGTACCGCTTCTACAATCAGCTTATCGTTGGCACCGAGGGATGTCGGCATCTCTAAATCCAGTCCTGCCTGCAAATCACCTACACGGTGATTGACAGCTCCCCAGTCACTCATGACATAACCGTCAAATCCCCATTTATCACGAAGGGTTTCGGTCAGATATTTGTGGTTTTCCGCAGCGTATACACCGTTGATTTTATTGTAGGAGCACATCACCGTCCAGGGTTTCTGCTTTTTAATGGCACCCTCAAAAGCTGCCAGATAGATTTCATGCAAAGTTCTTTCATCGATTCTGGAATCGGAGGACATTCTTCTTGTTTCCTGATTGTTTGCCAGAAAATGTTTGATGCTGGTTCCTACGTTTTTGCTCTGCACACCCTGAATCAGTGCGCCTGCAATCTCGGTTGCCACAAGCGGATCCTCGGAATAATATTCGAAATTACGTCCGCACAACGGTGAACGTTTGATATTGACAGCCGGCCCTAAAATAACGCTGACCCCTTCTGCCTGACATTCATTACCAATTACTTCTCCCATTTCGGTCAACAGCTCTCTGTTAAAAGAAGCTGCCGTACCGCAGCCTGCCGGAAAGCATACCGCTTTAATGCTCTCATTAACACCAAGATGGTCTCCTTCTTCATTCTGTTTCCGTAAGCCATGCGGTCCGTCAGAAACCATGCTTGCCGGAATCCCCAGTCTTTCTACGGCTTCGGTATGCCAAAAATCTGCTCCGGAACACATCGATGCTTTTTCTTCCAGTGTCATCCGTGATACTAATTCTTTTATTTTTTCTGCTGTCATTTTGTAACCTGCCTCCTGTCATTTTTATTTTTTGCTGTTTGCTTACCGCAAACAATTCGCTCTTTTCCAGATAGCTAAAGTGTAGCATAGAATCCTTTTTGTTCCTATATATCTTCATGACTATTTTTTAGGTTAATATTGACTTTTTATAAAGAATATTAGATGATATTTACAGAAAAAAGTTGTTTTTTTAGGTTGTTTTTTACAAGAAGGGAAGTATCTACATGGAACAGTATGTACACGAGGAAGTAAAAACCGAAAATTCCATTCATGTGCGCTTTCAAATTTATGAGGATTCCAATCATCTGATAACAGAGCATTGGCATCGCAGCATGGAAGTGGTCTATATTTACGAGGGCGAAATGGAAGTTACGGTAAATCAGAAGAAATACCGGCTCTTTCCCGGGGACTTCATTGTCATAAATTCGGCTGATATCCATGCAACACAATGCTATGATTATGCCAAAGTTCTTCTGTTGCAGATTCCTTTTTCCTTTTTACAACATTCCATTCCCGATTATGACAATATCCGGTTCGATATGGGGAAAAAACTCCCCAGAACATGCAAAGCACAGGATGAAATCCGTCTGATTCTGACCTCTATGGGGAGCTTATATCTGGAAAAACCACAGGGGTATTCTCTGCGTTTTTCCAGCCTGCTTTATAATTTCCTTTATACGCTCACAATCCACTATCAGATTTCCATCGACTCAACTGCCAAAGTAAAAAGCAGAAAAAACCTGAAGCGTTTAGAACCTGTTATCCAATATGTAAAAGAGCACTACCGGGAATCGGTTTCCCTGGAGGATGTTGCTTCTCTGGCTGCCCTGAATCCGGAATATTTCTGTCGTTTCTTCAAAAAAAATATGGGCACCACGTTCACTGCCTATGTAAACAGCGTACGTCTTGCCCATGTATGTGAGGATCTGAAAAATACAGACTACAATATCGGTACCATTTTGGAACAGAATGGTATCACAAATTACAAGCTTTTTATGAAAAATTTCAAACAGCTTTACGGCTGCACACCAAAAGAATTCCGGCGAAATACCGGTAACGGTATTTCCGGCTAAATGCGCTGCTTGTCCAGAAGCTCTTTTAATGCCTCATCCCCGATGCTGATCCACGCATCTTCTTCCTCTTCATTCAGTCCAAGATATTCCCGCAAGGTTCTTGTTTCATCACTAAATCCCCAGTCCTGACTGTAACCATCTATCTCTTCAAATTCCACTTCTCCGGCTAAATATTTCTCTTTAAAAGTCTTTTCCAACGTCTTGACCTCCTTCTGGATACTCTCTTTATTGAAGTCCCTCTGCTCTTGCTTTTGATGCAATCATCTCATAAGTCGGTACCGGGACTCCATACTGCTGTCCCATGCGGACAACCTCATAGATAAGTCCATCAATTTCCGAACTTTTCCCTGCGTAAATATCTCTCTGCATGGAAGTGGACGCAGATGGCTCCAGAGTATCCAGAATCTGTAAATTCGTTGTTACAATATCCATTTGAAATGGCACACCCATAGCGACTGCCAGTGCATCCATTTCTTTCATCAGTTTCACGAAAGTATCTCTTGCATCACCTGTTTTCTGCACTTCTCCGGCGGATACATGATAATAAAGACCGCACGCTGCCATTGGTGATACATAGGCAAATTTCTGCAAAGCATCTCTGCGGATATTCTCAGAAAGTACCGCATCAATTCCACTGTCCTTTAAATCCTTCGCTATCTCAAACATAGCCGGGCAAAGTTGTTCCGGATCTCTGACTCCATATACCACCCGGAAAATATTACCCTTCTGCCAGATAATTCCCGGCTCTTTTATCTCTGCCGCTATATAAATACAGCCATCAGTCACAAGAAGCCCCGGTAATTTTTCCTGCATTCTGCTCCCCGTTCCGTAAAGATTCAAAATCGGAATCACAATCGTATCCGTTTTCGCTATTTTCCGGATAAAAGGAATCGTGTCCTCCAGAGAATACCCCTTGACACAGACAAAAATAACATCCGGCTGTTCTTCATAATGCTCCATGTCCGTTGCTTTGACCGGATGAACCACATAATTACCCTTTATGGTCGTCTCCATCCGAAGACCCTGCTCCTGCATTTTCTGTAAATGCTCTCCTCTGGCAATCAGAGTAACATCCTTGCCCGCCTCGGTCATAAAAGCACCTATGCTGCCTCCGGTACCACCTGCTCCGATTACTAAATATTTCATATCGCTGTTCTCTCCATTTCTATTTCTTACGCTGTCAATGCCGCCACCGCTTTTTCCAACCGCTCCAGTGCTTCCTGCAATACACTTCTCGGACAGGTCAAATTGATTCGTTCAAAACCGGCACCTGTGGCTCCAAACATTTTTCCGGCATCCAGCCACAACTTTGCTTTCTGGACAATTAAATTCTCCAATTCCGCTTCCGATAGGCCAAGTGCGCGACAGTCCAGCCAGATTAAATAAGTTCCTTCCGGCTCAATCAGCTTGATTTGTGGAATTCTTTTCTCCAGAAAATCTCGTGCAAAATCCAGATTCTCCTTTAAATATACCTTCAATTCTTCCAGCCATTCTCTGCCGCCTTCATAAGCTGCCTGACATGCATGCATTCCCAGCATATTCGGTTCACAGTATCCTACTGCATTCAGGCGTTTCTGAAATGCTTTGCGTATGACCGGATTCGGGATAAAAATGTTGGACACCTGTAAGCCTGCCAGATTAAAAGTCTTACTCGGCGCGGTACAAATAATGCTGATATCCTTAAATCTTTCATCAACGGTAGAAAATATTGAGTGCTTATATCCCGGATAAACGAAATCACTGTGAATTTCATCGCTGACAATTTTCACATCATACTTCAGGCAAAGCTCTCCGACCCTTACCAATTCTTCTTTCGTCCAGACTCTCCCTACCGGATTGTGCGGACTGCAAAGCAGGAATAGCTTTACATTTTCGTTTTTTATCTTAATCTCCAGGTCTTCAAAATCCATCTCATAACGACCATCTTTTAACACAAGCGGACTATTCACCAGTTTTCGGTTATTATCCCTTATCACTGCCGCAAACGGATAATAAACAGGCTGTTGGATCAATACGCCTTCACCCTCTTTGGTCAATGCCTGAATTGCCATAGCTATCGCGAATACCACACCCGGTGTTTTCAAAAGCCAGTCTTTCTGTACCGTCCAGTCAAAATATGCCTGATACCAGTTTGCAACCGCCTGAAAATAACGGTCTTTATGATTGGTATAACCGAAAATACCAAGCTCCACATCTTTCTTCATGCGCTCAGTAATGCAGGGTGCTGTTCGAAAGTCCATATCTGCTACCCAGAGGGGCAAAACATCTTCCGGTTTCCCTCTCTCAACCGTAAAATCATATTTCAGACAGTCCGAATTTTTTCTGTCGATTATTTCATCAAAATTATATGGCATATTCTCCTCCATCAACGATTCATCGCCTGTTCCAAGTCTGCAATCAGGTCATTGACATCTTCAATGCCGACAGACATACGAAGCAGTGTCTCATCGATTCCTTTTGCTTTCCGTTTTTCTTCCGGTACATCCGCATGGGTCTGTGTCATCGGATAAGTAATTAAGCTCTCAGTTCCGCCAAGACTCTCCGCAAACTGCGCTACTTTCACATTTTCCAGAATCTTATATACCGTTTCTTTAGAATCTACGCGGAAAGTGAGCATTCCTCCAAAGCCTCTGCTCTGCTTTCTGATGATTTCATATCCGGGATGGCTGTCCAGCCCTATGTAGCGTACATCCTGTACCTTAGGATGCTTCTGCAACCATTTTGCAATGGCCATCGCATTCTGCTGATGTTTCTCCATACGCACCGGCAATGTCTTGATTCCTCTGAGAATCAGCCAGCTGTCAAAGGATGCCAGTCCTCCACCGGTGGTTTTGATAATTTCCCGGATTCCGTCGGAAAGATCCTGTCTTTTTGTCACAAGAAAACCGCCTAACGTATCATTATGGCCTTCCAGATATTTGGTTGCACTATGAATGACCACATCTGCACCCAAATCCAACGGATTCTGGAAATAGGGTGTCAGGAATGTGTTATCCACTGCTAACAAGCAGCCTTTTTCTTGGGCAATCTGGCTGACTGCGGCAATATCCGTTACCTGCATCATCGGATTGGTTGGTGTTTCCACATAAATAAGTTTCGTATTTTCCTGTAATGCGGCTTTGATCTGCTCTAAGTCCGAAGTATCCACATAAGATACCTGGATACCGTTTTTTTCATTGATTAAACGAAATTGCCGAATCGTTCCTCCGTATAAATCATCCGTTGCCACAATATGGTCACCGGGCCGAAGGAGCTCCATAAATGCACTGACCGCTGCCATGCCGCAAGTAAAAGCAATCGCATCGGTTCCATGCTCCAAGTCTGCCATAATCCGTTCTACTTCTTCTCTGGTCGGATTCTGCACTCTGGAATAGTCATACCCTGTGCTTTGTCCTACGCCGGGATGTGCATAAGCCGCCGTCTGATAAATCGGGAAACTGATACTTCCGGTATTATCTACATTCTTTCTTTTTCCATTTCCATGAATACAAACTGTGTCTACTCCGTAACTCATACTTTATTCCTTCTCCTTCTGCTCGAATCCTTATTCATTATACTGCAAAAGCCCTAAATAAGATAGTCATAATCGTTCAAATATCTCCGCAAAAACTGACGGGTACGCTCCTCCTTTGGATGTGTGAAAAATTCTCGGGATGTTCCCTGCTCCACAATATTACCATCTGCCATGAAAACCACTTTAGTTGCCGCTTCTCTTGCAAAGGACATTTCGTGGGTGACTACTACCATCGTAGTTCCTTCTTTTGCAAGATTTTTCATAACTCCCAGCACCTCTCCAATCAACTCGGGGTCCAATGCGGAAGTCGGTTCGTCAAAAAGAATGACTTCCGGATTAACCGCAAAAGCGCGTGCAATTCCTACCCGCTGCTGCTGACCGCCCGATAACTGAGATGGATAAAAATCATACTTTTCTGATAATCCAACCTTATCCAATGCTTCTTTTCCTATTTTTTCCGCTTCTGCTTTCGGCACCTTTCTTGCAACAATCAACCCTTCTGTCACATTTTCCAATGCTGTTTTATTTTGAAAAAGATTATAATTCTGAAAAACAAATGCTGTTTTTTTTCGAATCGAATTGATTTCCTTCTTACTTGCCTTATTTAAATCCGTTTCCACTCCGTCAAAAGTAATTGTCCCATGATCTGCTTTTTCCAAAAAATTAATGCAACGCAGGAAAGTGGTTTTGCCGGAACCGCTTGGACCAAGAATGGCTACTACATCATTTTTTTCGATTGTCAGGGAAATACCTTTCAAAACTTCATTGCCCTGAAAAGCTTTCTTTACATTATTGATTGTTATCATTTTATCACCTGTTTTCTTTCCTTGTTTTATGCACTTACTTTATAACGCAGAAGTTTCTTTTCCCATGCCTGAAACAGCTTTTCGATGCACAGACACAGAACCAGATACATAATAAAAATATCCAGATACGCTTCCAGATATTGATAACCTACCCCTGCAAGTGCCTTGGCGCGTCCGGTAATATCCATAACCGACATCATATATGCCAAAGAAGTATTCTTTAACATATTCATGCTGGCAGTACACATACTGGGTGCTGCAACCGACAATGCCTGTGGAATGATAATTCTTCTATATGTCTGAAATGCATTGAGTCCCACCGTATATGCTGCTTCTTTCTGGCCTTTCGGTACCGATAACAATGCAGAACGAAAAATTTCACTTAAATGGGTAGATGTGTTAAAGCCGAAAATCAAAATAGCATAAATGACCGGCGAAACGCCATAAGCATCTATCTGCCAGTTGTTTTTCTCAACCAATTGATTTAAAAGTGCCGGCAATATGGAGTAAATAAGAAATATCTGTACTACAATCGGTGTCCCTCTTATAAAGGAAACGTATAGTGCTGCTATCTTATCTACGATAACGATCTGATTGACGCGAACAAGTGCCAGCAGAAACCCAAACGGGACGGCAATCAGCAATGCTCCCAATGCCATTCCCAGAGTAACCGGTATACCGGGAATAATTTGTATTAAAGTGTCAATTGCAAAAGAAATATCCAAATTCATACATTACCTCCTGTTGGTACCTTACCCTGTCCGGAACCGGTATATTTTCCAATATGATCATGATAGACATGAAGCAGTTTTTCAACCAGAACGGCAAGCAGCCAGAAAATGAGAGCCACCAGAAGATATATCTCTGTTGTGTGAACATTATAATCCAAAGAATCCAGTACTTTGGCCTGTCCCATCAAATCAACCAAACCAATGGCAAATACCAGTGCCGTATCCTGCATCAGCGAAATAATAACATTGCTGATCATAGGAAGAGCAATATACATCATCTGTGGAAAAATAATTCTGATGAATGCCTGTTTTTCATTTAAGCCACAGCACAATGCTGCCTCTCGCTGTCCCTTTCCCACCGCTGTATATGCTGTACGAAAATTATCGGATAAATTGGATGCTGCATACATTGTCAAAGTAATGACCGCATAAAACGACTTGGAAAGATTTGGGTTTCTTCCACCCAGAACTCCATACAGAATCGGAATTGCATAATAAATGATGAAAAGCATGATAATAAACGGGGTACACCGGATCATGCTGGTATATCCATATGCAATCCTGCTAAGCCATCTATGATGGCTTAGCTTGGCAATGGCTATCACTCCGCCAAGAAATGCTCCCAGTACAAAACTGATAAGAACAATTCTAAGCGTAACCAGTGCATACGGCAATAACTTCGGTATTAAATTCACGATATATGCTATATCAAATGTTCGCATTGCTGTCTCCTGCTTTTACTCTTCCGTATATTGTAAAATATCAGTACCAAAATATTCTTCTGATAAAGATGATAATGTACCGTCTTCTTTTAATTGCTTCAGAAGAGTATCATATTTCTGCTGTAAATCTGTCTGTTCCTTATTAAACAGTGTCCATGTTTTAATTGCTGTAACAGGAAGAAATACTAACTCATCATTTTCATCAATGGCTGCTTTAATTTTTTCGAATCTGCTGTTTTCAGCAATGCAGACATCATATCTTCCATCTAATACCCACTGGAAGCCCTCTGCATCGGTTTTCCAGTCCGTTACCTCTAACGGAAGCTGTTTATCAGGATGTGTTTCATTGTACTCCTTGATAATCCCATAGTGTCCACTTGTTCCTGCAAGCGGTGTTACGGTCAATCCCTGATCAACAATATCTTCAAAACCTGTCAAATCGGAATGTTCCTTTTTTGTAATGATTCCAACAATACTTCCACCGATATTCTCTTCCGGGAATAAATATTTTTCTGCCCTTTCTTCATTCCAGAAATAGCCGGCAAATCCCGCTGCATATTGTCCGCTTTCCAGGCCCATTAACAAATTCTCCTGGGATACCGCATCATAGGTAAATTCATACTCCGGCAGTGCTTCATCAATCAATTTTGCAATTTCTACATCATAACCGGATGGATTTCCGGCTTCATCAATAAAGGATGTGGGATATAAGTCCTCACGAATTCCGATGGTAACCTTTGTTACATTACTTTCTTCCTTCTGACCGCATCCTACAACTCCTGTAATAACGGTTCCTACCAATAATGCTGCTAATAATCTCTTCTTCATGTTTTTCCTCTCCTCATATGTTTTTTATAAATACAAAGTTGGAATTGCATTGGTAAAATATTCAATTCCATTTTCGGTTACTAAAAAGGTGTCTTCAATATTATAGCTGTGATGTCTGGAGCTATAATAAGGAACTTCAATACAAAATACCATACCCGGTTCAAACGGTCTTTCGTCATCCGGCGAAATGAACGGATATTCCTCTGAAAATTTTGCACATCCAAGGGAATGTCCATGGTGCCCACGAATATAATTCTCAATTCCTTCTTTTGCAATCGCCTCCTGCACTGCCTGAAATACTTTTTTTCGCGGTACACCGGGTGCAATCGTCTTTCGTGCAGCTTCATAACCTTTCCACAGCTTTTCATATATCTTCTCATTCTCGGAAGAAGTCGTTCCTCCTACCGCAAACGTTCTTGCAATATCCGAATTATATCCAGACAATTCCGGTCCCCCATCCAGACGGATAACGTCCCCTCTTTTCAGCACTTTGCCACTGGTTATCCACGCAGGAGCAAAATCATCTGCAAAGGTATGTGCCTGACTTACACCGGTAATCTCATTACTTTGTTCCAAGCAATACCTTCTGAACAATGCTGTTACCTCCGTATCCGTCATTCCCGGTGTTGTTTCCCTGGCCGTTTTTATCATTGCAATTTCCGACATTCTGGCTGCTTCTCGTAATAAGCGGATTTCCCATTCTGTCTTTACACTTCTTAGCCGAATCAAAAACTGTGTAATATCCGGAAGTTGTTCTTCCTTAAAATTAGCTCTTAAATATTCCCATGCTTTGATTTTTATGTAGTCCTGCTGTACCCCGATTTTTAAACCTTCCTTCTTTTCCGGAAGGACACTGAGTGCCAGCCGGTAACTTCGGTTAACATCCGGTTGTACCTCCTTTTTCTGTCCGGCTTTGGCATAATCTTCTATGTAAATCCATGTCGGATATGCAATCAGCTCGATATCTTCTGTAACTCTGCCCGCAGACTGTTTTTCAAATTCACTCAGAATCAGATATACCTTTCCCTCGGCAGTAATAACCGCTATCGTAAGTCCTGTATTATCGGACTTATAAAGAAACGGACTGGCAAACCCTGTCGCATAAAAGATAGCATCCGGCGCAGTCAGAAGTATCGCATCATATTTTTTCTCCTGCATTCCAGAAACTATTTTTTTCACTATTTCTTTCTGGTTTCTTCCCTGTATCATCTTTGTTACTCTTTTTCCTTTCCTAATTTTATCTGCTTTGTCAGATTCTATTTCATGGCGCAAAAAAAGCAGATATCCATAACATCTGCCCTTACTTTCCAAATTAAATCCGTTTATTGTCAGAAAGTTTCCACAGATGTCCGCAACCATAAATCCATATGCATCCCATTGCACATACAGCAGCGGCACATCCCTTTCCAATTTCCTTTCTTTGTTGCTTTCATCTTATTTTTCTCCTTTCCTTGTTTTCCTATCAATCATGTATGATTTATATGTATTGTAGAGTTTATATTTGGTTTTGTCAAGCATTTTTTTACCAAAATTTTTCATTTATTTCTATTGTATATGTAAAGATACTGCTAAAAAAATGAAATTCGCCAAATCTTTCTTGACTTTTTTAAAACATAAGTCCATAATATCGAATCGGACAAAATTACTATACTTATAAGCAAAGGAGGGATAGCAAATGAATATTAGTCAAATAATTGCTATCACCATTTTCGTGGCTATGTTTCTTATGATTGTTTTGGATAAAATCGAACGCCACTATGTAACTCTTGGTGCTGGTGTACTCGTTGCTGTATTTGTATTTCTCATTTCCATGCACAGTCCACAAGCACTCTTTGAAACACTGAATCTTCGTACTATTTTTACACTGGATTTCTGGCTTACGGCAGGAGAGTCCGGCGAATCTACCTCTGGTATTAACTGGGCAACCATCCTTTTTATTGCAGGAATGATGATAATGGTAGAAGGCATGGGACGTTCCGGCTTCTTTAAATGGCTTTGCCTTCGTATTGCCAAAGCAGTAAATTACAAGATTATTCCTATTTTTATCGCATTTATGTGTATGTCTGCATTCCTTGCCATGTTTATTGATAGTATTACCGTTATTTTATTCCTTGCCGCAGTTACCTGTGAGCTTGCAAGTATCCTGAAATTTAATCCGGTACCGATTATTCTGTCCGAAATCTTCTGTGCAAATCTAGGTGGTTCGGCTACTATGTGTGGGGACCCGCCGAATATCATTATTGGTACATCTCTTGGATATACTTTTGCAGATTTCATTACGAATACCGGTTTAATTGCACTGATCAGTTTAATTGCAATGTTAATTTATTTTTATCTTCTCTGTCACAAACAGTTACGTGCCGACGAAGCAGCCAGAGGAAATATTACTTCTTATCCGAATCCTAAAGAAGCAATTACTGACCATAAAAGCTTTATTATCAGTATCTGTATTTTCGCGCTTGCAGTTGTGTTACTGATTACCCATGCACAAACCGGACTTACCGTTGCAACCATCGGTGTTACCGCTGCTTTCCTGACACTGATTACCGCAGGCAGTGAAGGCATAAAGTACATTATGAAACGGGTTGATTATAAAACTCTGCTGTTCTTTATCGGCTTATTTATCGCTGTAGGTGGTCTTGAGCAGACAGGGGTTTTGGTTATGGTAGCCAATCTGATTGAATCTGTCAGTGGTGGTAATCCGGTCATTATGGTTGCAATCATTTTGTGGTTATCCGCAATTGCAAGTGCCTTCGTTGATAATATCCCATTTGCCGCTACTATGGTTCCTGTTATCCAAAGTATGGCAGCAACAACCGGTATCCCGTTAGATACTCTGGTATGGTCTTTATCTATGGGTACCGATATTGGTGGTAATGCAACCCCTATCGGCGCATCTGCTAATGTTGTCGGTACTTCCGTATCTGCTAAATCTGGTCATCCGATTGGATGGGGTACTTACTGTAAGTATTGTGCTCCGGCAACTATTATTGTAATTGGTATTTCGATGGCTTGCATTTATTTGAGATATTTATAAGAAAAGAATCTAAAAAAGGAAAAGACGTTTCGCGAAATTCACGAAACGTCTTTTCCTTTTTGTAAAAACGGCTGTGCTATACGCACGTTAAAGAATTCAATCAATGGTCCCATGAAGAATGCTGTCACAATAGTTCCTACGCCCACGATAGCTGCCAATCCGCTCATCTTACCCCCGGCAAGCAAATATAATATTGTACCAATGATTACACAAATAACATCACTGACAATCCGACAATACCGGAATTTCCAAATGTGCCATGTATTCGCCACAATCAGGGAAATGGCATCATAGGTAGATACTCCCAAATCCGCTGTAATGTAAAAAGACGATGCCAGACACAATGTTATAATACCAATCAAAAAAAAGATAATTCTTCCTGTCATCTGCAAATTCGGAAATGTACGGAGCAGAAAATCATACGAAGATTCCACCACGTATCCCAATAGGAAAAGATTGATAAATGTCGCAATACCTATATAATGTCTGTCTGCAAACAAACTAAAAAGCAGAAGCAATACATTCACAATAACATACAGCGTTCCAAAACTAATCGGAATCAAAGCATCAAGCCCACTCATCAGTGTTTGAAACGGATCCACTCCAAAGGCTGCCCTTTTGAAAAATCCGACACTGATACCACACACCAATACACCAAAAATACTCATACAGATTCGTTTTGTTTTTTGTTCCATCGTTAATTAGTCTCCTTTTATGTCTCCATATTTTTCGGCAAAACCAAATTCAACAAAATCGAAACCAGAAATACAACTGCTACACAATTCTCAGCAAATACATTCTGCACCAGTTTTGGAAAAACCGCAAAGATTTCCGGAACCTGTGTAAAACCAATACCAATACTAAGAGACAGCGCAACAATGGTAATATTCCTCTGTGAATAACCACATTTACCAATCATTTGAATACCACTGACAACAATCGTTCCAAACATCATAATGGTACATCCGCCCAGAACCGCATCCGGCAGAGTCGCAAGTAGTGCTCCGAAAATTGGAAAAATACCCGCAAGAATCATTATAACAGCACCCGTCGCAATCACAAACCGGTTGACTACTTTTGTCATCGCTACAAGGCCAACATTCTGACTAAAGGAGGTAATCGGCAGACAGCCAAAAACCGATGACAGAGCACTGATAAACCCATCACATGCTAAGGATCCTGCTATTTCTTTTCCGGAAGGCTCTCTATTTAATCCCGCTGCTGCCAAGGCTGTTGTATCACCAATGGTTTCGGTTGCCGATACAAGAAAGATTAAGATTGCTGAAAGAATGGCACCCGGATGAAATTCCATTGAAAAAGGCATAATCCTTGGTAAAGCAATTATGGATGTGCCTGCCAATGTGGAAAAATTTACCATACCCATACACATTGCAGCAATATATCCTACAACCAGACCAAACAAAACCGATAGATGTTTCCAAAAGGACTTCGCAAAAATATGAAAGAGAATACAGGCAAGTAAGGTTATCATACCCAATATCCAATTTTGTACGGAACCAAAGTTCTCGCTCCCGCTTCCACCACCGAACGAGGATGCACCGACAGACAACAGTGAAAAGCCGATTGCCGTAACAACACTTGCCGCTACAATCGGTGTAATAGCTTTCATCCAGTATTTCGCAAATAAACCAAGAATTCCTTCTACAATACCACCGATTAAAACAGCGCCCATAATTGCCGGATAGCCGTAATTAGCACCCACAAAACAGAAAACCGATACAAAAGTAAAGCTGATTCCCATGACAATCGGAAGTCCAGAGCCGATTCTCCAGATTGGAAAAAGCTGTATTAAAGTTCCGATACCCGCAATAATCATGGCATTTTGTATAAGCATGGCAGATTGCTCTGTTGTCAATCCACTGGCACCTGCCACAATCAGAATCGGTGCAATATTGGCTACAAACATTGCCAGAATATGCTGTAATCCAAAAGGAATTGCTTTCATTACAGGTACTTTTCCATTCAGTTGATAAATATTATTCATTTCATTGTTCATCTTTTGTTACCTCTCATAATTTACTACTGCTCACGAAATGTTATACTGCCTGTTTCTGCATCCATAGCATCCACAATTGCCAGAGATTCCAGATGGTAACCAAGGTTTCGAATCATCCTTCCGCCAACCTGAAAACCTTTTTCTATCGCAATTCCAATACCATCTACACTGGCACCCGCTTCTTTCACGATAGAAATCAGTCCCTGTAATGCACAGCCGTTTGCAAGGAAATCATCAATAATCAGGATATGTTCCCCTTCGGAAATAAACTTTTTGGAAACAATTACCTGATTCCTGCACTTATGAGTAAAAGATTCTACTTCCGCAATGTACATTTCTCCATCAATATTAACACTCTTTGTTTTTTTTGCAAAAACAACCGGTACTCCAAAGTGTCTTGCCACAATGCATGCAATACCAATACCCGATGCTTCAATCGTCAATATTTTATCAAACTTCTTTCCTGCAAAACGCCTTTTGAACTCTTCTCCCATTTTTTCAAATAACGTAATGTCCATTTGATGATTCAGAAAACTGTCTACCTTTAATACATTTCCTTCTTTTACAATGCCATCTTTTTGAATTCGTTCTTCTAAGAAATTCATCCCGTCCTCATTTCTACGCGGCTTTATCGCGTGGTATATTCTTCATGCTAGCTATATCATTCACATAACCTTTATAACCTGCCACTCGTAAATACATTATAACTTCAGCTCATCCGCCAACCTGATCATGACATCTTTATCTACTTTACATACTTTTCTATCATAGGTATACAGACCATTTACCTCATCCTCCACATCACTAAGCTGTGTATAAATACAGCCACAGACACCTGCTTTCATCCCGGGAAGAATCATTTGGCGGTACATCGTATTAATCATATCCGTCAATTCTTCTTGATCTGCCGCACTGCCATACCCATAAGAATGCTTCGGGTTGTAGGAATGTCCTTCAATCATTCGGGTATAGCCGCCACATTCTGTCACAAAAAGTGGTCTGCTTCCTACTTTCAAATCTCTTATTCTAAAATAAATATGCTCACTGTCAAAATCATTTTTTTTCTGTTTAAACCAGCCGGAAGTCGAATCAATCAGTCTGCTGTCATCCAGAGTTCTTAACCAGTCATACATGGCATCGCTGTCAAACTGCCCCCAGCCTTCGTTAAAAATCGTATAGGCAATGATACAGGGATGATTGTATAGCTGCTGTATGGTCTGCTTCGTATGTTCCCGGAAAAAAGCCTTTCTTCTGTCCGGCTTACCTCCGGTATCTTTTTTCCTTTTCATCCCAAATGTAGGGAGTGCCGTATCCCGTAAGAAAGAATAACCTCCATTATTTACCATATCCTGCATCACAAGCATACCATATTTGTCACAATAATAATAGAAACATTCCGGTTCCACCTTGATATGCTTCCGCAACAGATTGAAGCCAAGCTCTTTCATCCGCAGAATATCTCTTTCGTATTCCTCTGGTTCTGCCGGCAAAAAAATGCCATCGCTATAATATCCCTGATCCAATACACCATGCAGAAAAATAGGTTTACCGTTTAAGCATACCCGCTTACATCCATCCACTTCTTTTATTTCTATCGTACGCAGTGCAAAATATGTTTCCACTGTGTCATTTCCTGCCTTGATTTTCATAGAATATAAATAAGGATTTTCAGGTGTCCAGTATTGCGGTCTATACCTGCTGCCGTCTGCACATACATAATCCGACAGGCAGATATAGCCTTCCGGGTTGTCAAAGTTCTTCGTCAGGACTTCGCCGTTATCCAACGTAATCGTTGCTGTGAATCTTATATCATTCGCTCCCGCCGCTTCTGTTAATGTCGTATTAAAAGACTGTATCTGAATATGGATTCCGTCTAAGTCCGGTTTCATCCTAATATTCTCAATGTAATCTGCAGGTACATTCTCCAGCCAAATGCTCTGCCAGATACCACTGATTGGTGTATACCACATACCGCCACGCTTTTTTCGCTGTTTTCCATAAGGATATATTTTAGAAAGCTTGTCGGTTACTTTTACAACCATTTTATTGTTTTCTTCTCGCTTTACAACATCTGAGATATCTAATGTGTACATGAGATATCCACCCTCATGCCTACCCATACAAACATCATTTATCCATACCTCAGCTATCTGATCCACTGCTCCGAAATGCAACAGAATTCTTTCCTTTATAAATGAAGCAGGAATTCTGAAATTCATTTCATAAGTCATGCATTCTGAAATCTGTCCCTGATACTCCGATAAGACAGACTGTGGCGGAAACGGTACACGAATATTCTGTCCGTTCAGCTTCCAGTTTTCATGGAGAATCTGATAAAGTTCCCGCTTCATCTGTGGCCTCGGATATTGCTTCCATCCGTTCTCCTGTCTCCTCTGCTCGGCTGCTTCTGTCAGTAAATCACAATATTCTTTTTTTCTTTCAGCAAGCTTATGATAGATACCCATGTCCAATCTCCTGCTCTTTCCTCTATCCCATTACACAAAAAAAGATACATCTATGATAGGAATTTTCTATATAGATGTATCTATTATATCATATATTCTTTAAGTTCTGCATATCTTCTTATTTCCACATACCGGACAGGTTACCTCTATTTTGCCTTTTTTCCTCGGCACACGGATATTTTTACCGCAACTGCGACATTGAAAGAATTATATTACATCATGGTCACGCAGCACCTTTTCAATTACCGTTCCTTTTATCAGTCCAAGTAATGGTTTCTTTAAAGCATTTAACGGTCCGGGAAGTGCAATATCCAGTGGAGATTTCCCATCCATCAGCTTTACAGTACTGTCTAGTAGTTCGCGGATATCGTAAACACTGCCCCATACCTCCGGCACGCCTCTGTCTACCCCTAACAGGCCGTAAACCGCTTCCATTGCTGTTCTTACCGAATACTCGGTGGTGAAAACCGTATCTCTCGGTGTCTCTGTAAACTGTCCTAAGAAAGCAAAATTTACACAGCCATCCGGAATGACATCCGGACGATCCCCTTTGGTTCTTGGCATAAAGAATGCCGTAATATAAGGCATCATGGTCGGTACACATACGGCACTGTTCTCTGCCAAGTCCGGGATTTCCTCTTCCGGTACACCCAGATGATACAGCCACTCTTCTGTGATTTCTTTACCGGTACATTCTTTCATGGGTTTCTTGATAAAGTCACCCGGAACATCCGTAAAAAGACCATATACCCAGACGCAAACTTTATCTTTATCCTGTTCCTTAAACTGGCCCTGACGGTTGATAGTCCAGCTCAATAACCAACTGGAATCCTGACAGCTTACAATGCCACCTGTTACTACTTTTCCGCTCTTCGGGTCACGTTTACATACGTTTGTGATATATGGAATAATTTTATCGTCTAAGGTTGTAACGGTTGCCGATTCCCAGTTTGTCTTTGCTACATCGGAGCAGAATTTTTCCGGATGTCCAAATGCCGCATCCTGTTTTGCGATGTTCTTCCATAAGCTCCAGCAGCCGCTTGTCCTTACTTCTGCATCGCCGTTTGGTGCATGGTTCTGGTCGCCATAAATAGTGCCTTCCGTACAACTTCCATTGGTTACGAATACAAGGTCATTTTCAGTAAGCATAATCCCTTTTTCAATGCCTTTAACTTTGCATTCAATCGCTTTGGCAATCTTCTTATTATTTTCAAATTCAAAAATAACATTGGTTACTTCCGTATTAAACTGAAAATCAACGCCTGCTGCCTCCAGATATTTCTGCATCGGTAAAATCAAAGATTCATACTGATTATATTTGGTAAATTTCAAGGCACTGAAATCCGGCAATCCTGCAATATGATGAATGAATCTCTGGAAATACAGCTTCATTTCCAAAGCACTATGCCAGTTTTCAAAAGCAAACATGGTTCTCCAGTATAACCAGAATGTCGAATCAAAAACTTCCTCATCAAATACATCCTCGATTGTCTTATCGTACAAATCTTCATCCTTTGTCATGAACAGCTTCATAATTTCCATACAGCCCTTCTGACTTAAGTTGAACTTCCCATCCGTATGCGCATCTTCCCCCCTGTTAACGGTTGCTCTGCATAAAGAGTAATTCGGATCTTCCTTATTCAACCAGTAAAACTCATCCAATACCGATACTCCCGGTGTTTCCAGAGACGGAATACTACGGAACAAATCCCACAGACATTCAAAATGGTTTTCCATCTCACGACCACCACGCATCACATATCCTCTTGTTGCATCATAGATACCATCACAGGCACCTCCGGCAATATCCATTGCTTCTAAGATATGAATATGAGAACCCGGCATCTGTCCGTCACGCACCAGGAAACATGCTGCTGCCAGAGCCGCCAGACCGCTTCCTACAATATAAGCGTTTTTCTCATCCACTCCTTCCGGCTTTTTCGGTCTTGCAAATGCTTCATAGTTACCATTGGTATAATAAATCCCCTTGCTGTTCTTTTCATGTTTTCCAAGCTCCGTATTCCGATAGTCACTTGCGCCCGCATTCTGATCTATCGTCTGTTTTCCGGCTGTCTTTCCGGATTTTTTGCCAGACTTCTTGTAGTTATTTGCCGCGATTGCTGCTGCACCCGCACCTGCCGCAAGAGCTACTCCAATTCCGATACTTTTTTTCTTTGCCATAAGAATTGCCACCTTTCTCTTGCTAAATCTGCTTTGGTTTCTGTTATGTCCTTATCTTATTCCCCAATTTATCCAAATTCTATTTACAAAAAAGGCGAAGTGATTAAAAATTTATCACTTCACCCTTTTTGTTAAAATATAGTCTTCTACTTTTTTCTTTTCTTCAACTGTTCAAAGTTATGTATGGAATTGGTAATATTCCCATGTAGTGTAATGCTCATTCTGTCTACGATTTTATGATAATCATCCTTCATTCCTCGCCCAATCCAATCTAACATAATTCCTACAAACCCATATTTATAAAATTCCGCGATAAAGGACTTATCTTCGTCTGCCAGGTCAATCCCTTCACATTTTTCCTCCACAACGTCCGCAATCAACTGATAGGTCAGCTTATACAGATAGCTTTCAATCTTTTCCCGGCTGACAGAACGATACACGTTCAAAATAAAAGGTTTATTCTCCAGAACCGCCTCAAAAACCTGATTCATGCCCTCCTGCCAGGTATCGTATGTTTTTTTATCCTGCAGTGCTTTTTTACCATCCTCTACACAGGACCATTCCACAAGATCATAGATATCTTTGAAATGATAGTAAAACGCCATACGGCTGATGCCACAGTCGCTTGCCAAATCATTGATTGTTATTTTATCGATTGGTTTCTGCAATAGAAGCTTTTTCAGGGATGCTTCCAGCGCAGATTTTGTTGTGTTAGACATTTCGATTCCTCCGTTGTTTCCGACTATGTAGTATTTAATTCCCAAATAAGTCTTTCAGAATTTCTTCCGGTAACATCTTCTTATAGTTGTCTGGATCACTGAGACCTCCATTTTCACCCGTCAGGTTCCCCTCTCGGCTGTCCCGTTCTGCTCTCTGCCGCTGTACTGTGCAAAATCAAGATACTTCCGTCTTCACAAGTTCCGACACATATCCACACATGCCCTCTGATACTGAACACATCTCCCGGATGAAACTCCGAAGTTGTAGCATTCATTGGTTTATCAAGCTCCTGTGTCCACTCGCCCGGTATTCCCTGAAGTTCCATTATCTATTTTGAAAATTTCTTCTTTGCCATTTACTTCAAACCGATAGGAAAAAGTGTCCTTTGTATCTTGATTTACTAATACCCACAATCGCCACCACAAACGGCCATATTTTTCTAGTTTATATTCGTGCAATTTTCTTCTCTTTCGTCTTGCTCATAAATTCAGTTTCTCCTAAGCCACTGTTCCTTCGTCATATAATTCGTGTGCCCTATTCTTATTTCATTCAACAAAGGAACCGGCACCTCATCGCAAGTATGATGATAAGTAAATCCTATTTTCTCCTGAACCCTTTTAGACTTTTCGTTTCCATCATAGTAACCGCACCAGATTGTTTCCATTCCCAAGTCCTCAAAGCCATGTCGGATGAGTTCTGTGGCTGCCTCCGGCATATATCCTCTGCCCCAGAAGGGTTTACCGAGCCAGTAACCAAGCTCACACTCATCATCTCTTTCGGTCATATCCGTATGACCATTCATTTTTAATTCTACTGCACCGATTGCTTTTTTATTTCCCTTTTCACATATTGCATAGCATTCGGTTCCATTGAAAACATTTCGGATAACATCCAGACTTTCATCCACATTTTTATGAGGCGGCCATCCGGCAATTGGTCCAACCTCCGGATCCTTCGCATATTCAAAAAGACTATTTGCATCCGCTTCCGTCCATGGACGAAGCACTAATCTCTCCGTCGTTAATATCATCTTTTCCTCTCCTAATGTCTGTTTACGTTTTTCCTTTTCTACTCCGCGTGTAATTACTATTGTATCTGCTAGCTTTCCTAAAATCTAAATTTCGTAAATGGCGTATTAGCTGGCACGTTAAGTCCAGGTTATGTTCTTGCGTATCTCTGCCAGTTGTTCTGTATCAGGAATGTCTTCCGTTTCCAAGACCTGGGTCAGATCAAAGATTCTGGTTCCCATAGGTGCTCGTGGAGTAATCTTTTTGAAATCTGTTTCATAGAACTTTTCTACAAAGAAATACCTATGTTCAATTGTTCTAAGATCATACCCATGCGAATCCCCATTGGACATAGCACTTTCAATAACCGTTCTTCAGTCAATTCCCCAAACTCCGCATTGTAATTTACCCCGTTTTCTGTTTCAACAGCAGTGATACGGGCTATTACCTTACCGATAGCACGAACACTCTTATTCTTATAAAGTCCCAATGTGTCATGGGCTCTGAAGCCCCGCTCAGCCTTATCGTAATATACGCTTGCTCCAATGTTAAAATCAAACGTTGCTCCCGCCAACTGCATTCTCATATATTTTCAAGAATCAGAAGCAGGAATACTTTCCTCGTTCTTCTCCCGAGTGTGTAGGTTTATATCCTTACCGGTTTTAATACTCTGTTCTTTCAATTTTTCTGCAGCACCAAAAGCTACTCACTTTTCAACGATATTATATGCCAAAGTGCGGACAAAATCAATTTACTGTAAACACACTTCAATCATTACCGCATATCCGTCATAAATTGCTATTTGGAAGAGGTCTATTACTTGCCTTAACAGTACTTCTCATAATATACTATATTTTTTCTCTCTTCACATAAAGGCAATAAACTACAGTAATATATACCGCAGTAATAACCCACGTTCCAGCATTTGCTATACAAACAAACTCGAAACTTAGGTGTGTTGATGCAATCATTGAAATAATAATCCTGCAAATCATTTCCACGATTCCTCCAATCATTGGAAATAGTGCATGTCCGCTTCCCTGCAACGTTTCTCTGAAAAGGAAAATACATCCAAGTGGCAAATAGCATATGCTATCTATCCATGTAAATATTTTCGCATAGCTTAATATATCATGTATTTGCTTACCGGAAATAAACATTGGCAGAAGATACGGCAAAAACATATTTACCAGAACAAGTGCAGCAACTGAATAAATTAGGCAATATTGAAATCCCTTCTTCACGCCTATGCGTATTCGCTCTATATCTTGATTCCCCTTATTCTGAGCTGCATAAGCAGCCATTGTTACCCCTAATGCCGGATAGGGCTGGGTCACAAGACATTCAATTTTAACAGCAGCGGTATAGGCTGCAATCGCTGTAGAGCCAAACATATTCAAAACGCTTTGCAAAATAATACATCCTATAGCTGTGATTGAATATTGAAGTGCCATTGGTATTCCAATAGACAACTGCTTTGATAAAACGTTCCAGTCCAATCTCAGGCTTTCTTTTGTCAGGTGTAATACGGGAACATATTTTATAATATAAATAATACACAGACCCGCCGAAATTCCCTGTGACAGCACTGTCGCAGCAGCCGCACCGATAACTCCCCAATGAAACACTGCAATAAACACAAGATCCATTACTACATTTAAAACAGAAGAAATCACCAAAAAGAAAAGAGGCATTTTGCTGTTTCCAACAGACCGTAAAAGACTTGCACACATATTGTACGCTACCATAAATAAAAAACCACAACACATAACCAAAAGGTAATCCCTTGATAAATAATAAATATCGGACGGGGTATTAATCCACTGTAAAATTTTATCTATCAATCCTATACTTGTGGCTGTACCCAAAAGTGTTACTAAAAGTGCGATCACAATTCCATTTCCAGCACTTTTTTTAACACCTATCCAATCCTTTGCACCAAATTTCTGTGTACCATACATTGTCAGTCCTGTTGTAAACCCTATCAAAAATCCCAACATCATTCCTGTTATATTTCCTGTAGAGCCAACTGCTGCCAATGCTTCTACCCCCAGACACCGTCCCACAATTACCGCATCTGCCATACTGTAAAGCTGCTGAAATATGTTTCCCACAATCACAGGTTTGATAAAAGCAAGTATCAGTTTTCCGGGTTTTCCAACCGTCATGTCAATCTGCATTTTTATCATACTCCCACACAGACACACTGCTTATTCCATCTGTCTTCACATAAACTCTGTTTCTTTCGCAGAAAGGATAACTGCGCAGTGTCATACCTTTTCTGTCATTGAGAAAGATTTCTATCATGGAATGGTCAATAAAGCATTCCATTTTTATGTCTTCTTTGCCAATATCAACAAGATCCTCTTCGTTTCTGATCTTGCTTATCATAGCAGCGTTCTTTTTGGATAATGCTTTCCATTCTTTTGTCTGTCGATTATATGAAATGATATACCCATCATCTTTCCATTCCAAGGTCAGCTCCAGATAACTGCCTTGCGAAATCACACTCAAGTGGTGTTCTAAGAAATTTTCAGACCGAAATATGGGTGTTCCTAAATCCACACTTTGTATTTCTTCTGACATAATACATTTTGAAAAATAGTGCTTTATCTCAGATATTGGTGCTATACGCAAAATATCGTCTTTTACCCAAAGCTCAATCGGCATTCCTCCATTATGTGCCCATCCCGAACAGTACTCTTCCTCCGGCTGCCTTTTTCCCTGTGCTATGGTAAAGACAACACTTCTTCCATCCGGTGTAACAAATCCGCTTGGTCCTGTAAATGTTCCATATCCCAAATCAACCAGACGCGGATATTCATGGAATTTATGGAATTTCTTTTTCTCGTAATCAAATTGACCAAGAAAATAATATGTTTCCACTACTTCTTTTTCAATTTGACAGGCACAGAACAGGAGAATATCACAACAATACTCGCCTTCCTCATTATTTAAAGGCAGCAATACCGGTAGTTCCCACACATGACCAACTTCTTCACATTGCGCATAATCATAATCTGTCAGGAATCCGTAGCAGTTAAATTCTTTTAAGTCACTGCTGGTATAGACCAGAGCATTACCTCCACCATTATCTTCATCGCCGGTTCCAACCAAACAAAAGTATGTATCATTCTTCCGCCATACAAACGGATCGCGAAATTCTCCGAGGAATCCTTTTCCAATGCTTTGGCGTAAGACAACTCCTTCTTTTATCCAATTCCTTAATTCCAAATCATCCTTATTTTCAGGACGCGCAATTGCAACACTCTGATTCGGTAATTCCTTATTATTTCCAGCTGTATAAAAGAGTATGGGATTTCCATTACCATCCATACAAGCACTTCCCGACCAACAGCCATCAATATCTATTTTCTCATTATCCGGATACATAGCAATCCCTGCATCCTTCCACCCTATCATATCTTTACTAACAAGATGTCCCCAACAAAGATTATCCCATACCGGTGCATGAGGATTTGCCTGATAAAAAATATGGTAGCGTCCTTTATAATAGAATGGTGCATGGGGTTCATTCATCCACTTTCCGGGTGGCATCAGATGATAAACCGGTCTATATATATCATCACTAAAATCCTGTGTTTCATAGAGATTGATTTCCTTCCGTTCCGGCTCATTCACCTGATTATGAAGTCTTATTATCTGTTTATAATCCTGATATTCCCTTGTGAATTCGATATAATCCAAATTTCCATGAAAGACTCCGCATCTGGCGTTCTCTGTAAAGTCTTTTCCATCTACATATTTCCCCACATAACATTCTTTCTGTGAAAACCAGACTCTACTATGCCTTGGAAACTGTTTTCGATTCGATAACACCCCATTTACATACAAATCACACCAGCCTGCTATTCCCCAAAAAGCGATTGTAAAAATATTCTTTGTTTGAAATTTGATTTGCTCCATCAGACTTTCTATTTCAAAAACGAGTTTATCTAGCCCTATTTTTACATTTACAATCCCTCGCTTTTTCACTCCGACTATAAGGCCCTTTTTTTCACAGGCAGAAAAATCACTTAAGATTCCACTGATACCTGTTTCATATGTGTAAGGTGTACAGACAATCGTAAGTGTAAAATTATCTACAAAGCCTTCAGATGCCTCTTCTATAATATAGTTGGAGTATCCATTTAATTCCACCTGATAGTCTTTTCTCATCTTCGTTTCTCCTTTATGAGTGAAAGTATTTCGTCTTTCTCCGGCATCACACAAAGTGCACCTTTTCTTGTTGTGATAATGGAGGCTGCTGCATTTGCAAAGATTAGCATTTCTGAAAGCTGCTCTTTCGCCAAATGTTCCAATCCATGCTCTAACACATAATTAAGAATACACGCTCCAAAGGTATCTCCCGCGCCGGTTGTTTCAATCGTTCTCTCCTGCAAAAATGGTTTTTCCTCCACACGTGATTTTTCATAATATGCGCGGCTTCCCTCTTTTCCCATGGATAACACAATCAATGGAATCTTATATTTTTCCTGAATCATCCGTATTCCTTCATCATAGTCTTCCTCCCCGGTAAACCACTGTACTTCATTATCGGATATTTTCAAAATATCACAGTGTTCCAGTCCATATGCAGTCTGTTCTTTTGCTTCTTCCAGGCTATCCCACAGAGGTGGGCGTAGGTTTGGATCAAAGGATATTAAGCATCCTGCTTTTTTTGCTACTTCAACTGCTCTTTTTGTTGCATTCCTAACTCCCTCATGGGTCATGGATAAAGTTCCAAAGTGAAAAATATCCGCAGTCTGAATCAGACTGTCCGGTATCTCATTCTCCGCAAGCATCATATCTGCTCCCGGATTCCGATAGAATGAGAAATCACGATCTCCATTCTCATAGGTATGTACAAATGCAAGTGTCGTATGGATTTTTTCATCTTCGTATAAATATTGGGCATCAATTCCCATTGCCTCTATCTTTTGTCTAAGCATTTTGCCAAACTGATCTTTCCCAACCTTACCTATAAAAGCTGTCGACACTCCCAGTTTTGTCAACATTGCTAATACATTGCAGGGCGCTCCTCCCGGATTTGCCTCTAATATCGGATTTCCCTGTTCGGATATTCCATTCTCAGTAAAGTCAATCAACAATTCTCCCAATGCAACCACTCTATTTTCATTCATAATTTTTTTACCTCCATTCAAATCATATTTCATGTTATCAAATTACAAAAAAGCCAGAACTTCCACAACGATACCGCCGCTTCCGTTCTGGCTCTTTTCTCTTTACAGCAGGCATATATCGTGCTTTATTACACTAACCTTCACATTTCCCTGTGTTTTCATACAAACACCATTGCTCTCAAGTGGAGTACGTATCACAGATGTCATTGCCTGCTCTCCATCATTCACAAAAAGTTCTATTGAATAACGGTCCATAACAATCCGCAGTTTTACAATACTGTCATTTGACAATACCCGTATACTCCTCTCATGCGCAGCATCTCTTCGAAATCCGGAGTTGCTTCGATCAAATGTAAGTATCTGTTCCTTCTTATCATACTTAATTGTCGTATAATGACTCTCATCTACCGCCAGGCGTATTTCAAATTGATAGTTCTCTTTGCCATCTAATTTAATATCCAAGTTTTGTACTCTGCCGCTCAATTCATCATATTTTTTATAGGTCTCTCCCGGAACAATATCTTTTAGTTCTACCCTGTTCTGATAGTAAGCCTCCAGTTCTTTTACCGGATTCTGGCAAAGAATACCATTTTTCATATGTAGTTCTCTTGGTAATGTCATCATGCCACAGAAGCCATCATGCTCATCGAACCAGCTTGCACACCATGCCTGCAACCACGCAATCATGATGCGTCTTCCATCAGAAGTAAGCATTGTCTGAGGAGCATAAAAGTCTAACCCCATATCAAGCGGTCGAATCGCCTTCTCCGTAAATACAGCTTTCTCTTTCTCAAAGCTGCCCAAAATATAGATTGTACCGTCTCCTGCATGAAACTCAAGTCCCTTTGCCTCCATTTCCTGTGGAGATACAATCAATATGTCTTCACCTTCTAATCGGAAGAAATCCGGGCATTCCCACATCTTTCCATAACGGTTATTGCATTTGTCTAAAATTGTAACAAATTCCCAATTCTTTAAATCTGTGGTTTTATATAGCAAAATTTGTCCGCTGCCATCCTTAGAACGATTTCCAACAACCATGTAGATTGTATCACCATCAGCCCAGATTTTAGGATCTCGAAAATCAAAAACACTATCACCAGCCGGTATTTTGTCTCCTGCAATTACAGGATTTTCTTTTATCTTCTCATAATTAACACCGTCTCCAATGGCGATACACTGCATCTGATAATCTTTGCACTGACCATCCTCTTCTTTCCGCCGTTCTACACCGGTATATGCCAGTACATGTCTACCTTTCCATTCTATAGCGCTTCCGGAAAAACAGCCAAACCCATCATATTTTTTATCCGGAGCAAGCGCCACCGGCATATTTTCCCAACGAATAAAATCTGTTGTTTTCATATGTCCCCAGTGCATAGGACCCCATGCCGTATTATATGGATGATACTGAAAAAATAAATGCTTTTCCCCGTTATATTCCGAAAATCCATTTGGATCGTTCATCCATCCTACCGGAACACAGACATGAAAATCCTGTTTAGGAATCGGCGTGCCTTTTTTTAGTGCACATTCTTCATATTCTCTTGCCTTTTGCAATTTTCTGCTAATCTTAATCTGTTTTTCCATAGTCTCTCTCATCCTGTTACCTAATTACTATTACTATTTTTTTATTCATAATCAATGAGAGTATAATTGGTATTGGAAATGTCCACAATATGGTATACAAGCTTAAAAGCACTGTATTCCGAATCATATCCCAACTCTTATAGTTTGAAAAGAATTTCTGAAACCACTTCAATCCCACCCATGGACTTCCAGAAAATCCCAATACCGGGCTGTAATCTCGAAAAGCTATCTGTACCCCATACATAGGAATATATTTATACACAATTGTCAGTACAATTCCCGGTAATAATAATAAATACAATTCCCAGCAAGATATCATTCGTTTCCAAAGCTTTTTTTTCTTAACTGTAACCCGATTTGCATTCAATTCTTTTGCTACCGATTTCATTTTCTGCTACCCCTTTCTTGTAACGTGAAACGTTTCACGTCCTGTTGGTTTTACAATATATCATTTTTATTCGGCAGTCAATATTTTATTTTCAAATTGCACAACTTTGTTACATTTAAACATATCTTATATATGCTTTTTGTACATCTTTTACATATGAAACGTTACACATTTTATGTATAATATTACTAAAAGATATATAATTTTCTATTCTAAAGACAATTACTTACATATAGACTATAACGGAGGTACAATAATGAAAAAAACTACACCTACAATGAAAGATGTTGCCAAAGAAGCAGGTGTTGCCCTTGGAACAGTTTCAAAAGTAATAAACGGAATACCTGTAGGAGAAACTTATAAAAATAAAGTAGAGGCCGCCATCCACAAACTAAACTATCAGGTAAATACTTATGCCAGAGGGTTAAAAACATCAAAAACTGAAACAATAACTCTTATAATTCCTTCTCTCAGTCTGCCTTTTTATGCCAGCTTTGCTTATGAAGTGGAACAGCAGGCATATACACACGGACGCAAACTTATTTTATGTTGTTCAAACGGTATTCCTGAAAAAGAGCTTGATTATTTAATGTTAGCTTCTCAAAGCAAAACTGACGGTATTATTGCACTTACTTACTCTGATATCAGCGATCGAGTCCCGGATGATATCCCACTGATTGCTTTTGACCGACAGTTCGAAAAACATCAGATTCCAAGGATTGCATCCGATAATTACGCGGGTGGTATGCTAGCCGTTCAGAAACTTTTAGAATTTGGTTGCAAATCACCTGTGTTTATAGGTTTTCATTCTTCTTTTCCCGGTGAAGCCGATAGACGTTTTGATGGGTATTTAGAGGCATGTCGAAAAAATGAAATATCACCAGTCTATCTTTATGCCACAGATGCCGAAGATTGCCATAGTGCAATCTGCAACTTCATAAAGGAGCACGAAAATACAAATTCTCATACATTAAATTTTGATGGTATTTTTGCCAATACAGATTTTCATGCTTGCATTGCTATTCATGCTCTCAAAGAGTTAGGATATTCTGTTCCGTCTGATGTACAGGTAATCGGATTTGATGGTACAAAAAAATTCTATCCTTCCGAAGAATATATTGTTTCCACAATAAGACAGCCATTGCCTGAACTTGCAAAAAAATGTATTGATATGATTCTTGATGAAGAAAATTATCCTATGCCAACTTTAACGCTACTCCCCGTTTCTTATGAGTATGGAGGAACAACCATAAACTAGAGCTAGTACTCATTACTAAAAATCCTTGATACGCAAAAGACCTTTCAGACTGAACGTGATATTAATCAGGTCTTTTACTTCCTCCGTACCATGCCAATTTACATAGTCATCCATCATACACTTTGTGCCCAATACATTGGACAGAATAAAACCTCCAAATCTCTTTTAGACTTGGAGGCTCTATTCATAACTGCTCAATAGTTCTTTTTGTATGTTCAATAATATTGCTCTTTTTCCCTTTAGACGTTTTTTCTTCATTAGTATTCTACTTTTACCTCATCCAATCCATATATTTCTTTAAACCTCTTCTCGTCTTGCACATTTCTTATCAGCATTACTTCCGTAAAATGGGCATCATTATAATTCTTGAAACCTGCTACCTTTTCACCGGTACATATAGAAACGCGAATCACTGCATATTGGTTTTCGGAATCGTATGGTATCTTTTCGCTTAACGTACGCTCATAATATGGAATTTTGCTATTGTCCTGCCACATTTCCAGAATAAATATTATCAGAAATGCCACAAGACTCACTACACCTGCTGCACAAAGCCACCATAAAAACACATGAAATATGAGCCAGACAATTCCGGGAATCACAACTGCAAGCAACAGACCGAATCCTAACCATTTATTACCATAATTTATTGTGTTAATTTTGGGAATTTCTTTTTTTATCATTTTCTGTACTCCGCGTGTTCCTCTAGCATATCCTCTGTAAGCAAAAATTCAACCTTTGATGATATTGTCACTACTCCATTTTTTTATTACTCTGAAGTTCTGCTCCATATTTACAAATAAACGAAACTACTATGAACGCAATACCCAGTCCTACTGATGCATAGTCATCAATATGAAGATCGGCGACATCAACATAGTAATGATTCATCACAGTATAAGCAATTTCTGCCACAATCATTGTTCCCATCGGAATACAAACGGCACAAATACCAAGACGCAGCATTTCTTTTGCACCATCAAATGTAAACGGGGTTCCAGTGGCCAGCTCATGCTTAAAATAGTTTTCAGCAATTTTAGCCAGAAAAATTTCCCCAATGCAAAGAATCAATCCAACCGTCATAAGTGTATACCTAGTACCTATACTCGTTTCTGCACTTGTTTCAATAATACCATGAATAGTCACTCCTCCCAACTGAAAAACCTCCGTCTCTCCGACCGCCAAAGAAGCAATGCCGAGCGCACACCCGGCTGCGCCAACAATGCTACATATAAAAATAATCTCGCTAAGTATCTTTCCTATTTTTGAGAATACCTGTATTGTTTTTAATGTTTGATTGTCCATAATTATTTACACTCCTATTCATCATAATTTCCGTCTTCATACCGAAGTTCAAATTCATATATATCACTAAACGTTTATCCTATTTTATTATATCATAATTTATGCATTATTGTACATATCATAAACGATATATCCTTGGTCAATCTTACAGATCTTACACCAAACTTTTCATTATTGAACCAAGCGCGTCCGCTTTCACTTCTTTCTTTAAATTCATTTTCCACAATTTTTTTATGTCTACTCAACATTTCTTTAAAGTCGGAAATTCCCATCATCTCTCCAAGGCTTTCAATTGTTTGATTTTTAAACAAAATATCTTCATTAACAGTTGTTACATACTCTGAACCTGGAAAAGCAAGCTTAAAAGTGTCATGGGATTATGTTAAACTTATATTCTCCTTCTTAATATACGGATAAGAATTTGCCAAAGAAATAATACCCTATTTGTCAAAATTAACACCGGATTTCTTCACTGCATGCTTATTCTTGAACACTTCATACCTTCTCTGCAATGTCATTCCCAGAAACGATAAAAAGCACCCCTAAACCACCAAAAAATAGTCTTTTTACCGACTGTCCCCTTCGTTTTACTGTTTTCTTGTCTGATGTTCAACTTTATTAACATACAACACCTACGTCTATATATTCATCGGGTCTATGTTTACTCAAGAGACATACCGTTTCAACATGCACACTCTGCCCAAACTGGTCAACGCATCGTACCCTTTTCACTTCGTACCCACCGTCCGACAAAATCTGCAAATCTCTTGCCAACGTTGCAGAATCACAGCTTACATAAACGATACGTTTCGGCTGCATGGCGAGCATGGTTCCCAGACATTTTTCATCGCAGCCCTTACGAGGTGGATCGACTACGATGACATCCGCATAGATACCTTCCTTTTCATATTTCTCCGGTAAGACCTCTTCTGCCTTACCGACAAAAAACGCAGCGTTGGTTATGCCATTGATGCGCGCATTTTCTCTCGCATCTTCAATCGCCTGCGGAATGATTTCCACTCCGTATACCTGCTTTGCTTTCTTTGCGAGGAAAAGAGAAATCGTTCCGATACCACAATACAAATCCCAAACTGTTTCTTCTCCGGTTAGTCCGGCGTAGGATAAAGCAAGGCTATACAGCCTTTCGGTCTGCTTCGGGTTCACCTGATAAAAAGAAAGTGGTGAAATCCGAAATGTAACAGCATCCCCCGTTGCCTCGAAGTCAATAACTCCTGCTGCCAATTCTATGGTTTCTTCCCTCGCTTCCAATATTCGGATGCTGTCTTCGATATAGTCTCTGCCCCACAGGGTATGAATTTCTTTTCCCATGATTACATTGGTCTTTTCGGTATTGATACTGATTGAAATACTGACAATTTTCTTTTCCGAATCACCCAAGTCAAGCACAGTCATCTTCTCAATTAACTTGCTTTCTGCCGGTAACTTCTTTCCGTTGATGACCAGGCACACCATAATTTCTCCGGATGCAAAGCCTGTCCGAATTAAAATATGGCGAAGCAGACCTTTTCCACTTTTTTCATCATAAGCCGTCACGTTGTTTTCCTGCATGTAGGAAAGCACTGCCTCCAGAATCCATTTGTTTTCCGGCGCGCCCAGCGCACAGTCTGTATTCGCGATGATGTCATGTGTCCGCCCGGCATAAAAACCTGTTATAAGGTTGCCGTTTTTATCATAGCCTACCGGATATTGCGCCTTGTTCCGGTAATGCCATGGTTCGTCCATACCGACAATCGGCTCCATAACCGAATCGACAAAGCTTTCTTCGAATCCGCCGATACGAATCAGATTATTTCGGACTTTATCCTGTTTGAAAACAAGTTGTCTTTCATAACTCATCGCCTGAATCTGACAGCCGCCGCATTGTCTGTGAAAAGAACACTTTGGCTCCACACGAAAAGGAGAAGGCATTTCAACCTTCTCAACTCTGGCGTATCCGTAGTTCTTTTTTGTTTTGGTAATTCTGGCAAGAACACAATCACCGATAACCGCATCTTTGACAAACAGAGTATAACCTTCTACTTTGCCGATTCCCTCTCCGTCATGTCCGATATCGTCTATCTCCACTTTTACCAGATCATTTTTTTTGAATTCCATGTATGCCTCTTTATATTGTAATTTATTTTTATGCTTACATCCTCAACAACCTTTTATTCCATTCTGGTTCCAATCACATTGGAATCAAACAGCCGGTTGAATCCCAACCATCCGTTTTCGTTCGCATGGTTATTCATCAGCTCGGTAAAGGTCTGTATCTTAGCATCCGTATTATCCGCAAAATTAAGTGCCATCGCTTCTACAATCGCCGGTTTTTTCGGAGAACCAAACTCATACTCGCCATGGTGCGCCAGAATACAGTGCTTTAATTCGTTGGCAAGAACCGTCGGAAATCCCTTGATATCGCGGATTTTTTCTCCCACCATTTCTACTCCCATAACAATGTGCCCCAAAAACTGGCCGTCATCCGTATAATCATTTTCCGGGAAAAGGGAAAGCTCTTTCGTCTTTCCAATATCGTGACAGATTGCCGCACTAAGCAGTAAATCTCTTTTTAAAATCGGATACTGGGTACAATAGTAATCACACAGCTTTGTTACACTTAAAGTATGCTCCAATAATCCGCCCACAAAACCATGATGTACGGTTTTGGCTGCGGAAGACTGGCAAAATGCCTTGGCAAACTTTTCGTCCTTTACAAAAAGTGCCTGTAGTAGTTCTTTCAAATAGGAATTCTGAATACTGTTAATGTACCCTGTCAGCTCTTTCATCATATCATCAATATTTTTCTTGCTGACCGGAAGGTAATCTGCCGGATTGTATTCTCCTTCATGGCAACAGCGGATTCTTTTCACATTGACCTGCAAAGCACCCTGAAAACTGTTGACCTCTCCATACACCTCTATGTAATCCAACGCATCAAACTCTTCAATTCCCGCATTATTCGGGTCCCATACTTTGGCATCCAGCGTGCCTGTCTTATCCTGTAAAATTACATTTTCATAAGGTTTCCCATTTTTCGTTACAGCAGATTGCTTATGTTTACACAAATAGATATCAAAAACTCTGTCGCCTTCTTTGTAGTCCTGAATATATTTCATTATAAAGTCCTCTTTTCTTCCAAAATAATTTCTACTGTTCTCCCAGATTAACTTCTACTGTCATCTCCCGGTAAGAATCCGCTCCCTGCCTCATTATGGTCACATTCACAAATTCGCCCGGTATGGCATGATGCAGAGCATCCAGCAGTTCATTATAGCATGTAACCGTAGTATCGCCAAATTGAATAATGACATCACCGCTCTGAATACCGGCTATCATTGCCGGAGAATCCATTTCAATCTCTTTTATATAAGCACCCATTGGTATATCGGATTCTGCCGCTGCTTCTGCAGGAACATCTGTCCCATGCACACCCAGATAGGCGCGGGCTTCTTCATTGGACATTTTTTCAATGGTTCTTTTCAACTCCGAAATCCCATATGCAGAAATCAGATTCGCCCTGTCTTCACTATTGTAGGAATTATCAATAATGCCAATGACCATTCCATTCATATTCACAATAACTCCGGTAGCATTCCGGCTGCCATAAATATCGGTTGTAATAAGTTTGTAGGCAGAATCTGCCTGATCAATCAATGTACCGGAAGAGGTAATCACACCGTAACACACAGAATTGCTGCTTCCGAGTGGACTTCCCAGAGCAATAATCGGTGAACCCAATAAATTATTCGCATTGGAGCTTCCAAGACTTGCGATGTTAATCACATCCATTGTCTCTTCTTCAACAGAAAGCAATGGAACCGACAAGATTGCAAATCCTGTCGTGGCATCCCCTTGAACAAACTCTGCTTCTACCTGTTTCTGGTCACAAAACGTTACAACAATACTCTCCGCATCCAGAAGATTATCTGCATTCGCAAGAATCAAAATGGCACGCCCATTATTTGCTACAATCACACCGGAAGTGGTAGCTTCGTTTTCATAAGTATTGTTAAACCAGTCTACATCGGAAGTAACTCCGGTAACGGTTACCAGACTACGTCCTACATCCTTGGCAAGTGCCGCCAGTTCATCATAAAGCATCCTGTACTCTTCCACGCCAAACTGCACCTTGGAAAGTAATTCTTCAATCTGTTCATCTTCCAGTGCTACCGTTTCATTCTCTTCTTCCACCGCTTCTTCGGTCAGCATATCTTCCGGATTCATCTCTTCCGTAACGGTTTCCTCCGGAAACTGTACCTGTTGCGCTTCTTCCTCCGGATACAACCAGTTATTGATTACCGGCTCCAAAAGCAGAAACGTAAGACATGCCACAATACCGAAAACCACTGCCATAACGGCTGTAATAATGGTTCTTCGCAACAGCTTTTTCTTATTGACCGGCTTCTGCTTGATTTTTTCCCGCAAAAAATCAGACTGAACAAACGGCGTATACTCCGCCTGCTCTTTTACCTCACTGTCTGCAGGATTTATTTCCGATTTCATCTCTTTCTTATTTTCTTCCATACAAATTCCTCACTGATACAATTCAGACTTTCACACGTCTAAGTATATCTTTTCCGTAGTAAATTTACAACCTTTATGATATGATATTTCTATGAGCATCTGCTAAAATAGACAGGAATAAATTGCCTGCTTGCAGGCTGATTTATTCATGACTATTTTAATTGGGCGACAGCCCTCATCGAAAGAATCGCAGATGCTTGAGATGACAGATGCGGCGCAGATGCTTAATAGCACAGGAACATTGCCTGCTTGCAGGCTGATTTATTCATGACTATTTTAATTGGGCGACAGCCCTCATCGAAAGAATCGCAGATGCTTGAGATGACAGATGCGACGCATAGTAAAATAATGTTGTCATATAGATTACTTATAACAGCTACGAATCAGAATTGAGGTTTCCCATGAACAGTAAAGTATTACGTGTTTTAGAATATCATAAAATCTTAGAGCAATTAACCGAAAAGGCCACTTCGGAACCGGGCAGAAAGCTCTGTCGGGAGCTTGTTCCGATGACCGATTTAGAAGAAATCAACCACGCGCAGGAAGAAACTGCCGATGCATTAAGCCGTCTTTTCAAAAAAGGCTCTACCTCTTTTGGAGGAAATAAAGATCTGGGTATGTGTATCAAATCGCTGGAAATCGGCAGCGTTTTGTCGGCTTCTGAGTTGTTAAAAATTGTCGGTTTATTGGAAAATGTAAATCGTATCAAGGCCTATGGACGCAATGAAAGGGATGACACCCCTGCCGATTCCTTGGATGAATATTTCGATGGCTTAGAACCGCTTACACCACTTGCCAACGAAATCCGCCGCTGTATTTTATCGGAAGAGGAAATTGCCGATGATGCCAGCCCTACTTTGAAGCATATCCGTCGCAGCATAACGCTGACGAATGACAAAATTCATTCCCAGCTTACTTCCATGATTAACGGCTCTTACCGCACCTATCTGCAGGATGCGGTTGTTACCATGCGCAATAACCGTTATTGCATTCCGGTGAAAGCAGAGCATAAAGGGCAGGTACCGGGTATGGTACACGACCAGTCCTCTACCGGTTCCACCTTCTTCATTGAACCGGCTGCTGTTGTGGCACTGAACAATGAGTTAAAAGAGCTCGCTTTGAAAGAACAGGAAGAAATTGAAGTCATTCTTGCCGATTTGAGTGCACAGGCAGGAGAACACACCGAAACACTGTTAAACAATCAAAAGCTCATGACAGCACTTGATTTTATTTTTGCTAAGGCTTCTCTTGCCATGGAGCAAAATGGCACAAAACCGCTTTTCAATACCGAGCATTATATCCGTATCCGTCAGGGCAGGCACCCTCTTTTAGATAAAAAGAAAGTTGTCCCGATTGATATTTCGCTTGGTACGGATTTTGATTTGTTAGTTATTACCGGACCGAATACGGGTGGTAAAACCGTTTCCTTAAAAACAGTCGGACTACTCACCTTAATGGGACAGGCGGGACTGCACATTCCGGCACTTGACCGCTCGGAATTATCCATTTTTACGCAAGTTTATGCCGATATTGGGGATGAACAGAGTATTGAGCAGAATCTTAGTACCTTTTCTTCCCATATGACATCCATTGTTTCCATTCTGAAGGAGGCAGATGCCAACTCTCTTTGTCTTTTTGACGAGCTGGGTGCCGGAACCGATCCGACCGAGGGTGCGGCTTTGGCGATTGCAATTCTGGATTATCTGCATAACCGGGGCATCCGTACGATGGCTACCACCCATTACAGCGAATTAAAGGTATATGCACTTTCTACCTCCTTTGTGGAAAATGCATGCTGTGAATTTGATGTGGAAACCCTTCGTCCGACTTACCGGTTGTTAATCGGCATTCCTGGAAAAAGTAATGCCTTTGCGATTTCTTCCAAGCTAGGGCTTCCGGATTATATTATTGAGGATGCCAAAAAACATATTACGGAAGACAAGGAAAGCTTTGAAGATTTACTCTCCGATTTGGAAAGCAGCCGGATTACAATTGAAAAAGAGCGGCTGGAAATCGCTTCTTATAAAGAAGAAATTAAAACCTTGAAGGAACGGCTGGAATCCAAGCAGGAAAAAATTGACCAGTCAAAAGAACGTATTTTGCGGGAGGCGAATGAAGAGGCACGACAGATTCTGCAAAATGCCAAGGATGTGGCTGACGAAACCATCCGTACCTTCCAGAAAGCCGGAACCGGTTCCTCTATGAAGGACTTGGAAAATTCCCGCCAAAAGGTGCGTGATAAGATTTCCGAAAAAAATGCAAAGCTATCGTTAAAATCAGAGAAACCGACTCACAAAGTATTAAAACCAAATCAGATCAAATTAGGGGATTCCGTTAAAGTCGTTTCAATGGGATTAAAAGGTACTGTAAGTTCCCTGCCCGACCGGAACGGGAAGCTGTTTGTGCAATGTGGCATTATCCGTTCCCAGGTAGCTTTGGATGATTTGGTTCTAATCGATGAAGATACGGTAACCACCAATAAATTGCAGCGAACCAATTCAGGCAAGCTGAAAATGTCCAAGTCTTTCTCGATTTCCCCGGAAATCAATTTGCTTGGCAAAACGGTGGATGAAGCAATCTCCGAACTGGATAAATATCTGGACGATGCCTATCTGGCACATCTGTCCAGTGTCCGCATCGTGCATGGCAAGGGTACCGGTGCTCTGCGCAAGGCAGTACAGGATTATCTGCGCCGCTGTAAATATGTGAAAACTTACCGGCAAGGCGAATACGGCGAAGGTGATGCCGGTGTAACAATTGCCGAATTCAAATAAAATTTAAAAAGATATGCCAACTCATTCGAAAAAGAAAGGCAGGTTTTTTATATGGTAAGCAAACAGAAAATTTTAATTGTAGATGATGATAATAATATTGCGGAACTGATTTCCCTTTATCTGACAAAAGAATGTTTTGAAACGATGATTGTCAATGACGGAGAATCTGCACTGACGGCTGTAGACAGTTTTGAACCGAATCTGATGTTACTGGATTTGATGCTTCCGGGCATTGACGGCTATCAGGTCTGCCGGGAGGTTCGCAGTAAGTCTTCCCTGCCGATTATTATGCTTTCAGCCAAGGGCGAAGTGTTTGATAAGGTGTTAGGTTTAGAGCTTGGTGCGGATGACTATATGGAGAAGCCTTTTGATTCCAAAGAGCTGGTTGCCAGAGTCAAGGCGGTACTACGCCGCTACAAACCGGTTGTAAGTACCCCGGCAACACCGGATATCAAATGTGTGGAATATCCGGACTTAATCATCAACCAGACCAATTATTCCGTTATTTATATGGGGAAAACAGTGGAAATGCCTCCAAAGGAACTGGAGCTCCTTTATTTCCTTGCTGCTTCACCGAACCATGTTTTTACGAGGGAACAGCTTCTTGACCAGATTTGGGGCTATGAATATATCGGTGATACCCGTACGGTAGATGTCCACATCAAACGTCTGCGCGAAAAAATCAACGACCATGATAAATGGCGTATCGCTACGATCTGGGGCATCGGTTATAAATTTGAAACCAGACCTTAGGTAAAACAGTCAGGAAAGGCACTTGTAACATGCGAAAAACTCTTTATCTGAAATTTATCGTCGCATATATTATTTTCGGTTTCTTTGGCTTTATTGTCGTTGCTACCTTTGTATCCAACATGACTTTGGACCATCTGAAAAAGGAAAAAGCAGATACTCTGTATCGGGAGGCAACTTTGATTGCCAACTCTTATGCGACCGACCTGTATAACAATGAAACCACTCTGGATGCGGTAAAAGACCAGTTGGATGCACTATCCACTTATCTGGATGCTTCCATCTGGATTATCAATCCCTCCGGACGTATGATATTGGACTCTTCCAAACCGATGAATGTGGAAACCGAGGTTGTGATTGAGAACTTTGATTCTACAGTTACGGAAGGTTCTTACTATACCGTCGGCAATTTTTTCGGTACTTTCAAGGAAGATATGCTCAGTGTTTTTGCCCCGATTACTTCTGATTTCAAAGTAAAAGGTTATGTAGTAATCCACACACCGATGAGCAATATTCAGGCAGCTTCTGACCGTATGTTAAATATCTCCTATATTATGTTGGTTATCCTGTTCCTGCTTTCCCTGATTATTTTAATTTTCTTTACGGAAATGGTTTATATCCCTCTGCGGAAAATTACGGAGGCAACGGAACAATATGCCAGCGGCAATATGCATTACGAATTTTCCGTTGAAAGCGAAGATGAAATGGGCTATCTGGCAGCTTCACTTTCCTATATGGCAAGTGAAATCGCCCGATCCGAAGATGACCAGAAAAAATTTGTTGCCAACGTTTCCCATGATTTCCGTTCTCCGCTTACTTCCATCAAGGGATATCTGGAGGCTATGTTAGACGGTACGATTCCGCCGGAGCTGCATGAAAAATATTTGACTATTGTTTTGAACGAAACGGAACGTCTGACCAAGCTGACAAACAGCCTTCTGACTTTAAATAATCTGAATATGAAGGGTATGCTTCTGGATAAAACGGATTTCGACATTAACACGGTTATCCGTAATGTTGCTGCTTCTTTTGAAGGGACCTGCAGACAGAAAACCATTGCCATTGAACTGGTATTAACCGGAGATGAAATGTTTGTAACTGCCGATATGGGTAAAATCCAACAGGTTCTATATAATCTGTTAGACAATGCCATTAAATTCAGTCATCAGAATTCCGTTATCAAACTGGAAACAACGGAGAAACACAATAAAATTTTTGTCAGCGTAAAGGATTCCGGCATTGGTATTCCCAAGGACGAACTGAAACTCATCTGGGACCGTTTCTATAAATCGGATTCTTCCCGCGGTAAAGACAAAAAAGGAACCGGACTTGGCCTTTCCATTACGAAAGAAATCATCCGGTCCCATGGAGAACATATTAATGTAATCAGTACGGAAGGGGTAGGTACGGAATTCATTTTTTCCCTGCCCAAATCCGATATGGAAGATGAAGATTGATACGTGAAAACTTCTTACTTCCAGTGCAGTCTGTGAAGTTCTCCTTCCAGCTGCATATTAGCAAAATGGTTCTGGCGCAATGCCTCGTAAAGAACAATCGCTACCGAATTGGATAAATTGAGAGAACGTATCTGGTCTAACATTGGAATCCGGATGCAGTTCTCCTCATTGTCTACCAGAATTTCTTCCGGTATTCCGGCACTTTCTTTCCCAAACATAATGAAATCATCCGGGCCGAATTCTACTTCGGTATATACCTTCTTTGCCTTGGTAGTTGCCATCCATACTTTCGCATTTGGATGTTTTTCCTGAAATTCCTGATAATTCATATAGCGTGCAACATCCAGATGATCCCAGTAATCCATGCCGGCGCGTTTAATAGATTTCTCATCTAACCGGAATCCCAACGGCTCAATCAGATGCAGACTGGTTCCCGTTGCAACACAGGTTCTGCCGATATTTCCTGTATTTGCCGGAATCTCCGGCTGATGTAATATAATATGCATTGCTCTTTTCCTTTTTGAACTTTTTGTATATTCTTCCTTTTACCTTGACGATTCTCAGTCATCTTGACGATGATCTTTTGGCTTTCCAGACTATTTTGCTTGTTCCTTACGCAGTCTTTCTACAAAATCTGCCAGTCTGCCAATCGCAAGTTTGAGATTATCCAGAGAATAGGCATAGGAAATACGAAGGAAGCCTTCTCCGCAGTCACCAAAAGCCGTACCCGGTACAACAGCAACCTTTTCTTCCTGTAAGAATCTGGTTGCAAATTCGTCACTTGTCATGCCGAACTCTTTGATACAAGGGAAAACATAGAAAGCACCAAACGGTTCAAAACATTCCAGTCCCATTTCTTTAAAAGCATGCAGCAAATATCTTCTTCTCTGATTGTATGCCTCCCGCATCTCAATCACGTCATCATCGCCGTTGCGTAAAGCCTCTACAGCAGCATACTGGCTTGTAGTCGGTGCGCACATAATCGCAAACTGATGAATTTTAATCATCTGCTCAATAATAGCCTTTGGTCCGCATGCATAGCCAAGCCGCCATCCGGTCATCGCATAGGCTTTGGAGAAACCGTTAATTAAAATGGTTCTTTCCTTCATACCCGGAATCTCTACGATAGAAACATGCTTTTCTTTGTATGTAAGTTCGGAATAAATTTCATCGGAAATAACAAATATGTCATGTTTTTCGATTACTTTTGCAATCGCTTCCAAATCTTTCCGTTCCATAATGGCTCCGGTAGGGTTATTCGGGAAAGGAAGAATCAGCACCTTAGTCTTATCCGTAATTGCCTCTTCCAGTTCTTCTGCCGTCAGACGGAATTCGTTCTCTGCTTTTAACTCAATAATGACCGGAACACCACCTGCCAAAACAGCACAAGGTTCATAGGACACATAGCTTGGCTGTGGAATCAGCACTTCTTCCCCCGGATTTAACATGGCACGCAAAGCCACATCAATACCTTCGGAACCGCCGACTGTCACAAGCACCTCATCCTTCGGATTATATTCCACACCCTGTTTTCTTTTCAGATAATGGCAGATTTCCTCTTTTAATTCCTTTAAACCGGCATTCGATGTATAAAAGGTACGTCCTTTTTCCAGAGAATAGATACCTTCATCCCTTATGTGCCATGGAGTATCGAAATCCGGCTCACCAACGCCAAGGGAAATCGCATCCGTCATTTCACTGACAATATCAAAAAATTTACGGATTCCGGATGGTTTGATTTCAACGACTTTATCTGCTAACGGATTTCTCATGGTGTCACCTTCTCTCTGGTATCTTCATATTTCTTTGCAAGAATGGTGCCATGGTCTTTGTATTTTTTCAGAATAAAATGAGTTGCGGTACTTAAAACGCTATCCAGTGTAGACAGCTTATCGGATACAAAGCTGGATACATCTTTGATAGACTTTCCTTCCAATGTGACAAGCAAGTCAAAGCCGCCGGAAATCAAATAAACAGAATTTACTTCCGGATATTTGTAAATACGCTCTGCAATGTTGTCAAAGCCCTGTCCACGCTGTGGAGTTACTCTTACCTCAATCAAAGCGGTCACTTTTTCAATAGAAGTTTTCTCCCAGTCAATCATCGTATGATAGCCACAAATAATTCCTTCATTTTCCAGTGCTGCCAGTTCGTTGATTACATCAATTTCTTCTACACCCATAATTACTGCCAGTTCTTTTACATCAATCCGGCTATTATTCTCAATAATAGACAACAATCTTTCTCTCATAATATTAACCTATCCTTTCTGTTTTCTCTTTTAACTGATAAAATGCATCCGCTTTCGGCGGCTCTAAGAAACGCTTTTCTTCTTCATTAAAAAGTACTCTGTCATTTCCGCCCGTTGTCTTACCGACAATAACCGCCGGAATGCCTTCCCTTTCCAATGCCGCAACAAGACCGGTTCCGTCCTGTGCTGTCATCAGAAGGCTTCCTCCCGACAGAAGTTCATAAGGATTCAAATCAAAGAATTCACAAACCTCTATCGTTTCCTGCCTTACCGGCAGCTTTTTCAAATCGATTTCCAGTCCAACGCCAGCTCTCTGTGCCAGTTCCCACAAAGCGGCAAAAATTCCGCCCTGAGAAACATCATGCATCCCGCAAACGCCGGACTTAAGGGCGGTGGCGGCCTCCGGCACCACCGAGAGGAAACGGTCAAATTCCATTGCCTCATCTATCATTCTGACCGGATATCTGGTAAGCAATTTTTCTCTATTTTCCCTCGCAATTCTTACCGTTCCTTCCAGTCCAATCCACTTGCTGACAACAACATCCTGCCCGGGCTTTACCGCTCGGGAATCCGTCTGTTGTCCCGAACTTCTTCTGCCGATTCCGGTTACCGTTACAACCGGTTCCCGAACTGCCGTTGTCACTTCTGTATGACCTCCCATAATCTGTATCTGCAAAGACTGGCAGACTTCTTGCGCCTGCTCCATCATCATCTGCAACTCTTTTTCTTCACAGGCTTCCGGCAGCATACAGGAAAGCATGACACCAATTGGCTCCGCCTTCGCTGCCGCAATATTATTCACCGATTTGTGAATACCGTATACGGAAATATCCTCCATAGGTGCGCTAATGGGATTCGTGGAAATGACAAGCTCTTCTCCTTCAGGAAATGACAAAATGGCGCAGTCTGTCCCTATGCCTGCGCCACAAACGATTTCTTCTTTTTTTGTTTTTATCCGTTTTAAGACAGAGCGCATCAACACGCTCTCCGAAACCTTGCCATTTCTCATAATAATAGCCGCCTGTCTGAAATCTATCTTAACTCATTTATTGTGCCGGCTGCTGCTCTGATGACGGGGCTGGTACCGGCTGTTGCTCCGGTGCGGGAGTTTGTGTCGGCTGCTGTGCTGCCTGAGCCGCCGCTGCTTCCGCTGCCGCCTGGGCTGCTGCTGCATCTGCCGCTGCCTTATATGCACCTGCTACCGCTTTTACCTGGTCTACACTATTGGTTGCTATTGCCGCCATAATGGCATTGTATGCCTCCGGGTCAGTCGTTGCAATTCCAACAGTTGCACTTCTTGGAGCTTTATTATATACGCTGCTGTTTACCTGTTCTCTGCTGACTTCCACACCGTCTACGGTCACAACCTTCCAAAGCTGCGCCTTATAACCAATATGGGCAGACTGCACTGCACAATATCCTACCGGCTGCGAAGCATCCGTATAAATCACTTCTGTATCCGGTGCAATCCGTTCCAAAACGACACTTTCATAGCGTACCTCGCGGTTACTGTCTCTGGTTTCCACACCATATATCGTAAAAGTAATATTTTTCTCCGGTGTCGTATAGCCTTCGATATAAATCGGATAATCCGTATTGTTCCTAAATTTAAAATCCTTACCGGAAGACTCTGCAATCGCCGCATCCGCTGAAGGATCCACATAGCTTACAATCATAGAATGATTGTATCGTTCCGTAACTTCCAGTTCTGCCTTCAAGACAGCATTATATAAAGTAGTCGAAACCTGACAGATTCCGCCACCCAGACTGTCTACCACCTGTCCATTTAAATAGGATCCTGCCATATAATAACCATTGGCTTCCGAAAAAGGAGATACTGTTTCATAAGCGGAAAATTCCTCCCCCGGATATATTGTATGTCCATCAATCAGTCTGCAGCCATTTGCCACATTAGCGCTTCTGGAAGAACCGGAAGTAGAGTAACTGGTCGTGAAAGTTCCCAGTACATCCTTTACTTTGGATAATTCTTCTATGCTTCCCTGTGGTTCATCAACCGTCACCGCCAAATCAATTGCACAGTCAGTTCCATTCCAGTTATTTACCAAATAATCATAAACGGCATCGGTCGATGCTTCTGTATCAATTACAATACCGGTCTGTCCTTCCGTAACCTGAAAAACTCCGTCCACTCTTGTCAGAGTTGCGTTAACTGCTTCCTGATTATACTGGGCACCCTGTTCCTCAATCAGCGCTTTTATCTTTTCTTTATCAAAATCAAAGCTCACTTTGTATACCTTATTTGCATATTCCAAATCTTTCAATGCTTTATAGCACTGAACAATATTACCATCTTTACCAAGACATACGGCTTCCTCGATAATTTCCGGATTTCCCCATCTCATACCGATTTCGGATGCCGTAGTTACAATTGTATGCTCGTCAATTGCACGCAGGGTAATCTGCGCGTCTGCAAAAGAATCCACATATGCCTGCACTTTCTCCTTTGCTTCCGACACCGTCATACCGGAAAGGTTGATGTCGTTTACATAGATACCGGATTCAATTTTCTCTTCTTCTTTTGCTTCTACGGTCATACCAGCAAGTAAGACACTGATACACAATACTGCCACAGCAGACAGCTTCTTATACAATCCGAGCATAAGTTCTTTCCTCTCTGTTTCATTGCTTCCTCAAAAAAAATATGATACACTTATCTTCAGCTATACAATCGTTGCCATCAAAAGCGGCACTACCATTGCAAGAATCAGTACAATAATAATAATGGTTGAAATAATACGTCTTGATTTTTTGTTCTGCCAAGAAAACATAAGCTGACCCTCCCTGCTTACTGAAAGGATATTATATATGAAATTCCCGTTTTTTGCAAGTTTTATCCTATTTATCATATGGCTCACCTACGAGCTCGCCAAACACAAACGCATCGATGCCAAAATTGAGCAAAATTTCTGGGAAAAAGAACGTCTTGCCAACAATACAAGACGACAGTCGCTGGAAAATCTGGATTATATTACCATCCCCTATGACCGTCTTCCCATGGAATTGCTGCCTGATGATGAAAAGGTTACCGAATATAAAAATACGATAAAGTCATTGGGCGATTCCCCTATTGTAAACTTTACCGGTATTACCAATACCGATTTAAAACTGGAATACGGTGCTCCCAATATTGATTTACTGACACGATATGACCAGAACTATACCGTACTCGTCAGAACCCTTCAGCAATGGGCTTCCTATCTCTATGACAGAGGTTATTCTGTCGAAGCCAAAGAAATACTGGAGTTTGCAATTTCCACCAAGTCCGATGTCAGCGGTTCTTATAAACTCTTATGTAAAATTTACCGGGAAGAAAATACTCCCGAAAAAATAAGAGCACTGTATCCTATTGCGGAGAATTTAAACTCTGTCATGAAAAATACTATCGTCCGAATTCTGCAAGAAGCTGAGAAATGATGCGGCTTGCTTCATTCCTGGTAAGCTTTTCCACTTCATATTCTACTTCTATCTTATGCTTGTCCAGTAATTTATATAACTGTTCTTTTTGCGGTATCGTTATCGGCGTTTCCCGCTTCGGATGATACAAAAGAGGAATTGGCTGAAAAGCCGCCTCATTCCCTTCGTAAAAAAGCTCTGTCAGCTTCTCATACAAAGCCGCCGTTGCTTTGGCATCGGCAAGTGCCCGGTGTGCTCTGTGCTCTATTGCAAAATGCCTGCACAAAAAGCCAAGGCTCCGGCTTTCTAAATCCGGCAGAAATTTTCTGGCAATCTTTAGTGTATCAATCCCTTTTTTCTCAAAAGAAAGCTTCTGATTTACCGCCGCCTTTTTCACAAAAGAATAATCAAACAATACACCATGCCCAAGCAGGACATCTTCCCCTATAAAGGAAAGAAGTTCCGGAAGAACCTCTCCTATTTCCGGTGCCCCTGTAAGCTGTTCATCCCGGATTCCGGTCAGTTCCACAATCCTCTCTTCCAGCTTTATTCCCGGATTCACGAAGGTTTCCATCTCTCCTGCCATTCTACCGTCAATAACCTTCACTGCACCGATTTCAATGATTTTATTTTTCTTCGGGTCCAAACCTGTTGTTTCCAAATCCAGACACACATAAGAATTTATTTTTTCCATATCTCTTCCTGTCCTATGGTATTTATACTACATTTTCAACCCTTCATCCTTTTATGCCGTTTCTTATAATCCGCACACTGCTCCTGCAAAAAGCACTCTTCGCATTTCGGTGTCGGTGCTTTGCAAATCTGCCGTCCGAGCGTAATAATCTGAATGTTCCATAAAATCCAATGATCCTTTGGGAGAACCTTCATAAGTTCCATTTCTACTTTGACAGGATCATCTTCTTTCGTCAATCCCAACTTTTTGGAAATTCTTTTCACATGAGTATCCACAACTACACTTGGTTCGTTGAAAATATTACCACGTATTACGTTGGCTGTTTTTCTCCCCACTCCTGCCAAAGATGTCAAATCTTCAATAGAGCTTGGCACCTCTCCGCCGAATCTGTCCCTTAAATCCTGACAGCAGGCAATAATGTTCTTCGCCTTATTATGATAAAATCCGGTAGAATGAATATCCTGCTCCAGCTCCTTTAAATCTGCATTGGCAAAGTCATCCACACTTCTATATTTTTGAAACAAATCCTTCGTTACGATATTGACTCTGGCATCCGTACACTGCGCACTTAACATAGTGGCAATCAGTAACTGCCATGCGTTTTCGTGATGCAGATAACAGACATATTCCGTTCCGTAATGTTCATCCAATAAATCCAAAATTTCCTTCGTATGTTTTGTCATAATATTCCTCATTTCTGCGCACGTATTCTGCCTATACCAATTTGTGTCAGTCACGCACAGGCACAAATCTTGCTTCGTAGGTTAAAGCATCCCTGCTCCGATAATCAAATAAGACCATACATGGCTCGTCCATTTTGTTCATCCTCTTAGCAATATCCTCTTCCCAAACCGGATAATCAAACATTTCCATATGTGTCATCTTGCTCATCTGCCTGCTGTCATATGCTTTATATTCCGGCAGATAGCGATATTCTTCTGCCTCTTTCTCATAAAACTGCCGTATCCGCTCCTTATATGGTGACAAGTCTCTTGCGAAATCCGGTCGGCTTTTTACATTTTCACGCAAATACAGGTCAAAAGTCAATACCTGACGTATCAAATCCTCCTGTTCACGCAATTTGGTTCCTTTTGCAAAATCAAAAAGTACTTGATACCGGTAGCTTCTGGCAGGAGATGCCAGAAAATATCCGTTTTCTTCATAGAAACCGGCAATTCCCCGGTACATGGAATAAGCATCTTCAAAAACGGTCTGCAAAACAGGCAGCGTATAAGTAAACTGGTTACTGTTATAATATAGTTCTACCATTTCCTCTACCTGTTTTAGCAGCAGCACCTTATCATAAGGAAGCCACTTGGTAGAAAGTACCTCATAAGGCGGGGTATCCAGATACTTCATCTCGTAATCTTCCGCTTTTTCTTCCATATAGGCGCCTTTTAAGACTTTCAAGAAGCCAAGCTGAAGCTGCTCCGGATTCATGCTGTATACTTCATTAAAAGAATGGATAAAGCTTTCATAATCTTCATAAGGAAGCCCTGCAATCAAATCCAGATGCACATGAATGTTACGGCCTGCATGAATCCGTTCCACTACATAACGAAGCTTTTCCATGTCCGTCGTCCGGCGGATTTCCTGTAAGGTCACAGGGTTAAAAGTCTGCACGCCGATTTCCATCTGAATAAGCCCCTGGCGCATCTTCGATAAAATCTCCAGTTCTTCCTCCGTAATAATATCTGCTTCAATCTCAAAGTGAAAATTCGTAACACCGTTGTCATGCTCCAGCAAATACTGCCAGATTGCTTTCGCATGCTTATGGTTGCAGTTAAAGGTTCTGTCCACGAATTTCACTTGCTTTACTTTGTTGTCCAGGAAAAACTGCAACTCTTTTTTCACAATAGTAATATCCCGCAGACGTACCTTCTTATCAATGGAAGAAAGGCAATAACTGCAGCGATACGGACATCCCCTGCTACTCTCATAATAGATAATCTTATTTTCAAACGAATCCAAATTATCATACAAAAACGGCAGCTTAGAAAGATCCGTCAATTTTCTGTTCCCTGTGCTTACAGTAACATCTCCGATATGATAAACAATCCCATCAATTTTATCCAGTTCCAGAGTCAGTCTGGTATTCTGCTCTAGCCTTATATTCTCTTCATCATATCCTTTTCTCTCAGCTTTCCGTCTGGCAGACAGCAGAATCTTTTCCTTCGCACTATAATACCGGGCAAGCTCATAGAAGGTTTCTTCTCCTTCTCCCAGCATAATGCCTGTTACCATCGGATATTTTTGCAAAAGCTCCTCCGAATGATAAGACACCTCCGGACCGCCAAGCCATATCGCACATTCCGGTAATATTTTCGGCAGTTCCGGCAAAAGACTACTTACCATGCTCCAGTTCCAGATATAGCAGGAAAAGGCAATAACATCCGGTTTCCTTCGATAAATATCTGCCAGAAGTTCTTCTCTGCGGTTATTTATCGTGTACTCTGCGATTTCTATTTCCGGCAGATGTCCTGCACTTTCTTCATCCCCTCCCCTGTTCGTCTTATTATGACAGGATTTGTCCGCTTTCAACGCATACGCCCGCAGACTATATACGGCCGGATTAGAATGTATATATTTTGCATTGATTGCCGTTAATAAAATTTTCATTTCAATTTCTCCATTTCTCTTTCTCCATTCATTATAACAGATTTTCTATTTTGACTTTCTCTTTTTCAAAATATTCTGTTGTAATTCCTTGTCAAGTACAATTTTTCCTGATTTTTCAACATTTTTTGCTTCTTTGGTCCTACTCTCTTATGCATTAGCGAATAAAGATTCCCTTCAGAATATTTCTATTAAAAATTGGAATACTTTTCGTCTAAAAATAGCATACAATAGAAGAAAGGATACTACAAATGAAAACAAGAATTAAGGAACTGCGACTGGAAAAAAAGTTAACACAGAAGGTTTTAGCCGAATATCTTGGTGCGAACCAGACAATGCTCAGCAAAATAGAAAATGGCACGAGTATACCGGATGCCATGCTGTTAATTGATTTATCACGATATTTTCATGTTTCTACCGACTATATTCTCTATCTTTCCAATGAGCGTACCAATGCAGATTCTCTGCTCGCAGATAATATGCATAATCTGAAAAAATATCAAAGACTTATATCCTTATATCAGAAAATGAACAATAAACAACAAGGAGATTGCTATACATTTCTTTGCAGCATGCTTGGTATTTCTGATGAAATATAAAAACAGGCATCTCTTACTTTGCACGTCTACAGATATTTCCCATCTGTTTCTCACAGTAATATCTGTATATCTACCAAAAAATGTGGAGGAACTACATCAGTCCCTCCACATTTCTATTTGTTTAAATAAGCAACAAAGCGGTCAAACGCTGCCTTGCCTTCTTCGGTTCTCTTATAGACACCGGCATCTTCCAATACCTGCATAAACACATCTCCGATTTCCTTATGCAGAATATCCATAATATTTTCCCTGTTGACTTCCTTGTAGTTTGGCAGGAATTCTTCTACCCAGTCAGCATGCTTCTCCAGAACTTCATCTTTTCGGATATCCTTTCCAGCAAGGATTGCTTCCGCAAGCTGTTCCATTTCTCCTTTTAATCTGGCAGGTAATACAGCCAGACCCATTACTTCAATCAGACCAATGTTTTCCTTTTTGATATGATGCAGTTTCGCGTGCGGATGGTATACACCAAGAGGATGCTCCTCGGTAGTTATATTATTACGAAGTACCAGATCCAGTTCAAATTTATCTCCGCGCTTTCTGGCAATCGGTGTAATCGTATTATGAGGCTCTCCATCTGTTTCCGCAAAGATGAATGCTGCTTCATCCGTATAGCCTCTCCATGCATTCAAAATCACATCTGCCAGAGCAATCAGCCTGTCGGTATCTTCTGCAGAAATACGGATAACGGACATCGGCCAGTTTACGATTCCCGCTTCCACATCTTCAAAGCCTTTTATGCAGAAAGTTCTCTCTACCGGAGCTTTTGCCATAGCAAATTCATAATGTCCGCCCTGGAAATGATCGTGACTTAAAATGGAACCGCCCACAATTGGCAAATCTGCATTGGAGCCGACAAAGTAATGTGGAAACTGTTTTACAAAATCAAACAACTTGCAGAAGGTATCATGCTCAATCTTCATCGGAATGTGCTTAGAGTTAAACACGATACAATGCTCATTATAATATACATAGGGGGAATACTGGAATCCCCACTGGCTACCGTTAATTGTAACCGGAATAATCCTGTGATTCTGTCTTGCCGGATGATTAACGCGACCTGCATAGCCTTCATTCTCAACGCAGAGCAGGCATTTCGGATAACCGCTCTGTTTTGCATTTTTGGCTGCTGCAATGGCTTTTGGATCTTTTTCCGGTTTGGATAAATTGATGGTAATATCCAGATCACCATATTTTGTTGCGGAAATCCACTTCTGATCCTTCTTAATCCGATATCTTCTTATGTAATCTGTATCCTGGCTCAGCTTATAGAAATAATCGGTTGCTTCTTTCGGACTTACCTCGTATTTCTCATGAAAGGTTCTGATGACCTCGCTCGGTCTCGGCACCAGCATACTCATGATTTTGGTGTCGAACAAGTCCCGATAGACAACACCATTCTCTGTCAAAATCCCCTGTTCATATGCATAATCCAGCATTTCCGAAAGAACATCTTCCAGTTCGTCAACCGACATGGAAACTTCTTCACTATCTTCCAGTTCATCTAACTGAAATAATTCCAACAGTCTGTTTGTCGTATATATTTTGTCTGCTTCTTCAATCAAGCCGGTCTGCAGTCCATACTGCACTAATTTTCTGATATTTGTCTGAATCATCGGTCTTCTCCTTTTTCTCTATAATCTGCTTGGACCGTCACCAATCTCTACTACATAAAAATCTGCTTTCTTGCCAACACGCTTCTCATAAGCAGCTCCGACCTTCTCCTTGAATTCTTCCACTGCTTCATCCTTTACAATGCTGACCGTACAGCCACCGAAACCGCCTCCGGTAATACGGGAACCGATAACTCCCGGGATTTTCCATGCTTCTTCTACCAACACATCTATTTCCTCACAGGAAACCTGATAATCATCACGCAGAGATACGTGGGAAGCATTCATCAGCTTACCGAACAATTCCACATCATTCTTTTTCAATGCTTCTACCGCACGAATGGTTCTCTGATTTTCATAAACCGCATGCTTTGCTCTGCGCACTCTGACATCATCCTTGATGGCTGATTTATAGGTTTCAAACTGTTCCTCAGACAAATCGCCGAGTCCATTGATTCCGACTACCGTCTGTAATTCTTCCAATGCTTTTTCACATTCGCTTCTTCTCACGTTGTATTCCGAATCCACTAATTTATGCTTTACATTACTGTTTGTAACCACAATTTTAGCGCCGTCCAATACAAGCGGTGCATATTCATAAGATAAATCTGCCGTATTTAAGAAAATGGCATTATCCTTTTTTCCCATTGCGGAAGCAAACTGATCCATAATACCACAGTTCATGCCGTTAAAATTATTCTCGGAATACTGTCCGATTAAAGCAAGGTCGATGTTTGTCACATCAAAACCGAATAAATCTCTTAAATAATAGCCTGTCAGAACTTCCAGCGATGCAGAAGAAGAAAGTCCGGAACCATTAGGAATATTTCCGTACAAAACCACATCCAGACCGCTCGTCATCTGAAAACCTCTTTTTTCAAAAGCCCACATAACACCCTTTGGATAATTGGTCCAGTCTGCTGCCTCCTCCGGTTTCAAGCCTTCGATGGTAGATTCAATGACACCCAGCTTCTCAAAATTCATGGAATAAAAACGAAGCTTCTTATCTTCTCTTTTCTTAACAGCGGCATAAGTACCGATAGTCAATGCACATGGAAATACATGACCGCCGTTATAATCGGTATGCTCTCCAATCATATTCACACGTCCCGGTGCAAAGTATACACGAACACCTTCTGTGTCTCCGAAAATTTCTTCAAATTTTTTTAAAACCATTTCTTTCATACCCCAATCTCCTTTTCCCTTTCATACCTATCATATTGTTGTGTCACTTTTTTGTAAAAAAGGAGTGCGTATCCAATTTGCGCACTCGGTTGTCCTTCTCTTGTTTCTGAACTTATCATATAAAATTTTTCCGGCAAACAAAATATCTGTTTGTTATATATACCTGTCAATATGTTATATTTTCTTTAGCTATGCAGTTTATTTATCTGATTGATAAAATCTTCCACCTGTTTCAGATGCTCTTTATTCCTTCTGCCTTCACCCTTTTGCATTTCCTTCCGGTAGCTTGTAGGTGACATCTTTTTCATCTGGCGGAATGCTTTCGTGAAAACAAGCGGATCACTGTAGCCGCAGGAAAGTGCAATGCTTTCAATCGGTAACGAAGTCAGCTGTAATAACTCTGTTGCTTTGGTAATCCGGAAAGTAGTAAGAAACTGCTGGGGAGACATCCCCATGGAATTTTGGAATAAGGTATATAAATAGCTTCTGTTAATACAGACATAGTCTGCCACATCCGTTACTTTAATGGCATTACAATAATTACTCTGAATAAAAGCAACCGCTTTTCTGACATAAGTATTTGCCCGGTCTATCTCATTTTTCTCTGTAACAGCAGAACTCTCTGCAATCACTGACAGGAAAATCCCTAGCTGCCCGTTACGACGTAAATCATTTGCCATCCCGAAGGTATTGTGCTCCATCATATCTTTTACGATACGATACAACTCCTCCGACTTTTCACACCGAAAAACAGGCTGCCTTACGGACAAACCCATATTACTGATATATTCTGCGGACTGCGTACCACTGAACCCTACCCAGACATAGGTCCAGGGTTCCTCTTCATCTGCCTGATAAAAAGCAAGTTCATCGGGAGTAATCAAAAAACCATATCCCTCTTCCAAAGGATATTCCTTCCCCCCGATAGAGAACTTCCCTTTCCCACTCAAAATATAATGAATCAGGTAATGCGGCTTGAGTGCCGGACCAAAGCTATGCAGTGGTTCCGTCTTCGACAAACCACAGCAGTTTACATACAGGCTGCCCGTCTGTTCTCCGGCAAATTCCAGTTTATAAGCCTTTTCCATAACAATATCTATGCCCCGCTCTATCTGCTGTAAACTAATTTGGCCTTGGAAAGAATCTTATCCTCCGGAAGCCATTTTTTCAATTTTGCATCCATAACCCGCATTTCAATCGGTTTTGCCACAAAATCATTCATGCCGCCTTCAATAAACATCTCCGCCACACCATTTATAGCATTAGCTGAAAGTGCAACAATCGGCAATTGCTTATAATATTCTTCTTCCATGGCACGAATCATTTTGGTTGCATCGATACCATCCATTTCAGGCATCATATAGTCCATCAGAATTAAATCGTATTCTTTGCTTTTAACCATTTCAATTGCCTGTGCCCCGGAAGATGCCGTATCAATCTGCATATGATAGGGACGAAGAAGTCCCTCTGCTACCTTCTGGTTTACCCGGTTATCATCCACAATCAGAATCTTTACATCCGGTGCCTGGAAAGATGTCATATCCGGCTTCTTTTTACGCTGCGCTTTTTCCATATTTTCTTTTTGCAGTGCAGTCTGCTGTACTAACAGCTTCTCCGTCCCCATACATGGGGCGGCATCAATGACTTCTTGTTCAAGTGCATAAGAAAAAGTCGAACCTTTTCCCACTTCACTGACCGCATCCAATGTACCATGCATCAGCTCTATCAACTTCTTCGTAATCGCCAACCCCAGACCATTACCGCCAAATGCCCGGCTTCTCCGGCTGTCAGCCTGTGTAAATGCCATAAACAGACTCTGTAGTTTTTCCTCCGATATTCCAATCCCTGTATCTTCAACACTGACCTGCAACTGTATCTTCTGTCCAACCGCCAGTTCCGCATCGGACTCCTGTTTAAAATCTACCTTCAGTAAGATTCTGCCCTCTTCCGTATATTTAGCCGCATTCCCCAATAAGTTCATGGTAATCTGCTTAATGCGAAGGCCATCACCCTTCAGCTTAGCGGGAATTTTCGGATTCATTTCTACACAAAGCTCTACCTTTTTATCTCCCATCATAGCTTGTACCACATTCGTGACATCATGTATGATAGACGTAATTTCATAAGGTTCCTCGGAGATTTTGAAATCTCCCGAATCAATTTTGGAGAAATCCAGAAGATCGTTGATAATGGCAAGCAAATCTCTGCCTGCAGACTGGATATCGTATAAATAATCCCTTTCTTTCTCCGGGATTTCTTCGCTCCTAAGTGCCAGCTCTACCATACCTGCAATTGCATTCATGGGAGTTCTGATTTCATGACTCATATTGGCAAGGAAGTCCGATTTTGCCTGATTGGCAATTTCCAGTTCCTGCGCTTTCTCCTCCAGTCGTTTCTGCATTCTCTGCTGATACCGGATAAAGACGATTAAAAGTGTCTGCAGTACATAAACACTGACAATGCGCACTACGATAACAATAGAAGTACCCTTTGTTAAAAAAGCCTGCCATTCTCCGCAGAAAATAAACTGGTACAAAACGAACAACGTAGTAAATCCCAACATTATGTAGTTTGTCATAGGAATATGATAAAAAGAAATCATGCATGCTGCCGCACACAGTACAGTAAATACCTCTGTAAACTCATTCGTCATAACAGCATACATCATGATGTTGATACAGGTCATAACAGTAATCATATATGCCTGCAAAGAATATTTTTCCCGCCGGACAAACAGGGCATAAAACCCCACTAAAATGCTGACTGTCGGCACAACAAGCCACAACCTACTATAGCCTAAATAAAGCACAAAGAAAATATTATACACCAAATAAAAACAATAAGCACCGAATAAATAACCCGCTACTTTCTTCTTATATAATTCTGACATAGAATACCCCAATATTTCTCTTACAAAACTATAATGTTTCTATATATGATATGTTATATTATACCATTTTTTCATGATGCTTTCCATAGGAAATTCGGAATAATTCCTATTATTTTTTTATGCACGATGAATATCCCAGGGATATTTTTCTCCCAGTCCCATATTGATAAGTTCCCCCATCTGCCCGTCAAATCCTTCTGCCGGATTATAGAGTTTAACCATTCTGAGAAGATGCTCTAATTTTTCATCTTCAATCTTTTTATCTTCTACTTCTTTAAGAACCTTCTTTTGTAAATCCTGTAAATCTGAATAATCTCCCGGAAACAGAACCCCTGTCTGATTTACAAGAAGTCCAAGTGCATAGGCCAGCTCATAATTACCAGTCAGTACACTGGTATTATTTCCCGATTTAATGATAACAGCCTGTCTTGCCAGCGAAGGAACCATGCCTATACCTCCTGTTCTTTCAGATTATTCTGAAATAACCCGATAGATTTTATAGATTTCAAATTCATTATGTTCAATACCAAAGTGTCCCATATGCTCCATAACAAGTCCGTTTGCGCTCAGTACCTCCTGGCTGATTTCCGGCTGTCCTTCTGTAGCTAAGAACCATGCAACTCTGAAATCTCTTGAATAATCAAAACTTCCTGCATACTCTAACTGTTCTTGCGGGAAATAACATTCATATATAAAGCCAAACGCTTCCCAATTGTATATGACAAAATCGGACTCTTCCAGATTCTCTGCAAAGAATGCCTCTGTCTGCGGTACATAAGTACTTCGGTATTCCTGACGGAAACACTCTTTATATTGTACGCTTCCAACAAACAATAAAAAGAGACTGATAAGAACAAGAATACTTTTTTTCGCTTTTCTCATGGCAATTCCGAAGAAAAGTGCCAACAGACCAAGTGCCGGGAAAATATACTGATCCCGGTAAATCGGCTTCCCGCAAAAAGAAGCAATTACACCGATAACCGTTACCAGTGTAGGAACCAGCATACAAAGCAGTGCAAAAATTTCTGTCTGATTCTTGCAGAGTGCAATTTTGATAATATTATAGGTACTGGCACCTTTTAGAATAATCAAGAAGATAAATACCATTCCCGCTACCAGTTCCAGATCAAATGTCCATGTAAAGTAGCCCCAGATTGTTTCCGGCGTAATTTCCGGAATCCAGTAGCCCTGCTCCACACTTGTAACCTGTCTGATAAAAAATGGCATCCAGGGCAGATAGCCTACAATCATGACTGCTGCAGATATAAACCATGGAACGATTCTTTCTCTTTTCCAGATTAGAATGGCAAGCAGAAATATCCCCGTTATGACAATAACCGTCACAAAAGCAAAGTAATGGGTATATGCCGCCAAAAGTCCGCTTATAGCAAATATCGCAAAATTCCTCTTTTTCCCATCTGTAAATGCCAGATAAGCAAAAATACCGCAAACAGTAACACAAAACAATGCCAGAGAATACATTCTGACCTGAACAGCAAATTCCATAGAACAGGGAATACAGGTCAGGAACAGTAAAAACAAAATGGAAGCAATATCTCCCCAGATTCTGCGAACCAGAGTTGCTCCGATAACCAGTGTTGCAACCATGGGAATGATAACCGCGATTTTCTGTACAAGCAAAGAGTTATGAGAGAGTACTGCAAACAGCTTTGCATATAAATAATAGAAGGGAGGATGCACGTCATTCGCTGTACCTTCAATAATCCCTCCCACATTTTCCCGCAAAAGCTGCATGGTAAATGCCTCATCTGTCCAGATATTATGATTAAAAATCAATGAAATATAAAGGCCTGTAAACCAGATTACAATCCCCCATATAACTGCTACCGGAATTTTTTTGTACAGTTCACTCTCTTTCGTCATCTTTTACTATCTCCTCTTTTATCCACATGATAAATTCTGTTTTCCAGCTATAAAAAAAGAAAGAGCGGGTGATGGGAATCGAACCCACGTATCCAGCTTGGAAGGCTGGTGTTCTACCATTGAACTACACCCGCATAAATAATATATTTTGTTATAGTGCCCAGAACCGGAATCGAACCAGTGACACGAGGATTTTCAGTCCTCTGCTCTACCAACTGAGCTATCTGGGCATTTCCAGTGAAGACATTTGACCAACACTCATGGAAAGTATTCTACCTTGTGGAAAAGAAAATGTCAATAAGTTAAGGAAATATTTTAGCAATTTTAGCAAAAGAATTCTCTGAAAATTGACTTCTGTATAGAATTAAAGTAGGATAATGATAAAAGAATTCAGGATGAATAAGAATGATTATGCAGATAGAGTATCGGCTTGCCAGCCCAGAAGACCTAAATGAAATATACCATATGGTACAGGATGCCATAAACTATATGATAAAACAGAATATTTTTCAGTGGGATGAAATTTATCCGGATAAAGCAATTTTGCAGGAAGATATTGATAAAAAACAGCTTTATCTCGGAATCCTTGAAAATAAACCTGCTGTCATATATGTTTTAAACCGGGAATTTGACGAAGAATACCGGAACGGGAACTGGAAATATGCAGAGAAACCATTTTATGTCGTACATCGGCTGTGCGTAAATCCCCTTTTTCAGCAGAAAGGAATCGGCAGAATGACTATGTTGCACATAGAAGAGACTGTGCGCTCCATGGGATTTCAGGCTATTCGCCTGGATGCATTTACCGAAAATCCTTTTGCACTGAAGCTGTACAAAAACTTAGGATACACGATAACGGGACATGCCCACTGGCGTAAGGGTAAGTTCTGTTTAATGGAGAAATATTTATAACAAACGATTTAACCCAATACACACTTGCTCCGGAGCACAGTGTTGCACTCAACAGGTCAAAGTCCTCCCTTTTTCAGTTGTTCAAAAGCATAAGCCTCTTCCTCTAATGGAACACACTGAATAATCTCACCTTCATAGCCAATAATAAAATGTGCACTGGCTGCCCTTTCCTGTGTCTGTGCCAGATTAGCAAAATAACTTCTGTTCTGCGCTGCGGTAGTTCCCGGATTGGCCGTATAATGAACGAAAATATTTTTTATTTTTTCCAAGTCCATGTATCCAGCGGCAAATCACTCCCGTCAGAACAAAAACTCCTGCTAAGAAAGCAATCACCATCATTACCGCCAGACAACGGAAAAAGATTGCCTTGCGTCTTCTTGCTTTTCGCCTCTTCATCGACTGTACCGGTCTGCCCCGATATGTGGTTGTCTGTACAGTTTTTCCGCTCTTTTTCGCTTTCGTATTCTTTCCTGTTTGATGCTCTTCACCGGGGCTTACAATTTCCCATAATTCCAGTTCTATTCTCTTTGGTACGCTTTCCTGCATGCTATTCCCCACTCTCTGAAATCTTCTGTCTTATATATTAGAGCAGAGAACTTAATAAAAAGTTGCATATATCTTAAAATTTCTTTAATTTCCCCCTTCCAATACTTCCCTGATATACCTTCTTTAAGAATCCTCTGGTTTCCCGGAGTGACACCTCATTCCGGCTGACTAACGGAAAATACTGCTTTACAGGATTCCCGGATAACAATTCTTCCACTTAATTTCACTATTTCTCCTTTTCCGTTTCCCTCTATCATGGTAAGAAGCATCTGCATTGCTTTTCTTCCCTGTTCGGAAAAAGAATTGTGAATCGTTGTTAATTTTGGAATATACCATTCACACAGTTCAATATCGTCACAGCCGATAACACTGACATCCTCCGGTACACGATATCCTTTTGCCTGTAAACCTTCAATACAGCCAAAGGCACTCAAATCGTTAGAAGCGAAAACGGCTTCCGGCATAGGATATTTGCTCTCCTCGATAAAAGCTTCCACAGAACAACGAGCCGTTTCCTTATCAAAGTCGCCTTGTAGGATATACTCCTCCGGGATCGTTACGCCTGCCTGCTCTAAAGCATAACGAAATCCCCTAAGACGTTCAATACTATCATAGTTATTTTTTTCTCCGTAGATATGTGCAAATCTTTTATACCCAAGATTTAAAAGATATTCTCCTGCTAATCTTCCATCCTCAAAGGAATCAAAAATAACGCTGGACATATGATAATCTGCACTTTCTCTGTCCAGAAACACAACCGGGATCTCATGCTCGCGTAAAAGTTCTTCTTCCTTCCCGGTAATGCCATCGTTTAGCACGATAGCACCGTCAATCCTGCCATTCATGATATCTACCATAATTTTATCACTCTGACTGGCAATAAAAACATTCAGGCCATATCCCGCATTACTTCCTTCTTCATAGATTGCCTGCGCTAAGTCACCATAATAAGAACCTCTTAACGATTTGACAAACAGACCAATTACTTTTGTTGATTTTGCCTTCAGATTCTGCCCTTTGAAATCTGCCACGTAATGCATTCTCTCTACAACTTCCATCACATGTTCTCGTGTCTGCTGGCTTATTGCTCCACCACCACTCAAGGTATGTGATACTGTGGTAATTGACACACCAGCCGCCTTCGCTACTTCTTTTATGGTAACTCTTTTCATTTGCAATTCCCCTTTAATTTCCGTATTTCTCATACAGCTCCTGTAACTTCTGCATATCCTCTTTTGACACACTCTGCTCCAGGTATTCCTGTACTTCGGAGATAGATTCTGAATTCACGCCATCTCCTACCATTTCCATACAGTCAGAAAGCGTTTCGCTGTCTGCATATTTGCCGATAATTTCCTCTGCTTGCTTTTTGTCTTCCTCTTCCATGTTATTTACAATTTCTTTTGCTTTCTCAGCAGCCTGCGGATCACCGGCACTTTCCAGTGCCTTTTCGAATACCTGCTGTGTTACCTGCTCTGTTACTTTTTCGGTAACTTTTTGCTTTACAGCATCCTTGACCGTTCCTTTTGCCAGGAAAAAAATTATTACCAGACAGGCAGCGATTATAACGCTCAGGAAAAGAATCATTCCCATGCCCTTTTTCTTCTTTTTACGTTTTTTACTCATGCTTTATTCCCCTTTTAACGGACTGCCTATCCTTCCACCAGACGAACCGTTTCCCTTGCAATCGCAAGTTCCTCGTTGGTAGGCACAATCATCGTAACAACTTTCGCACCCTCATCGGATAAAATAACTTCCTCTCCCCGGATTTTATTTTTCTCCGGATCGATATTCGTTCCAAGGAAACCTATATACTGTCCAATCAGTGCCCGGACTTCCGCATTGTTTTCTCCTGCTCCGGCAGTAAAGGCAATGACATCCACACCGTTCATGGCAGCTGCATAAGCTCCGATATACTTTCCTACACGATAAGCATAGGTTTCCAGTGCGGTTTCTGCAGTTTCATTTCCATCCGCTGCTGCCAATGCCAAATCACGAAAATCACTGGAAAGACCGTCCGATAAGCCAAGCACACCGGACTGTTTGTTGCAGATATTGATGACTTCCTGTGCACTGATACCTTCTTTCTCTGCCAGAAAAGTAATAATTGCCGGATCCAGATCGCCGGAACGGGTTCCCATGATTAAACCTTCCAACGGAGTCAAGCCCATAGAAGTATCCACACTTTCTCCATATTTCACAGCGGATACGGATGCACCGTTCCCAAGATGACATACAATAATTTTTAAATCCTTTCTGTCTTTTCCAAGAATTTCCGCTGCACGCTTTGATACAAAATCATGGCTGGTTCCATGAAAACCATAGCGGCGTACTTTATATTTTTCATAACAGGATAGCGGCAGACCATAAAGGTAAGCCTTCTTTGGCATGGTCTGATGAAATGCAGTATCAAAAACACCCACCATCGGTACCTTTGGCATTATCTCTTTACAGGAATTTATCCCGATAAGATTTGCCGGATTATGTAATGGTGCCAAATCGTTACATTCTTCAATCGCCTTAATGACCTCATCGGTAATGATTACGGAACCTGCAAATTTCTCTCCGCCATGCACGATGCGGTGTCCTATCGCATCAATTTCCTCCAAAGAAGAAATAACCCCTACTTCTTTATCCGTCAGTTTTTCAATCACAAACTGTACGGCTGACGTATGGTTCGGCATATCCACCTCCGTCTTTATTTTTTCACCACCCGCAGGCTGATGTGTAATGGCACTCCCATCAATCCCGATTCTTTCGCACAGTCCTTTTGCCAGCACTTCTTCACTTTCGCTGTCAATCAACTGATACTTCAAAGATGAACTTCCGCAGTTTATTACTAATACCTTCATGAAATATCCTCCCTGTCTGCATAATTTTCCCTGTTTTTCATATCTTTAAGTAAAACACTCTATGCTTTGTATTGTACCGCAATTGCTCCTTTATTTCCACTATCGGTTTTGATGTATTTTTTTGATTTATACATTCATATCTCTTTTTCTATATTGTTTGACAAACAGTGACTCTTCACTTATACTGAGAAATGGATTTTATAAAAATTTAATATTTTATTGTAAAAGGAGAGAAAAAATTTATGTGGACAAGAGAATCCCTTAAAAGTGAGGCAAAAAACACTTTTGCAACCTGCCGCGGTAATTCCATTCTGGTTTGCCTGATTGTCGGTTTAGTAAGTGGTGTTGGAAGCGGTGCTTCAGGCAGATCATCTTCCGACATGTCCGGAGGAAGTATGTCAGTAGAAGCTGCTATTGCAATCTTGGTCATTGCTTTAGGCGCATCCGTAATTACAATTGCACTTCAGATTCTGGTAACAAATCTGCTTTGTGTCGGCAGTTCTCATTTCTTCTTATCCAGCAGGGTAAAACCCAGCAGTGTGGAAATGCTTCTGTTCCCGTTCAAAAACGGACGCTATGGTAAAGTATTAGGTGCCATGTTCATGACAAACTTATTCATCTTTTTATGGTCACTGCTCTTTGTCATTCCGGGTATTTACAAAGCATATCAGTATCGTATGGTTCCTTATTTATTAGCAGAGAATCCGGAAATGGGATACAAACGTGCGATTGAACTCAGCAAGGCAATGATGGATGGCGAAAAGATGAATGCTTTCGTATTGGATTTATCCTTCCTCGGATGGTATATCCTCAGCATATGTACCTGTGGTATTCTTGCTATCGTATATGTTTCTCCATATCAGGAGCATACTAATGCAGGACTTTACATTGCACTGCGTGAAAAAGCAGTTAACAGCGGTCTGGTTAATCCGGCTGAATTATATGCTGTTGTTCAGGGTTAATGATAAGATTATAATCATTCAAACATTACATAAAAAGCTGTTGCACAAAATTGTGCAACAGCTTTTTTATAGACTTCTGCCATCGAATTTCGTATGTTCTGCTTAGTATGCTCTGCCCCAGTAAACCATTTTCTTCGCCGGTTTTCCACAGCATACACAGGTATCGGATAACGTTTCCTGTTCAAACGGCATACAGCGGCTTGTTACCGCCAATTCTTCTTTAATCTGGTCTTCACATGCCTGATCACCGCACCACATTGCTTTTACGAAACCAGCTTTTTCCGAGAAAATGTTACGAAGTTCTTCCATATTCTTTGCGACATAGGTGTGTGCTTCTCTGTGTGCTCTGGCACGCTCTAACATCTCTACCTGCATCTTATCCAGAATTTCAGCCGCTTTTGTTTCCAGTTCGTCCAAGGATACTTCTATCTTTTCTCTCGTATCACGACGGCAGATAACGCATTTGTTGGCTTCAATATCCTTTGGCCCGATTTCCACACGAATCGGAATACCACGCATCTCCTGCTCAGAGAATTTCCATCCCGGGCTCTTATCGGCATCGTCAACTTTCACGCGGAAGCCTTTCAGCTTTTCTTTCAATGCATAGGCCTTTTCCAACACGCCTTCTTTTTTCTGCTGGATTGGAATAATCATAATCTGTGTCGGTGCAATTCTTGGAGGAAGTACCAGACCGGAATTATCACCATGTACCATGATGACCGCACCAATCAAACGGGTTGTCATACCCCAGGAGGTCTGATGTACATATTTCAAAGTATTGTCTTTATCGGTAAACTGGATGCCAAATGCCTTCGCAAAACCATCACCGAAGTTATGGCTTGTACCGGATTGCAATGCCTTGCCGTCATGCATCAGTGCTTCTATGGTATAAGTAGCAACAGCTCCAGCGAATTTCTCTTTGTCTGTCTTACGGCCTTTCACAACCGGAATTGCCAAGACCTGCTCGCAGAAATCAGCATATACATTTAACATCTGGATGGTTCTTTCTTCTGCTTCCTGCGCCGTTGCATGTGCGGTATGACCTTCCTGCCATAAGAATTCGCGGCTTCTGAGGAACGGTCTTGTTTCCTTTTCCCAGCGCACTACGGAGCACCACTGGTTACAAACCTGCGGTAAATCACGATAGGACTGAACGGTATTTTTATAATAATCACAGAACAGCGTTTCCGAAGTAGGTCTGACACACAACCTTTCCTGTAATGGCTGTAATCCGCCATGTGTTACCCATGCTACTTCCGGTGCAAAACCTTCTACATGATCCTTTTCTTTGTTCAAAAGACTTTCCGGAATAAACATTGGTAAGTATACGTTCTGTACTCCTGTTTCTTTAAATCTCGCATCCAGCTGTTGTTGAATCAGCTCCCAGATTGCATAGCCTGCCGGTTTAAAAACCATACAGCCTTTTACACTTGTGTAGTCAATCAGTTCTGCTTTTTTGACAACATCAGTGTACCATTGCGCAAAATCATCTTCCATCGATGTAATTGCTTCTACTAACTTCTTGTCTGCCATTTTTCTCTCCCTTTCCTGCAAAATTCTGCAAATAAAAACCACCGAAGCTTCCATCCCAAAAGGGACCGAAATCTCGGCGGTACCACCCTGATTAGCATATCTATGCTCTCTTCTCTTACCGTTAACGCCGGCGTTACGCTGTATTTTCATACAGAACTCCAAGGCAGGTTCCAAATAGCTTCCGTAAAGACTTCACACCCATCTGTCTTCTCTCTGCAACGTTCCCTATCTGTACTAATCCTCTTCTTCGTCTATATCCTGTTATATTCCGTATCCTTCGGACACTGTATAGTTTGATTCTAGAAGAAGGTGTTTTATTTGTCAACCGTTTCTTTCTACAATTTTAATATTGTTCCCATAGACCTGAAAAGCTAAATCATTAGCTCTTATTACATCTTCTTGCCATTCCTTCCCCGATTCCCAACAATAAAAATACATAAGGTGTATTTAGAATCTGCTGGAAACTTACCATATTGTGTACCGTATATGCCAGAATACACAACACACATAAGAAAAGCATCGGCTGCTCTTCTGCCTTTTTTACAAACCGCCAGATAGCGGAAACAAAAATTCCCGCATAGCAAATCAATCCCAATGCACCTGTATTGACCAGAATTGTCAGCCATTCATTATGGGCATTGGTCAGTCTGGCACTTCCAAACTGGCTATATACCCGTTCTGCTAACTCCGGTACCGCATAAAGATATTCTGCAAAGCAATCCGGCCCGATACCGATAAGTCTTTGTAGAAAAGACATATTCCGATAGGCAAGAATCCCGCTTGTCCATGTACCGCCTCTGGAATTTGCCCATGTATTATTAAAGGTAAAAAGACTGCTGCCCGCAAGTCCGAAAATACCACCCGCAAGACAGGTATTCACAATCAATAATACAACATAGCCTGAAAATCCCTCTGCCACAATTGCCAGAACCATGTTTCGCCATATCTTATGTTCCGCAATCCGGAAAGCTTTCTTTTTCTCAAGATAACCAAACCAAACAGAAAGAATACCGATTACCACCGCAGCAAACAAAGTCAGATTCGTATCGGTCAGCACCTTTCCTATGGAACTCTCATAATTCATGGTAACCCCCGGTAGATAGCGTAAAATTCTCGCCAACTGACAGACCACCAGAAACAGAAAACATAATTCCAGAAACCGTTTCATCCTCGTATTATCATAAAAGGATAAACAAAACAGGAACAAAAAAATACCTGCAAAGGCAAGATAGGCACTGCTGCTGCCTTGCGTTACTCCGGACAGAAAAGCAATTACAACGTAAAATCCTGCAACAATCTGCTCTTTGTTCTTCTTACTTATCCAGAAAAAAGCAACTCCCAGAGGACATAATACTGCCCAGTAACCACAAAACCAGTTGATATTTCCCAAAGTAGAAATGAAAACCGGAGTCTGACCGTTTAAAGCAATCGGATAGATTGAATATCGGTTTAAAATTCCAAGCAGAAAAACAAGAGCAGAACCCGTCAAGGCCGGATACAACAGGTTGTCCTTCCATTCAAAATAACGGGAGAACAGAAAATAAATGCTCAAAAACACAAGCTGGCTCATCAAACCCATGTACCAGCCTTCCGCTCCCCAGAGCGCTTCTTTTTTATAGGCAGTCAGAGCATAAGAAAGCAGAACAGCTATCAGATAGCCATACACAAACCAATCTGTACCGGATAACTTTTTGTAATGCTCCACAATCCTGATTTTTTCCCTCCGACAAAGGAAATCTATCATAACAATTAACAGCATTATTACAACTACCAATATGCTGACGTTACGAAAAAAGTAATATTTTGTATCACCGATTACTTTATAACCGCTCTCTGTATCAATATAAAAAGGATACACAATCATCATGACAAAATAAAATGCCGTTAAAATGCTGTTCTTGATTTCCTGTCCTATACGCATCATCTTATACTGTTCTTTCCTTTAAAATAGTTGTCTTGCTTTCATTATAGAACGGGTTATTTTGTTTCGTCAAACAATCCTCGTAAACATTGCTGACAACAAAAAAGAATACTTTCTTTACGGATATACATATTGTTCCGGTACTCTTTTGGCTTGTCCGGAAGCATCTTCTTTACAAGTTTTACCAAGACATTACCGAACGGAAGCAGAAGTAGTGTTGTCACTACATTAAATAAAGTATGTAAATTTGCTATCTGTGCCGGTACATTTGCCGGTGTTATACTTTCCATAAAAGGAATTAACGGTGTAATCAGACACAAAACAGTAAAGACAATTGTACCGATTACATTAAAAGAAATATGAATGACTGTCGCTCTTTTGGCATTACGGTTCGTTCCGACAGATGCTAAAAGAGCTGTAACACAGGTTCCGATATTCTGCCCAAACAAGACATATGCCGCACTGTTTAATCCAATAATTCCATTGTCTGCCAATGCCTGCAGAATACCGACAGATGCAGAGGAGGACTGGATTAATGCCGTAAAAATAATACCTGCCAGAATCCCAAGTAAAGGATTATCAAACTTTGTCAAAAGATTTACGAAAGCTTCCGAATCTGCGAGCGGCTCCATCGCACTGCTCATCATATCCATACCGATGAAAAGAACTCCCAAGCCGGCTAAAATGTTCCCGATATAATGCAGTTTTTTACTTTTCAAAAATACAATAATGACCACACCCAAGAATGCAATCAACGGAGCAATCACTCCTACATCCAGAGCAATAAGCTGTCCGGTTATTGTGGTACCGATATTGGCACCCATAATAATCCAGATGGCCTGTTTTAAGGTCATCATGCCGGAATTCACAAACCCTACTACCATAACCGTAGTTGCCGATGAGGACTGTATAACGGCAGTAATACCTGCACCTACGAAAATTCCCAGAAACCGGTTGGAAGTCAATCTCTCCAAAATCTGCTTCATCCTGTTTCCGGCAACGGATTCCAGTCCGGAACTCATCATCTGCATCCCATACAAAAAGAGTGCTAATCCTCCTAATACTCCCATAAAATGTGCTACTGTCATCTCCTTTTCTCTCCCCTCTTCCTAAATTTCTCTATCTTCCGCCAACCATTTCTCTACCGAGTCTTCCTGCCTGAATTACCAGTGTCGGAGCAAATGCCAACAAGATAATCCAAAGTATCTGCATACTCGTAAGCGGCGCAATTACAAATAATTTTTGTAGAAAAGGAACAAACAGAACAGCTGTTAGCAGAACCACACCTGTCACAAATGCTCCGATACACCATGGATTCGTTCCGATCCCGATTCGGATAAGCGAAGAATCGCTACGGCAGCTAAAACCATGAAAAAGTCGTGCCAGGGTAAGCGCCCCAAATGCCATCGTACTCGCCGTTACCGGATTACATTTTAATCCCATATAATAGGCTGTCGTTGTTGTTACCGCCATCAGCAGACCATAGCTCACTAACCGGATACAGAAATCTTTCGACAAGATTCCAGCTTTTGTATCCCTCGGCTTATTTTTCAAAAGGCTTTTATCGGTAGGCTCCATTCCAATTGCCAGAGCCGGCAGGGAATCCGTCAAAAGGTTAATAAAGAGCAGATGCACCGGCTCAAACGGCGTGCTTAATGCCATAACCGAACAATACAAAACAACAAAGATCGCCGCCATATTTCCCGATAATAAAAACTGAATCGCATTTAAAATGTTCCGATACACATTTCTGCCGTTTAAAACAGCCTGTATAATCGTCGCAAAATTATCATCTGACAATATCATCGCTGCTGCATCTTTGGAAACCTCCGTCCCCGTAATCCCCATAGCAACACCGATATCTGCCTTTTTCAATGCCGGAGCATCGTTTACCCCATCTCCCGTCATCGCAACAATACGCCCTTTTTTCTGCCATGCATCCACAATCCGTATCTTATTCTCCGGCGATACTCTGGCATAAACGGAGATTTTTGCAAGCACTTCTCCTAATTCCTCGTCTGACATTGCATCCAGTTCCTGCCCCGTCACTGCCATATCCCCCTCTGAAAAAATGCCAATCCGGCGTGCAATTGCTGTGGCTGTTACCTTATGATCACCCGTAATCATAACCGGCCGGATACCCGCACCTATTGCATCCCTGACTGCCTGCATCGCCTCTTCTCTTGGAGGGTCCATCATGGAGACTAAACCGATAAAGGTCAAACCTCGTTCTTCCTCCGGTGTCAAAATAGTTTCCTTTCCGCTTTCTTTATAGGCAAATGCCAGTACGCGCAATCCGTTTTCCGAAAAAATCTGATTCTGTTTTACAATAGCCTCCTTATCCGCTAACGTAATTTCCCGTACCCCGTCTTTATCCCCAATGTGCGTAATTCGGTCAAGCAACACATCTACCGCACCTTTGGTTAAAACTGTCGGAACTCCATGAATCCGGTATTTTGTGCTCATTAGCTTCCTGTCCGAATCAAACGGTATCTCCTCCATTCTTACCATCATGCTCCGGATATCCTCCTCCGAAATTCCCACTCTGGTTAATCCGGCTTTTCTTGCCATGGTGAGCAGACAGGTTTCCGTCGGGTCACCAATAGCTTTCCCCTCGCAGATAGAAGAATCATTGTTTAAAATAGCCGCATACAATAAATAGCGATGCAGTGGTTTCCCAATATCTATTTCTTCCGGCTTCAGACATTTGTTATCAATATATATTTCCTGAACCGTCATCTTATTCTGTGTTAAGGTTCCGGTTTTATCGGAACAGATAACCGAAACACAACCCAGGCTTTCTACGGCTTTTAACTCTTTCATAATGGCGTTATCTGCTGCCATTTTCCTCGTACCCATTGCCTGTACAATTGTAACAATAGAGCTAAGCGCTTCCGGAATCGCAGCAACTGCCAATGCAACTGCAAACATCAAGGAGTCTAAAACCGGTTCTCCCTGCCAGATTCGCAATCCAAATACGAGGACACTGATTAGCATGACAACAACTGCCAACTTCCTGCCAAAGTCATCCAGACTGATTTGAAGCGGTGTCTTTTTATTCTTCGTATCGTTCATAAGAGCCGCTATTTTACCCATCTCTGTATGCATTCCGGTTCCAGTTACCAGTACTGTCGCCCTGCCGTAAGTAACAAGACTTCCGGAAAAAACCATATTGGTTCTGTCGCCGAGCGAAATTTCTGCCTGAATTTCTTTATCCTCTTTTTCCACATTCGTAGATTCCCCTGTCAGGGAGCTTTCATTCACCTGCAAAGAAAAACTTTCCAAAATCCTACCATCTGCCACAACCATGTCGCCTGCTTCCAAAAACAGGACATCTCCCGGAACCACCTCTTTCGACAATACCTCTTTCTTTCTGCCGTCCCGCAGTACCTTCGCATGGGGAGAGGAAAGCTCTTTTAAAGAATCCAGAGACTTTTCAGCTTTTACATACTGTACCGTTCCAAGAATCGCATTGAGGAAAATAACCGCAAAAATTACAATTGTGCTTTCTACATTACCCGAAACCATAGAAATAATTGCTGCTACCACTAAAATAATCACTAACAAATCTGCGAACTGCTCCAGAAAAACAGCAAAAACACTTTTTGCACCAGTTTCTTCCAGTACATTTTCACCTTTCTTTTGCAAAATTTCCTGTGCCTGTAACGAAGTAAGACCATCAGCACTTCCATACTCCCGAAACAAATCTTCCTTCTTCATCTGATAAATTTCCAGCATACGTTCCTCCTTTTCTTTGATAAAAAAAAGACCTTCTGTGTACAACAAGTGCACACAAAAAGTCTTGTTCAACCACCGTTCTCCGGCATCCGGCCTGTTTTACAGACGTACTGACGAATGTCGGAACATGTATTACTACATGCAACTACTCCCCTTTTGCTTATTTTCTATATAACATACCCTTACTTCTTTGTAAAGAACTGCACTTTAATATTAGCTTTTTCTTAACACCTTATGCCTTAACTCTCATCAATTTATAAATCACAATCAAAGCAAGCGGTCCCTTCAAAATACCACTGACTCCAAATAAGCGGATTCCTACATAAATAGCCAACATCATCAGAACTGGAGCGATTCCCAGCCGATTTCCGATTAGTTTAGGTTCCAGAAACTCTCTTATGCAGATGCAGACAATATACAGAATCAGACAGACAATCATCTGCACATAATTGCCGTTTATCAATTGCCAGACTGCAGTCGGAATCAATACAATGCCGGTTCCGATAAACGGAAGCATATCCATGATGCCTGTCAAAATTCCCAGAAAAATTCCACCGGAAATTCCTGCAAAATACAACGTTATACTACATAGTATACTAATCGTCAGTAAAATAATTCCCTGCGCTTTCAAAAAAGTTATCAGATACGACAACACCCCTTCGAATGTCTTCCATAAAAAAGAAATCTCCTTTGTATTTTGCAGCCAATTCATAAAAGAAGCATAATCTTTTTCCAGTAAAATTGCAGCAAGGATTGTGATAAAAAGAAATGCTACCCCACCGAAAATTCCTTTAAAACAATTATAAGAGGAAGAAATTACCTGTGGAATAATCTGAACCTGTACATTTTCCATGATAATCGTCATTTTTTCCACTAAATAGTTCTCTATTTCATACCCCTTCCAACCAAACTTCCCATCCAGACTGTAACAGCACCGATGTAGAAAAATTTCCATCTGACTGCCTGCTTTACAAATAGAATCCGTAATGTGTTCCAGTTGTCCACTGCTGCTATATCCGAGTGCCCAGATAATAAGTGCTAAAAAAAACATAACAAGAAGCAATATTCCTGCTGCCAGAAATTTCTTTCGCATGGGAATTTTCTTCTGAATCTTTTGCAATAACGGATAAAAAAGCGTAATCAGAATAAAAGCGAAAAGAAAGGGTGACACTAATGGAAAAATATAGCGAAAAAAAAGATAAACCAGCAGGGTTATCGCTATGCACCTTACCGGTTTATTCTTCTGAAAAATCTCTTTGTATAATTGTCCGCTCAAATCACCCATGACATCCTCCTTATGTAATCTCTTACCGTTTCCGATAAATCATTACTGTTCCTTTCAGGATTAGTATGGTTGATTTGAGATTTCTTTATCATATTTTTATCTTGCTAAATTCTGTTAGTTTTATGGAAACAGGTTCCACTTGAAACATCAGGTTTTTACCGGTTACCGGATGCATAAAACCAAGCTCATATGCACAAAGTGCAATCTGCTTCTGCCCTAACTGTTCGGAAAGCTTTTTTGTTTTTTCATCGCCATATTTGTAATCTCCAAGCAGGCTCATTCCGGCATGGCTCATTTGTACCCGAATCTGATGATGTCTTCCGGTCAGTAAGTGAATTCTTACAAGTGCAATCCCTTTTTCCCTCTGGATACCAATTACTTCATATGATAGTTCTGCTCTTTTTGAATCTTTATGTTCTTTATCCACAACCGAAGAAGTATTGGTTTTTCCATCCTTATAAAGATAATCTACTAAAGTCCCTCTCTTTGTATCCGGAACTCCTTCCTGACCAATTTTTTCTGCCGACACCACTGCGTAATAGCGTTTCTGCATCTGGTTCTCTGCCATCTGACGGCTTAATTTCCCTGCTGCTTTCGGATTCTTAGCAAAAACCAGAATCCCTTCTACCGGCTGGTCGAGCCTATGGATTAAACCGACATACGACTTTGACTTATTGGTATCAGAAGCTGCCAGATAATTCATCACTTCGCTTACCATATCCCGTTGTCCAATTTTCGCCGTCTGCGTAGCAATTCCCGCCGGTTTATGACAGACAATGATATCTTTATCTTCATACAGAATATTCATATTTATTCTCATCACCCTTTTAATGTTAAGCCAATTTGATATGCCTGTTTCGTAAATCTGACAATTCTTTCCTCACGGTTTTTATCATTCCCGTATCCCCTTGTCATTTCATCAAAAACAATCATCTCAGCACTTTTCGCCCTGTCATGGATACGGTCTCCGAGCATAACGGTTTTCATTGCTTCTATCTGCTCTCTTCGCACACTATCCTTACTGCTTCCTCCCATCGTAACAAGAAACAACGCTTTATCAAGCTGCTTCATGGTACGACTGTCACCATATGCGAAACCGTATGTCCAAACCCGCTGAAACCAGCCTGTCAGCAATGCCGGGCATTCCGTCCAGAATACCGGATATAGGAATGCAATGACATCTGCATTATTAATTTTCTGCTGTTCTGCAAGGATATCGGATGATATGCTTTGTGCTGAATTATAAAACGCTTCCCGTCCATATTCTTTTTCCGAAAAAACAGGATTAAAATGCATGGCATATAAATCCGAAATTTCGTAAGTATGCCCTCCATCTCTCAATCCCTTCACAAATGCCTCTTTTACCTGTGCCGTAAAGCTACTTTCGGATGGATGGCAATAAACTACCAGTACTTTCATTCAGGTTTTCTCCATCTTCTTTTCTATTCAAAATTTACCTCAAAAAATTCTTAAGTACTTCTATCAGCTTTGGAATCTCAATTGGCTTTGAAATATGCCCATTCATCCCAGCCTCAAGAGCATTTTTCTTATCTTCATCAAATGCATTGGCTGTCATTGCAACAATTGGAATCATCGCTCTTTTTCCACTCAGTCTGCGAATTTTTCTGGTAGCTTCATATCCATTCATATTTGGCATCTGAATGTCCATCAGGATAATATCATAATAATCCTCTTCTGCTTCCTGTAGCATATGAACGCAGATGACTCCATCCTTCGCTCTCTCTACTTTGAGTCCCACACCTCCAAGAATCTCTTCTGCAATTTCAGCATTCAGGTCATTGTCTTCTGCTAAAAGTACTCTTTTATCGTAAAACATAACATCTGCATAATCCAACACATGGCTTCTCATTTCTTCCATTGCTCTTTTATCCGCTATTTTATGAGGAATCATGACAATAACAGATGTCCCTTTTCCAAGCTGGCTCTTAATCTCTATTGTACCATTCATAAATTCAACCAGTCTCTTTACAATGGGCATGCCCAGCCCGGAACCGGCAATTTTGCTTTCCGTGACCGTTGTTGCTCTTGTAAACTCTTCAAAGAGATGAGTAAGAAATTCCTCAGACATTCCAATACCGGTATCCGAGATAACACACCGGAAAATTCCCACATCTTCTTTCTCCGACGGAAGCTCATCAAGTGTCATAGAAATACTGCCACCATCCGGTGTATACTTTATTGCATTACTCATGATGTTCAAATAAATCTCTTTCAATTTCAAGGCATCACAGATGACATCCTTGTGTATAATGTTGATTTCTCTTGTAAAGTGCAGATTTTTCTGCCGGAATTGTTCTTCAAACACAGAAACAAGTGCATCATTAAACTGTTCCACGCTCCAGATTGTTTCATCAAGGTTCATCTTACCGCTTTCAATACGTGCCATTTCCAGCACATTGTTAATCAGTGACAGAAGAAAATCACTGGAAGTTTTAATCTTTCGAATATAATTCTTTACTTTTTCCTTATCGTCAATGTATTTCTCAAGTAAATCTGTAAATCCGACAATCGCATTCATAGGAGTCCGGATATCATGCGACATATTAAAAAGGAAGGCTGTTTTTGCCCTGCTTGCAGATTCTGCCATTTTTTTCGCTTCTGAAAGTTCTTTTTCCTTTGCATTTCTCTCTTTGACACTTTCCGTAATATCACGTACAGAGATTAACATATGATTTTCAAACTGTTTGTCATTTGCAAACGTATATTTTCCCTGAAACTGTACCGTATTGCCATTTATAAGCGCATCATACTCGATATAAAACTCATTTTGACAGGAAAGCACATCTCGTAAAACCGGAAGCCTTGTAGACTCTATAAATCGCTGGCGGTCATATTCTGCAACATATGTATTTGCATATCCTTCAACACAATGTTCATAATCCTGATTTCCTTCTGTCCAGTCATCCAGTTTATCACCTGAATACAATCGATATCGTACTTCCTGCTGTGTCTCAAGGTCTACATCCACAAGAAATACATAATCCTCTGTAACACAACGCAAAAGGGCATTCACTTTATTATAGGCAGACTCTTCTGCCTTCACTTTCTGCGTCTTTCGATATGTTAGAATCAAAAAGATGATAAAAACTACAAAAATAGCCGTAATTAGTCCAAATGTATAAAGCGAATCCTTATTCGTAGTCTGCACGACTATATGGCTTGCCTCTGACGGAAATACCTGCATCAAAGACCAGTCCGTCCCTTTGATGGGAACAATATATCCAACAGACTGTTCTCTAGGACCACGATAGGTAAAACAATATTTTTCCTGTTTCTCAATAGCAGAAAGCACAGCATCTCTATGTTCTTCGTTAATATAACTGATGCCTTGATTGACATTGGAAATATTTCTAGTACCATTTCCCATATATCTGCCAAGTAATATTCCGTCCTGTCGGATAATACAGGTATCTGCCGGATAATCATACAAATGAATCTCCAGTATATTCGAGATCGTATTCTCTGTCAGGAAACCAACCATAATCCCACAGATTTCATTTTGAAAATAGACCGGTGCATAAAAACCAATCAGCTTTTCTCCGTTTATTCTGGATTCCAGCACTTCACAGATCCCGGATTCTCCTGCCATTCCATTCAAAAAATATTCCCTGTCGGCCACATTGGTAATACTGCCACAACTCGTATAATCCATTCCTGCAGAATCGATAAAGCGGATCCAGTCAAATCCGGACTTTTCTTCCAGACCGGCAAGCAATTCAATATCCACATCCGTACTCTGAATGGCACTTCCATATAGATAGGAAACGGACTCGATGGAAGAAAGCTTGTCAGCAAATACATCTGCCACATGCATGGCAGTTGTCTTAGATAACTCCTCAATGTATTTTCCTGCATATTCCAAATTTCTGTATCTATTTTGGTAATGTGCCAAGACAAGTGACAACATAATACAAAGCATCAGTAAACCAATACCGATTACATATCGAATTGTCGTTTTCTTTTTTTTCATAATATTTCCGCCTCTTATCCCTATCAATATCTAGATTTCATGAGATTCCTGTGCAGACCGGCTCCCCTATTATTGAAGCCACTTGTTTAATGTTTTGACAAGCACTTTTAAATCAAGCGGTTTGGCAATATGTTCATTCATTCCAACTGTTTTCGCAGCCTGCACATCCTCTGCAAACGCATTGGCTGTCATGGCTACAATCGGTATCTGCTTACAGTAGCTTCGATTCATGGCACGAATCGCTCTTGTTGCATCATAACCATTCATCTTTGGCATCTGAATATCCATGAAGATGATATCATAATAACCGTCTTCGCACTCACACATCCTATCAACAGCCTCTGTGCCATCAGCGGCATGTTCAACAATAAGCCCTGCCATCTGTAAAATCTCTTTGGCAATTTCGGCATTCAGTTCATTGTCTTCTACCAGCAGGGCACGATGACCGGAGAGCTCCATACCCTTCAAATCAGCAAACGGAACTTCCTGCTCTTTCTGTTCTTCTCCTCCTACAAGGATATTAAAAGTTCTAGCCAATCTGGAGCGGAACAGTGGTTTACTGATGAAGGCATTTGCACCAGCCGCTCTGGCCTCCTGCTCGATATCCGACCAGTCATAAGCAGAAATAATGATAATCGGCACCTCATTTCCAACCGCTTTTCGTATGCTCCTTGTCGTTTCTATTCCATCCATATCCGGCATCTTCCAGTCAATAATGCAGGCAAAATAATCTCTTTTCTGTCTATGATGCAGCACGACCTGTTCAACAGCCTCCTGCCCTGTGGACACACCTTCCGCCTTCATACCAAGATCATTCAGCATACCACAACAAGATTCAAGACTTAAGGCATCATCATCTGCCACAAGCACATCCAGATTCACAAACTTATCATACTGGACCTCCACAACATCCTGAAGTTTCAGATAAATAGTAACCGTAAATCGTGAGCCGACACCGAGCTTGCTCTCAACCGCGATATCGCCTCCCATCATACGAACAATATTACGGCTGATTGGCATTCCAAGACCGGTTCCCTGAATCTTATCCACCCGACCATCACTGGCCCTTGCAAATGGCTCAAATATCTTCTCCAGAAATTCCTCACTCATGCCAATACCGTTATCTTCAAAAATAAATTCATAACATCCGACTTTTGCCTGATTGGAAGGTCTTTCTATAATGGAAAGCTGAATTTTACCGCCGTCCGGTGTGAACTTCACTGCATTGCCCATCAAATTGGTAAAAACCTTCTGTATACGGAGGCTGTCCCCTATAACCGCCTCATGAGTTACTCCTGATATATTGACAGAAAGCTCATGATGATGTTCTTCAATCTGGGAGCTTGTCATAGTAAGCAGGTTGTCAATTAAATCAGAAAGATTAAACTCTTCCTCTATCAATTGCACTTTTCCGGATTCAATTTTACTCATATCCAGAACTTCGTTAATCAGGCTGAGCAGATGCTTACTTGCCTGGGTAATTTTCTGAAGACAATCCTGAACACGCTCTTTATCATCGATATGGGATGCTGCAATCGCTGTCATACCGATAATACCATTCATGGGAGTGCGGATATCATGGGACATATTTGACAGGAAATCTGTCTTTGCCTTATTCGCTGCCTCTGCAACATCATATGCCGCCTGCAGCGCCATTTCCTGCTGCCGTTCCTTTTTAATCAAATCATCCACATTTCTTGTTCCGATGACGGCAACAAATCCACCGTTTTTTTCTCGCACAAAGGCAACCCTTGCCTGCAGATACATGATTCCGTCATCCATCAGTTTCTCATAGGTAAAGGAATAATCTCCCCCATTTTTCTTTATACGGTCAAGCGACAATTTTTCAACAAATTCACCGCGGCTTCTCTCTGAAACCAGTTCTTCCGAATAACTGTGAACACCCTTCGACCAACAATTATTATATCGGCTGAAATGGTCTGCAATCGCCTGCCCATCATCTTCTTCTGCACGATAAGTAGTAACCGTATCCGTTTCCGGATTGACGAGAAGAATTGAATAATATTCCGAGCCGAGTCCTTCAATAATTTCGCTCTGTGCTTCTATATCTCCCGCCTGTTTCAACTGTCGCTGCATTTCCTCACTCACATCACACAGTCCCATAATAAAGGTAATTGTTCCGCCTTCATCAACGGTTTTTGCCACATTCATTTCGTAATAGGAACATACCCCATTCATATCTCTTCTGTATCCGAGCTTGTATAGACCATCATCCGGAACTCGTTTCAGAAGAACATCCAAATCAGTTGCCTCCCTAATCCGTTCTCTGTCTTCGGGCGCAATATAATTATCAATATATTTGGAAATAATTTTCTGATAGCTTCCCTCCTCCATTAGTTCACGAAGCTGTCTGATATCCATTCCCCTGCCGTCTGTCCGGTATAGAGACATTTTCTGCGTTTCCATATCAATCTTAAATAAACTATGGTATTCCCGGCTCAGCGCATCAATAATCCGAAGCTGCTCACTCTGCACCTTCGTATGTTTCCGCTCTTGTTCTACAATGTCATCTACATTACGGAAGGCCAAAATAATCTGACTTTCTGCAGAGCGTTTTGAATACATTCTAAGAAATACAACCTGATAATAATGAATACCGGTATTGTCATATTGTACACGATAGCTACAGACATATTCATCACTTTCTTCCAAGGCACGTTGTACCACATCCACCGCAACTGCTGCATGTAATGCTTTCCTGTCCTCCTCTAAGACATATTTTTTAATATAATATTCCCAGGTATCATTGTAAGAACGTCTCAGAACACGCTCATCTTCCGCAAATATTTTTCCCTCCCGCTTAATGGTTATTGCAGTATCATTTGCAAGATCCAGCAAAACAACATCCGGATAGTCCTTGCTCAGTGTTCCTGCTATTTCCATCTCGGCCTGCAGAGTTGTATTGATTTTCTCTACTGCCGCGAGTGCATCTTCTACTTTTTTCTGTTGAGCAAGCTCCTGTTTCTTCTCCTCATCCACATTTTTAAAACCTATGACAAATTCATTTCTCTCGGGATTAGGCTTTACAATCTGACACTGAAAATACTGCATCTGATTGTAACGGAACACACGATAATTAAAATAATATGTCTTCTGATTCGCCAACAACGTATTTACATCAGAAATACAACATATCTTACCAAACAAAGGCCTGTCTTCTTCATATACATCGTTTTCAATATAGAACCTGATATTCTGTTCATAACTACCGGCTGCAAATTTATGACCGTAGCGATCACTTATGACCTGCCCCATACGATAACATATGCCCTCACCGGTATCCGCATTGACCGCATAGACATTTTCATACGGTATAGCAAGTGCCTGTATCAGATTATCCTGTGACTCTATTGCTGCCTGTTCCTTATTCAATTCATTATGTATCGATTTGCTCATGGTATATCTCCTGCTATTGTTAAATCTCTTTCACAGATTCCATACAAATTCTCTTTCTGCCAGTTCCTAGATAATGCTCCATAAGATCAAGCAGTTTTTTGAGATTAATCGGTTTCGCAATATGGTCGTTCATTCCCGCATTCTTGGACTTGATAATATCTTCCGAAAATGCATTTGCACTCATCGCAACAATCGGTAAGGACTTTACATCATGCCTGTCCAGAAGCCGGATTGCATGAGTGGCATCCAGTCCATCCATAACCGGCATCTGAATATCCATAAGGATTAAATCATAATAACCTTCCTCGGATTTTTCAACCATTTCCAATGCAATTCTTCCATTTTCTGCCGTTTCCACATTCACTTTAGTTTCACTGAGAATGGTGCAGGCAATCTCCCGATTTAACTCATTATCTTCCACCAGAAGAATTCTCTTGTCTGAAAAATCCTTTGCAATATATTCATTTAGTTCATCTATCTTTTCTTTTTCAATTTCTTCGCCCAAAATTACTTCCTTGAATTTTTCAAAAATTCTTGATTTGAACAAAGGCTTGGACAAAAAAGCATCTGCTCCGGCGCATCTTGCTTCTCCCTCAATACTGCTCCAGTCATAAGCAGAAGTAAGGATAACCATCACATCGGAACCTGCAATTGTTTTAATCTGTCTTGTCGTTTCTATTCCGTCCATATCCGGCATCTGCCAGTCAATCAGGCATACATCGTAATCCTCTTCCTGCGCATGATGGTCTCTTACCATTTCAATCGCCTTCTCTCCAGAAAGCGCATAATCTCCGGTCATACCAAGCTCACTGATTGCCAGGCAGGTACTTTCACAGGCAACAAGGTCATGATCCACTACCAGAACTTTTAATTTTGAAAGCTTTTCATCATAAAGACCATCATTCTCCTGCAGCTTCATACGAAAGGTTACGGTAAATTTACTTCCTTCATTTAACTTGCTTTCTACCGCAATATCACCATCCATCATATGAACAATATTTCTGGTGATTACCATCCCAAGTCCTGTACCCTGAATATTCTTTATTCTGTCATCTGCCGCACGTTCAAATGGTTCAAACAGCCTTTTCAGATATTCCTTACTCATACCATAACCGGTATCCTGACATATAAATTCATATTCCGCAATCCTTGTACTATCAGAAGGTTTCTCTTTAAAATCAACCGTAATCGTTCCCTCATCCGGAGTGTATTTGATGGCATTGCTCAGGATATTGGTAAATACCTGCTGAAGCTTTAAGGAATCCCCCATTACCTTCTCATGTGTCACACCCTCCACATGGAACTTAAACTCCTGATGCTTCGAGCGCATCTGGGGAGACAGCATATTAACCATATTATCAAGAAGATCCGATAAACTGAAGGATTCTTCTGATAACATTATATTTCCGGATTCTATTTTAGAAAGATCCAAAATATCATTGATAAGAGAAAGTAAGTGTCGGCTGGCTCCTGCAATCTTCTCAAGACAATCCTTTACCCGATCTTTATCATCAAGGTGTGCACCTGCAATGGTAGTCATTCCGATAATTCCGTTCATAGGAGTACGAATATCATGGGACATATTAGACAGGAATGAGGATTTTGCCTCATTTGCCCGCTGGGCAATCTCAAGTTGCGCCTTGGTATCCGCCTTATCATGGGATTCCGTCACATCCCGCCCCAAAAGATTCATAATCGGTGTTCCATTTTCATCTACACCGGTAAACAGGTTCAATTCATGCCACTCTATTTTATCCCCACTATGAACCATTAGTTCCTTGGAATCCAGAAAACCAACCTCTCCCCGGTGCTTCCTGATCTGATTCATATCCAGAAGGGCAACCGCCTTCTCCCTGTATGCCTCATCAATAGAATCCATCAGATGATTATATATGACAGAATATTCATCTGTCGTTTTCATAAAGGCAATCGTCTTCTCCAGTCCCGTTCCGGTAATCAGCGTAAACTTCTCTGTATCCATATTTACGGTAAGGTTGAAGCTATAGAGCATCTTTGTAACACCGGACAGTAACTGATCCTTTGCATTCGCAGCACGTAGTTCTTTCTCCTTGATTGCCTGGGCTTCATGCGCCTCTGTAATATCACGCCCCAGAATATTGGCTATCGGCTCGCCATCCTCTTTGGTTCCCATGAACACATTAATCTCATGCCACTCAATTCCCTTATTTGTCTCGGTGGAATATTCAAATTTACCGATATATCCCTTTTCCTTTGTTCTGGATCTGAGCGCAGCAAGCCCACTGAATTTACTGAATTTTTCCCTGAATTCCGGCGAAACCAGTCGGGATTTCTCTGCAAACGCTGTTTCGTAATCATCTGTTGATTCAAAGATTTTTACGAAACGCTCCATTCCTGTTCCGACAATCAGACTGTATTTACCGGAGACAAGATTCAATGTCAGGTTATAGCTGTAAAGCGTTTTCGTAATTTGAGAAAGAATCTGATCTCTCGCAGCTACAGCCTTTAACTCCTTCTCACGCCGTTCCTGTTCTTCATGTGTATCTGTTATGTCACGTCCCAAAATATTGGCTATCGGTTCACCGTATTCATTTGTTCCCATGAACAGATTAATTTCCTGCCAGTTGATTTTCCCTTTATATTCTGCTGCTGTTATAACTGTCCCAATAAAGCCACTTGTATGACTGACTGCAAGAAGTGCCTCTATGCCTACCAGTCCATCCAGTATCTGATGATATTCCGGAAGCAGCATCCCCTTTATTTTTGCAAAAGTAAGGACATAATCATCGGATTGTTCCATAATTTTTACCGCATCGGTAATACCGGTACCTGTAATCAATTCATATTTCCAGGTTTTCAGATTAACCGTTACGTTAAAGCTGTAAAGCATCTTCGTAACACCCGCCAGAAGCTGGTCCCTCGCCATTACTGCCTTCTGGGACAATTCCCGCTGCGCCTGTCTCTTATGTGCCTCCGTAATATCCCTTCCAAGGATATTTGCCAGTGGCTCTCCCATTTCATTCGTAATGATAAAGACATTGATTTCATGCCATTCTTTACCATGCTCCGTCATGGTACAATATTCCAAACTTCCGATAAAACCACTGGTGTTTTTACGTCCTCTTAACACTTCCAGTGAGCAGATACTCGCAAACTGATTCGTATATTCTGGTTCTATAAAAGAAAGCTTGCGGCTATATGCTGTCTCATAATCATCGGTGGATTTAAAAATCTCCATAAATTTTGTCATACCGGTGCCTTCAATCAGACTGTATTTACCGGTGGTCAGATTCAGTGTGATATTGTAGCTGTAAAGCATCTTTGTGATTTCCGAAAGAATCTGGTTCTTTTCTGCGGCTGCTTTAAGCTCTCTTCCACTTTTTTCCTGCATTTCATGAATATCTGTGACATCTCTGCCAAGGATATTAACAATACGTTTCCCTGCTTCATCTATTGAGGCAAACACATTGACTTCATGCCACTCATATTTCTCATCTCCGGGATATAGAACCGGATATTCCAATGTCCCAATAAATCCGGTCCTCCAATGATTCCGAAGCCTTTCAAGCTCAACCAAATCAAGCATTTTGGAAATATATGCGGGATGTACAATTTTTCTGCTGAACTTCTGTACCGCCATATAATCATCATGCTTCTTATATTCTGCAATGGTCCTCTCCATTCCAGTTCCAATAATCAGCCCATACTTCCCTGTTTCCAGGTCCACCGTCAGGTTGTAGCTATACAGAATCTGAGTAATCTGGGATAGAATCCTGTCTTGAACTGCGGGAGCTTTGCTCAATTCCTGTTGCGTTTTCCAGTAATCATAACTTTTCTCTATAAAAAAAGACAACATCTGAGAAAGTAGTTTATATGCACTTTTCATCTCGTTCAAAGTCTTCTTATGAACATGGGAAAGCACTTGTGCTGCCTTTTCCTCCTTTATGCCTAGACTCCTTGTTTTCTCAAGAATTAACTTCTCATCCTGTTCATCCGTCAGAGCCTGACCTGCCATAACCTTTCCTATTTGTGTACCATCCGGCAGAACAAGTGGAACCGAGAAATCAAAAAATCCCATAGGGCATTCATAAATTCCCGTATTATCCCCCATCCATGTACTGGTACATACCTCGAACCCTTTTTCTGAATCATGTATCATCTGACAGAATTCAGTCATTCCAAATGATTCAGAGGTGCGATTGCCCTCCATATCAATAATCACTGCCGACATCCCCGTACTTCTTGACCAGTTATCAAGAAGCGCATAAAATTCCTCCATATTACAGAAATCTTCTAGTCTAATTCCTATGTCCGACATCTTGTTTTCTCCTCTTCCTATTCAAGAAATTGCATCTCATATCCTGTCTTCACAATTTTTATAAATTGTTTTAACTCAAAAGGCTTATTTATAAAAGCATTCATACCGCTACCTTCCGCCCGCTCTCTGCTCTCTTCATAGTCATATGCCGACAATGCAATAATATAAACCTTCCCCGCATCTTCTCTTTGGGATTGCCGTATCCTTTCTGCCAGTTCAAAACCATCCATTTCCGGCATGGAAATATCTGTCAGAAGGATATCAATTGTATTTTCTTCCGAATTCTCATACAATTCCAGAGCCTCCCTGCCACTTTGGGCTGTCAATATCCGATAGCCTGCTCCTTCTATCAATGTTGCTGCAATTTCGAGATTGATTTCGATATCATCCACTACCAGTACTGTTATTTCTTCTGTTTTCTTATGAGGTTGTGGGAGTTCGAATTTCTCGTCTCTCGCCCGCCGTACCGGAAAACTGAGTTTAACTGTTGTCCCTTGATTCAATTCACTTTCAATTTGAATTTCACCCTCCATGGCGTCCACAATGTGCTTCACAATGGCAAGTCCGATTCCTGTTCCGCTCTCTACCTGTGAAGTAATTAAGGTACCCCTGCTGAAAGGTTCAAATAGCCTGTCCATTTGTGCCCGGTTCATACCAATGCCGGTATCAGATACTACAATCTGTATCTTCTGAATTTCCCTCTCCTGTTGTCCGGCCGTAATCTGAAGCTCTACCCTTCCATCCGGCTTATTATATTTAACTGCATTTTCAATCAGATTATTCAATATCTGGCAGATACGCATATAATCACCCAGATACCCTCCTGTTACCTCATTTTCAATTTTCAAAGTTATCTGCTGCTTCTTCGCAATATAATTGAAAAAATCTTGACAGGACTCTACAACACTTTCCCATGAGAAAATTTCCTCTTTTAAAGTAATCTTTTTTTTCTGAAAATGTGCCATCTCCAATATACCGGAAATGAGACTCATAAGATAATCTGCCGAGGAATAGGTTCGCTCGATATAATACCTTGCACTTTCCACATTATCTTCTTCCAGTGCTTTCGCTGAAAGCCTGTTCATCCCGATAACTGCATTCATCGGTGTACGAAGGTCATGGGATATATATTCCAGAAAAGAACTCTTTACCCGGTTTGCTTCTCTTGCTTCTTCCAATGCCTTTTCAAGCTCCAGCCGATAAGCTTCTTCCATTCGTTCCTTTTCACTTATCAGCGCAAATTCCTTTTTCTTCTGCTCATCAATATTCCGGATAATACACAATATCCGGATGATTTCTCCGCTTAAATTACGGATAGCAAGGAAACGGCAGTTACACCATACGATTTTATCGTTACGCCCTTTCAGTTGAAGTTCTACCGCACCTTCCTTACCATCTCTCAAATTCTGAATATGCTGCCGGAATACCTCCCTCGTTTCATCATTCATGATGTCATGCAAATCCATATGATCCGGGTCTGTCATGAAAATCTTTTCCGAATCTCCATACCATTTGGTTGTTTTTTCTCTTTCATCATACTCCATAATCAGATTATAGCTGGATGCCACAATGGCAGCAAATCTCTGGTTTATGACATAAAGATCACTATGCCGCTTGCGAAGCCATAAATAAATTGCCAGAAACAAAACAAAAAAACCGCAGGTTAAAGCAATTGCTAAATAAACTGCCGCCGTATTGATAGCGCCCTTCATATTGCTCAGCACGGCGGAAGGCAGATTCTGAATGATATACCAAGAATTTTCTCCTAACGGTCTGTAGATGACCATCGAAGTATCCTCCAGACCTCTATAGGTAAGAAGGCCGCTTTTTCTCTCAGCCATATTCTGCTTCATGGATTCTACGGAATCCTCCCCCAGAATCTCCCAGTTCTCCATTTCCTCTATGAGATTTTTGCCATCCAGTTTTGCATTGCTGCCAACAAGAATCTGCCCGTCCTCCGTTATAATCGCCGAGTAAACGGATTCGTCCATAAAAGTTGTTTTCAACTTTTCTGCAATGTTATCCGTAAACAATACTCCCAAAAGAACCGCGCAGGTATCACCATTCTTCTGAATCGGCTGATAGAAGACAATAATCTCCCTTCCTGTCATTCTGGAGATGAAAGGCTCCGTAATACCTGCTTCCCCATTCAGTGCCCTTTGAAAATATTCTCTGTCATACACATTTCTGTTCTCTCCGGTAAAACGATAGCTGGTACCGTCCGGATAAGTAAAATAGAGATTATCAAACGGTGATTCCTCTGCCATCTTTTCAAGAAGAATCCGCATTTCATCCAGATTCTCTATGGAAGAATCTGCAAAAATGGATGCAATATTTCTCAAATAATTCCGGCTGTTCCGTAATTGCGTTTCAATCTGTCCAGCCAGTCTTCCGGAATCCTGTTCCAGATAATAAAGATTGGTCTGCTCCACTCGTTCAGCATTTCTATGAAAAAATACCGTAAAACTGCAGATTGTGATTCCCGCAAAGGCAATCAGCAATATTCCTATTTTAAGCCAATATATTTTGTCCTTTTTCATGCTAATACACCCCAAAGCCTTATATAATGCATTCTTCCCTACTTCCAAAAACATTACATCCAGAACCTAAAATGCTTCCTCTCTTCATAAATCATTTTGGCGGGAAAAATATATCCCCGCCTTTATTTTTCTACATTCCCGGTTCCACCTCATTCTCCACTGTACCTGCAAGCTGCTCAAACTCTTTTCTGGTATTCCAGAAACAATCAAGCAGCTTAGGAGAAAAGATGCCACACTCTCCTGTAACAATCATTTGAAAAGCTTTCTCTTTGGAAAATGCACTCTTATATACTCTTTCATTTACCAATGCATCATACACATCGGCAATGGATACTATTTGTGCCGAAATAGGAATTTCATCCCCCTGTAGTCCATCCGGATATCCTTTGCCGTTATAGCGTTCATGATGATACCGGCAGATTTCATAGCTTACTCTGCCATATTCCTCATCCCATGCATTTTCAATGCTGTTTAAAATCTCGCACCCCTTGGTTGTGTGAGATTTCATATATTCAAATTCCTCCTGTGTTAACTTCCCGGGTTTCAGTAAGATAGAATCCGGAATAGCAATTTTTCCTACATCATGCAACGCGCTTGCTGCAACAATAATTTCAATCTGATTCTGTGTCAGTTCATATTCCGGATAATCTTTCATTAACCGCTCTGCCAATATCCTGGTATAGCCTTTCACACGCTGGATGTGTTCTCCACTTTCCAGATTACGATATTCCACTACCGTACCCAGGATATCAATTACATTTTCCTTACTCTGGCGAAGCTGATCTGCCTGCTGTTGCAAAAGTTTGAACTGCTTACGCAAAACTTCCGTCTGCTTTTCCACTTTCTGTTCCAGTTCTGCCTGATATTGGTAGAGTGACACAACATTTCGTACACGCTTTCTTACCAGTCGATTATCAAAAGGACGATGCACAAAATCCGATACTCCAAGCTCAAAGCATCTTGCTTCTGTCTGAATGGTATTGTCCCCACTGATAATCATAATCGCAATCTGCTTGCTCCAAGGCTTCTTATTCAATTCTTCCAATACCTCAAACCCATCCATTTCAGGCATAACCAAGTCAAGCAGTATGACCGCAATTTCCTCATGAAGTCTCTCCAGTATTTCCAATGCCTGCAATCCATTTTCTGCCATCCGAATTTCATACTCATTCTGCAGAATTTCAGCAAGAAGCTCCCGATTGATATCTACATCATCTACAATTAGTACTTTGTCGCGCATTTCTTCTCTCCTTTTACTCCCTTTTTCTCTACGCTAATTTGCATATACAGCAATTTTATTGTTTTTCTTTTTCAAGGTTACCCCCTGTACATTCTTGGAAATCCACCTGCATTTATCAATTTCTACAGTGACTCCCTCATATACCTGATTGTCAATGACCGCACTGACAAATTCCATTTTGTTCTTTTCTTTTTCCAGTCTGTCTTTTTCACGCAACAGATTTTCCATTTCTTTTTCTTTGGTATAAACTGCACTTTCAATTTTCAGGTATATTTCCATAGTATTTCTGATTTCAGCCGGATATTTGTGCTGCAGTTCAAGGTGTGCATTACCCAGTATACAAAGTTCCTGATTGACCTCCCGGACAGCATTATCCAGTTCTGCCTCTTTCTTTGCAAAACGCTCTCCGATTCCAATTTTGACAAAAGTAGCAAGTCCAGCCTGGTTACCCAGATTATAGGTACGAAGACCTTCCTCCGCATAGGCATTTCCCCCTGCCAGCATACCTTTTTTGCCGGTAACATTCAATTTTCTTTCCGTATGCATTCTACAATTCAGGAAATAATCACCATGAATATTTCCACCTGCATAAATATCCGTAGACTCAAAGAAACATCCAAGAACATCTTTGCCTGCATGAATAAAACCATTCCCGGAAGCATTCATTCCCTGTCGTAATACAGCATTGCCTCCACAGGTAATCTGGGACCCTTCTACAAAACCCTTAACAATGACATCCTCCGTAGCCTTTATTTTGGTGCCGTTACTTACATTGCCTTTGATAAGAACACTTCCGACAAAATCCACATCCCCAGTTGTCAGATTCACCTCATCCATCACTAACAGTCTGGAAACGTCCAGTCGAAAATCTTGAATGGTTACAATTCCCTGCATGGTAGATATATATGTTTTTCCATCTTCTAACCGCTTGAAACCATCGCCTGTAAGAATGGCCTGTTCCCTGCCTTTTCTGGCAGGTATCGTCTTACCGGTTACAGTAATACCATTTTCTCCCGGTTTGGCAACATGGTAAAAGGCCAGTTTCTGACCCTTTTCTACCGTTTCAAACCACTCTACATTCCTATAATCCACATTTCCATGTTCCAAAACTTTGGGTGTCCTTGCAACCTCTGTACGGAAGAAATATTCATACCAACCGTCCTCTCCGTCTCTGGTTGGCGTGCCTTGTGCAATCAGAATCGGCTTACGGAAATAATTACCTTTGATAATATTGTCTATTTCATCATAACGGATTCCGTAACAGATTCCATAATTACGAAGTACTTTCAATATTTCCGTACGATTCAGGTCTTTCGGACTTCCATATATTTCCAGTACTGCTTCCATTTCATCCGGTGATACTCTGATTCTATAATTGTCCGAATGATCGCTCTCTTTCGGGAATATTTCCTCTCTAACGATAACAGATGCTGTATGATCCTTTAAGGCAAGTCTGCGGGCATGCATTTCCTTTGCCGGATACATCAGGCTTTTATAATAGGACACATCCAGCCCTTCTTCTAACCCCAAACGAATTTCCTTCATCTGTCGCCAGGAATAATAGACATTACTATACTGCTCAACGTCTACCCTGTTCTCCAACCCCAGACGAATTTCCCGCATCTGCTGCCAACAATACTCCGGTTTTGCATAAATAGAAACATCCAGTCCATGCTCTAATCCTTCACAGATTTCCTGTATGGAAATGCCCAGGAACGCTTTCTTCAGATAAGGAACAATTTCAAGCCCTTTTTCAAATGCTTTACGGATGGCTTCCAGCTGCTCCGTATCATACCCCGCATTGATATAGGGAACGATATTGATTCTATGTAAAATTGCCAGCCGTAACTGTTTTAAAATGCCGGATTCCAGTTTCCTGTAGGGTGAAAGATCAATCCCTGACTCAAGTCCTTTGCGAATCTGATGCATCCTGTCATAAGAAATCTCCGGATTGGCAAAAAGCGTAATATTTACTCCTTCTGATAATCCCTTACGAATTTCCTCCATCTGAAACCAGTCATATTTCAGACTGGCATACTTTTCAACCGGAAGCCCTTCGAGAAGCCCCAGCCGAATCTGTCTCATTTGAATAGAAAGAAATTCTTTCTTTGCATAAATGCTTACATTCAGACCAACCTTTAATCCCTCATTGATTTCATGAATCTGATCCTGCGTAAACCCTTCTGCCTTTAATTGTTGTTCTGATATCTCCATGTTCTCTCCAAATTCCTGTCTTTATCTGATTAATCCTGTTATGCCTGCAAGCTTTCAATTGCTACGGTTACCGCTCGATAATCTACAGATACTATCGAAAGGAGCTCTTTGCACTTATCCATATCTACCGGTTCAGTTGCTCTGTTTCTCAATAATTCTGTCAGCTCGCTGGAAGATTTGCTAAGATTGCCAAAGCTTAAATTCTGGCAGACTCCCTTCAGTGTATGTGCCGCGCGAAATGCTTCGTCATAATTTTCTTCCTCAACTGCCTTGCAAAGTGTTTCATAGCTTTTATCATTAAGAAACTTCAGTGTAAACCTCTGAATCAAATCATCACTTTGCAGACGATCTTTTATCTCCTGATAACTTCCTCCAAGATTTTTGTAAAATTGTTCTAACTTCATGTTACATTTCTCCTATCTTTTATTATTTATTTTATTGACTATGTCTATCTCTTTTCAAACAAGAAAAGTGTCATTTTTGTTTCTTTATAAAATATAAAATAAGAATTCTTTCTAAGAAAATATATCTATATTCTGCAATAATTGCAAAATAGCAGACAATTATACAGTTTTAATTTTATCAATTTTTTCGACATAATTCAACATACACACCTTTTTGTCATTTTTGTTTCATTTTGTCATTTTTGATGACATTTTAGATTGTATCTTTTCCGATTGTTATATATAATAAGTTTATGCATGGTTGGGGAGAGAATTAATACCTATGGATTTTTCAGATAAATTAAACTTTTTAATGAATATTACACAGACTTCAAACAAGGAGCTTGCGGAAGGAATTTCCGTTGACCGTTCCTTAATCAGTCTGCTTCGCACCGGGAAACGCGGCATGCCCCGAAATCGTGAACACATCTCCCATATGGCTCACTTTTTTGCGAAGCGGTGTACCGCTGATTTTCAGTGCTACGCTCTTTCGGAAATGCTGGGGAACCCCATATTGCGTTCCTCCATGCCTACTAATGTTTTGGCAGATTACCTTAATAAATGGCTGACCGGGGATCCGGATGTAGTAGATCATATTCTGGAAGGGATACAGTATACCACGAAAACGACAGAAAGCGAAAATGCTGTTCATGAAAAGGCAGATGTTCCCGTCATATCAGGCGAGACATCCTTCCATTACGGAAGTGCTGGCAAGCGCGATGCCATGCGTCAGATGATGCATATTATCAGAACTCTAGAAGAACCTTGTACCATTCTGTTGGCTTCCGATGATAATCTGGAGTGGTTGTTCGAAGATTATTCTTTTACCCAGGAACTGCAATCCGGCATCATTGAAGTCCTTCAGAAAGGGTTTACTCTCTGCCAGATTATGCCTTCTGTCAACTTTCTAAATCGTTATGTGGAATCCCTGCGCTACTGGCTTCCCATTTATGCTACCGGACAGACTGAAGTGTACTATTATCCGAGGCTGCGCGATAATCTTTACTGCCATGCTACTTTTATCGTACCAGGACAATGTGTACACTATTCTACCAGTGTAGGCTTTAGCACGAACCACATCACTTTGATGTCAACAGAACCCAATTTGGTAAGGGAATATACCATGCAATATCAGGATTATCTTGCTCTCTGCCATCCGGCACTGATTGTACATGACACTCCTCCGGAATTCGTACCTTGCTTTCAAAATATGTTTTCCCAAACAGGGGCTACTATCCAGAAGGTATTTTCTCTTTCCGGAAATACGCTTCCAGAAGACTATCTTTTACAATTAGTGGGAGAAATCGGACATTCTGAATGGAAATGCACTTATCAGATGTATCTGGACGAATATCCCCATTTTATAGAAAAGTTAAAGACTACTCCTTTTATTGACATTGGTGAACTTGCAACAGCAGATGATGTACGCTCGGGAAAAATCCCCATAGCTTCTCCCTTTAAACTATATGAGAAGCACCCCGTCTATACTCCAAAGACATATATTCTTCATCTGCAGAACATTCTCTATCTAATGGATGAATATGATAATTACCATTTTATTCCTTCTCCCGCAGGCACACGACGTGACTATAGCTTATTTGTCAATGACGACGGTCTTGCTTTGCTGATTCGGAATGCGCCTCCAGCATTCATGCTGGAAATCAGGCGTCCGGAAATGGTGCAGGCATGTAAGGAACATCTTATGCGCATGGTAGAAAATATAGGGCAGGATGGTATTATGCGTATGAAAACCCGTATACAAATCAAGGCATTAATCCGCGAGCTGCAGAATGGATGAAAGCATTTCTTTAAATTTCTTTCCGCAGTTGTTTCAACATTTTAAATGCAATCCGAGCATTACGCAGATGCATGTTTCTTTCGTGTATTCTTGCCATTGCAAATATAATCTTGTCTCCGGCTTTATATTTGGGGACAGTTTCATACCTACAAAAAATACTGTTTTATTATATTTTCTACTTTCATTGCATCCAGTGGAGAATCTATGGTTTCAAATGTAGTTATTAAATTAATAGACGGAATAATGCTATTTTCACAATATATTTCGAGTTTACTAAATGCTTTTCGAGAATACTTTTGGTTATCCATCATTCCAAAATGTTCCCAGTAACACATCTTTCCTGTTTTAGGATGAATAATTGTAAAATCAGGATATAGCGTAACATCTCCAAGTACTAGTTTGCATTCATATCTATATGGAATCTGATATACAAACAATAATTGATCAATAATAAGTTCCGATTTTGAGCGAAGTATATTACCGGAAATACTTTCAAATTTTAGCATTTCCGGATGAAACGGATTCCTTGAATAATCTGCATTCATCCATGTACCAATATCAACGTTCTGCTTTTTTGTATCACGCAAAATATCACTATAGAATGGGTTCTTATAAAAGAGTTCTTCTTTCGATTCATAACCACTTACAGCTTTCATATACTTACCCAAAGCCTTTTTATCCATTAATACATCTTCGAGCTTTGCTTGTATATATTGTTTTCTAACAAGCTGCTTAGCAAATTCGATTTCTGACTTCGGGATATATTTTCTTTTTCCTCCCATTACATGATACCATTTTACATACCTGCCATTTCTTAGACATGATATTTTCCCTTTTGGATATTTTTTTAACTCTTGTTGTAATTTCTGAATTTTCTCTTCTGTGATACGCACAAAGTCTTCTATCGCGTTTTTCTCCAATATTGCAACCTCCCTCTTTTCAACATAATTTGATAAATTAATTTATAAAAATATTGGAATTGTTATATTTGCGCTATGCCTTGTTCTTAAAGCTATATACAAATACCATTGATTTGCTACAATTTCTTGTAGACTAAGATAAGAATTAGAATTATTAGAATAACTGAATTACTAATATTATTACTTATTTCGATATTTGGGACTATACATGAATTTGTTTTGAATAATGTACCAATTATTTGTTTTAATTTATGTGTTTGGAACATTATGGCAAGTTTTTTTGAATATGACCCACGTTATCGTCAAATATATACGTTTCGTGGGTCATTTGTCACTTTTCTAATGCTATTTACCCAAATCATTCAATAAAGCAACTATTTTGGGACTTTATAAGAAAATGATACATCCTTGACCCAGTCACGAGTCAACATCCATTCGGCATCTAATCAGCATCCAATTCTTGGAACCATCTTGAATGAAATGTGTTAATCATTTCTCACACTTTGAAGGAAACAGCCGATGTCCCAGATCGTAAACAATTTGGAACTGAAGTTATATTTTAAAGCGGTACCCGACACCCCAAATCGTTTCTATATATTGAGGCTTTGCGGTATCAAATTCGATTTTCTCACGAATCTTCTTGATATGCACTGTTACGGTAGCAATATCGCCAATTGAATCCATATCCCAGATTTCCCGGAACAGTTCTTCCTTCGTATAAACATGGTTCGGATTCTCAGCTAAAAACGTAAGCAGATCAAATTCTTTGGTGGTAAAGATTTTCTCCTCACCATCAAGATAGACTCTTCTTGCCGTCTTATCAATTTTTAAACCGCGGATTTCAATGATATCGTTTACCTTCTGGCTGCTTCCTACCAGCCTGTCATAACGCGCCATATGCGCCTTTACTCTAGCAACCAATTCCGAAGGACTGAAAGGTTTTGTCATATAGTCATCGGCTCCCAGTCCAAGTCCTCTGATTTTATCAATATCATCCTTTTTCGCAGACACCATGATAATAGGGATATTTTTTTCTTCCCGGATTTTCTTACACACCTCGAATCCATCAATACCCGGCAACATCAGATCCAGAATAACCAGATCAAAATTCCCTGACAGAGCCTTTTCCAGACCACCATCCCCAGTGTTCTCTATTTCAACCTCAAAATCACTCAGTTCCAGATAATCCTTTTCCAAATCAGCAATTGCTTCTTCATCTTCAACAATTAAAATCTTACTCATATTTTCACCTTACCTTTCTCTATTTTTCCGGCTCCTCATATTTTCTAATGACAAAATGCATGCAAGTTCCTTCTTTTTCCTTGCTGGTCGCCCAAATATAACCGCCATGGTCTTCTATGATTTTCTTTACAATGGAAAGTCCGATACCGCTGCCACCCTGGGATGAATTCCGGGAAGCATCCGTCCGGTAGAATCGCTCGAAAATATTCGGAAGATCCTTTGCCGCAATTCCTTTTCCGTTATCCTCTATTTCAACCCGTATAGAATCTACTTCATCCAGAATCCGGATATCAATGACTCCATGCTCTTTATCCAGATATTTGATACTGTTCCCGATTATATTGTTAATAACTCGTTTCAACTGCTCCGGGTCCGCAATGATCTGCGTTTCCGGGGAAACCAGATTGTCATAGTTTAATTCAATATTTTTGGATTCCAAATCCAGTCCTACTTCTTCCACACAGTCACCGAAATAGTCTGCTACATTGATACGATGAAAATTATAAGGAATCCTGTTATTATCAATTCCCGAGTAAATCGTAAGTTCATTAATCAGCCTATCCATATCGTTTGCTTTGTTGTAGATTGTTTTAATGTACTTATCCATCTTCTCCGGCGTATCGGCCACCCCATCCATAATACCCTCTACATAGCCTTTAACTGCCGTAATCGGAGTTTTCAAATCATGAGAAATGTTGCTGATTAATTCTCTGTTTTGCTTTTCATGTTCTATCTTCTCATCAGTAGATTCTTTTAACCGAAGCCGCATATCCTCATAATTCCGATACAATTCTCCGATTTCACCCTTTTCATCATTCGCAAGCCTGTATTCCAAATTGCCTTCTGCAATATTCTGCATTGCTGTGTTTAACTGATTAATTGGAGTAAAAATACCCTTTTTAATCCACTGTGTCAATATGATACTGGTAAAAATCAAAATCAAAATATATGCCAGAACCATATCCGTCAGCATTTTTCTGGAAATCAAAGTGCTTACTCTTGTTACGATAAAGAAGCTGCCTTTCGCACCATCCAGAAACGTAAAATCTAACTGTTTTACAAACTTCTTCATATCATTATAGTAATATCCCGTTTCTGCGTCCGGTACATTGCTTCCGTAAGCCGGCAATTTATTGAATATCTTCTCTGCCGCCTTGCTATTCCCTGCATAATAAATCTCATTACCTTTTCGCACAATAATATAAGAAGATTTATTGATTAAGGAATTATTGATTTCTTCCAGATATTCTTTATCTTCTAATCTGGCGGAATTTTCCTGCATCTGTTCCTTTATTTCTTGAATTACTTCTTCCGTCATATGCTTGTAGTTCTCTATTGTATAGTTCGAGGAAGAGTAATTGATATCTGCCAGTTCATTCTCCTGCTCAGAATTCACAACATACATTCCTATTCCCATAAAGGCAACCGCAGTCAGCAAAAGTGGTACGACAATAATCACAACTGATGTAATTAACAAACGGGTCCTAAATTTCAAACAAAATCATCCTTCCCGGTACATTCGTATTACGCAATGTTTAAACTTTCATCTTATTTACTAATATACCACAAAATAAGCCAATATAAATAAAGCAACTCATATAATCTTATAAAAAATTTGTAAACTTTTCCTGCTGCTTCTATTTCATTTTCAAGTCTATTTTATGTTGACATTCCCATCTTCTTTGCTATAATAATATTAGTAATCATTGCTGATTTTAACTGGGAGGTTGCAATGGCTCTAAAATACAGTCGGCAACGACAAATGATAAAAGATTTCTTAATGACGAGAAAAGATCATCCGACAGCGGATGTTGTGTATATGAATGTCAGACAGGAATATCCTAATATCAGTCTTGGAACTGTTTATCGGAACCTTACTTTATTAGCAGATATGGGAGAGATTCTTCGTCTTCGTGTAGGGGATGGTGTGGACCATTTCGATGCGGACACCTCCAGACATTATCATTTTATTTGCAACAAATGTGGTCAGGTGATGGATTTAAAGATGGATAATATTGATGACATTGTCGATATTGCCGGAATGAATTTCAATGGAGAGATTCAGGGTCATATTACCTACTTTTATGGTATCTGTGGTGATTGCAACAGCCATTAAGATGTCAATACTATGTTTAGCAACACATCTTAATATATATTAAAATTTTTTAAAGAAAAGGAGAATACAATTATGAAATTTGTATGTCAGGTATGTGGTTATGTTTACGAAGGAGATGCAGCACCGGAAAAATGTCCTGTATGTAATGCACCTGCTTCCAAATTTACAGCTCAGTCCGCAGAAAGAACATGGGCAGCAGAACACGTTGTAGGTGTTGCTCAGGGCGTAAGCGAAGATATTGTTGCAGATTTAAGAGCAAACTTCAATGGAGAATGCTCCGAAGTTGGTATGTATCTTGCAATGGCAAGAGTTGCTCACAGAGAGGGCTATCCGGAAATCGGTTTATATTGGGAAAAAGCTGCTTGGGAAGAAGCTGAACATGCTGCTAAATTTGCTGAATTACTCGGCGAAGTTGTAACCGATTCCACCAAGAAGAACCTTGAGATGAGAGTAGAAGCAGAAAACGGTGCTACTGCAGGTAAATTTGATCTTGCAAAACGTGCAAAAGCTGCTAACCTTGATGCAATCCATGACACAGTTCACGAAATGGCTCGTGACGAGGCTAGACATGGTAAGGCATTTGAAGGTCTGTTAAAGAGATACTTTGGTTAATCAGAAAATCTCGTATTTATAAATATTTTAAAGAATTTTGGGTGTGGCAGATAACTTTCTGTCACACCCATTTTTTATGTCTTTAAGCGCCTGCTTTCATCTCATATTTACCAATCTTGAGCTTGTCCTCAAAGGCTTCCTTTGGCATCGGTCGGTCAAATAAGAAGCCTTGAACTATCTTGCATTCCATTTCTCTTAAATAGTCCATCTGCTGTTTTGTTTCTACACCTTCTGCCACCACCTCCATATGAAGCTCTGATGCCATCCGTATAATATTAAGCAGTACGATTCTGTCATTTTCGCCCATACTGTCAATGAAGGTTTTATCCAGTTTCAGAACATCTACTGGAAAAGAACGAAGCATATTTAAAGAAGAATATCCGGTACCAAAATCATCAATAGACATTGCGATATTATGTTCCTTCATTTTCTTCCGGAAATTGATAAGCAAATCTGTTTCTGCTTCATCAACAGTTTCCGTCAGTTCCACTTCTATGTATTTGCTTTCCAATTGATATTTATTTAATATCTGCATAATATTCTCTGACAAATGGGGATCCGCCAGATGCTTTCTCGACAGATTCACAGAAATCCGTACCGGTTTTATTCCTTTCGCCAGCCATTCTCTGATATCCATACACACCTGTTCCAGAATATAAAAATCCAGCTCGCATACCATACCGTTTTGTTCCAGAATCGGTATAAATTCCATCGGCGGAACCGGCTTCCCTTCATGTTCCCAGCGCACAAGTGCCTCAGCCCCTACAATTTCGTAAGTATCAATACAGACTTTCGGCTGATAATACGCTTTAAATTCTCTTTTCTGAATGGCCTCTTCAAAACCGGATGCTATCTGTTTTTCTTTGATGACACGTTCTCTGATTTCTTCGGAAGCAAATACATACGGCTTTTTTGCAATATGTTTTGCAATATTAAGTGCCATGGCACTTTCCCCAATTGTCATTCCACAATTGGTAACACTCTCATCAATCTCATATATCCCCGCAACCGCACTTATTGTTAAAGGTACTTTCTGGTTGCCCATCATACCATATGTTTTAACTCCGCTTAAAAACTTCAGAAATTCTTCTGTACGTTCCTTAAATATCAATGCAACAAAATTATCACCGCCCAGCCTGCCTGCACACTCTCCTTCTACCAGAAACTTTTTCAGTTCCCCTGCATAACGGTCAATAATAATATCTGCTTCTTTTACACCAAACCGCTTATTGATCAGACTGAATCTTGTCAGATTAAAATAATAGGAATTATACTTTGTAAGTTCCTTTTTTTGCAGTAAAGTATCTACATAGGTCAGAAAACCACCTGAGTTCGGAAGTCCGGTCATACCATCCGTCAATGCCAATTTTTTAACATGATTGATCAAACGCCATCGCCCACTATGAAAAAATAAAACATCTGTAATCAATTCCAGACTTCTCTTTTCTTCTTCGGAGAAAGGTGCTGTGCCATATACACGATAAATCAGATAAACGACTGTTCCACCTTCTCCGGTTGCAAACTCCTTGCAATAGTCGGGTGCTTCCTTTATCTTATCTTCTGCCTGAAATAATATTTCTTCTTTTCTGTCTCCATTTTTCGTATAAATAGAAACCGGTGCCGTAAATTGCAGAATAACCTTTCCCAAACAGTATGTTTCCGCAATAGCAGCAAATGCTCTGTCGGACAGAGTAAACGTATTTTCGTTTTCCGTTAATATCTGAATAAATTTCTCAAACCCTTTTTCATCAATCATCTATATACCCCACTTCATCTTTCCCCAAACCAAAAACACTTCTGTTACATATCTTATAAATTATATATGTACAGTTTACAACTGTAAAGTAATTACTTCCAGGGGCGCACCTTCCCAAGCCATCCTTTTTCTTCCCAATATTTTTGCTCGGTAGGACTGCTGCCCCAGCCTGCCTTTTGCATCATGGCAAACATCCTGAACATAAATTTCGTTTTGATTGGAACTGCCGGCACATTGTTTTTGGAAAGTGTTTTGGCAAACGCCGTCATATCTTTTTCAATCTTCTCTTTCTTTTTTAAGGAAACACCCTCCCAGTTCATTGCCTGGACACTCACTCCATAACCTTTTATCCAGGGAATCCCCCAATAGAAAAGTGTCCTTGTAACCGGCTTGATTGCCTGCTTTGTACCACTACCTGCCGCGGTAGAAATAACAACTGCTCTTTTGCGGAACATACACGCTCTGGGTTTATGCGCAAACCAGTATGTAAAAGTCAAATCCAAAAATGCTTTCAGGGAAGCCGAAGGTGCCATACAATAGGTTGGTGTTGTAAAAATCAGCAAGTCTGACTTCTCAATTTCCTGCATGATAGCATTTTTTTCTTCATAATACGGACATTTCGTTTCATCCTCGATACAGCTGTAACAACCTACACAGAAATGATTTAAGTCTTTTGGTAAGAAAAACTCATGCACCTCTTTTTCACAGGAAATTGCATCTGTTAAAAGCTTTCCGATATGATAACTGCTGCCTTTATGGTTTTGTCCGTTTATCACTGCTATTTTCATATTTTCTCCCCAAAACTGCTTTTTATTGACAAACTTTTCTTTTTACAATCAAAGCAGTTGCGCAAACAACCGCAGAAACAATTGTCCTAATCGCAGAGTTGCGCTTCTGCCTGACGAATACTGTGCCGTTACTTCCCGGCATTCCTTAAAGGTCCTATCAAAATCTTTCTTTATCTCGGTAACGGCACTGCAGTTATACAGAAAACATCCATTCTCAAAATGATGGTAAAGGCTTCTGTAATCCAGGTTGATGGTGCCGCAGGTTGCCATTTTATCATCTGCAACACTCATCTTGGCATGGCAGAAACCCGGTTCCCACTCAAATATCCGGACACCATTTCTTACCAGTCCGTTATAGAAAGAACGTGTCACTCCATAGACAAGCTTTTTATCCGGAATTCCCGGTGTGACTATTCTGACATCCACACCCCTTTTGGCGGCAAGACTCAAAGCATGAGTCATCTCATCTGTTATAATGAGGTATGGTGTCATAAAATAGCAGTATTTTTCTGCTTTATTTACCATGCTGATGTAAACCTCTTCTCCCACCTGTTCTTCATCCATGGGAGTATCTGCATAAGGCTGGATATATCCTTTTTCTTCTGCAACATAGTCACATACCGGAAGATATTGCTCAATATCGGTATCGTCCTTATCGGAATCTTTGATGGCATTCCACATTTCAAGAAACATCACCGTAAGATTTTGAACTGCATCTCCTTCCAAACGAATACCGGTATCCTTCCATTGACCGTATGGATGGGTAATATTAAAGTATTCATTTGCCAGATTATATCCACCCGTAAACCCGACTTTTCCATCAATGACGGTGATTTTCCGATGGTCACGATTATTCAGGAAAAGATTCAGCCCCGGTGCAAAAGGATTAAACACTCTGCATTTGATTCCAACCGACTCTAGCTTTTTCACAAAATCCGTATTGATAAATCCAATACTTCCCATATCGTCATAGAAAACGCGCACCTCTACGCCAGCTTTTACTCTTTCCTCTAAAACCGTCTGAATGCGCTGCCAGGATTCCTTGTCCTCAATCGCATGGTATTCCATAAAAATAAATTTTTCTGCTTTAGCTAATTCGGCAAGCTGTGCCTCCAGCCCTTTTGCCGCATCATCATAATATTGAACATCCGTATTCCGGTATATGGGAAAGCCCGAAAATCGTTGGATATAAGTTGCAATCCCTGCCGCACTTTCATCCTCTTTTTTCATTTGCTCTATAAGGTCGTAATTAGCAGGTAGCTTAGGTAATAATACTTCATCGATTTTTTCATAGCGATTCCGCATTTTCCTCGTTGTACCATTCAAACCAATTAGCAGATATAGTGCTACTCCCATAATCGGGAATGCCATAATCAGCATAATCCAAGGCATTTTCATGGCAGAAGTCTTATGCTGTCCATAAATCGTTAATACCAAAATCAGTGCAAAAATTCTGGTAAACGTATTTACCCATTCCGCATAACGATTTAATTCCGTAAACAATAATACAATCAGTGTAATTTCTAACAGCATGGATAATGCCACAAAAACAAGTCTGCTGATACCGTTTTGGGTCGCCGCTCTTTTCTCTAGTGTTTTTTCGTTTCCCATGGTTATCCCATCCTTTTTACATACCCTATAAACTTATTTTGATACAAAATGTGAAAATATTGTACCAAACGATTGATAACGGGTTCCGCATCTTTTCCAAACTTCTCTTTCACAAGTCCGGATATTTCATAAACCGTTCTCCTCCCGTCCATCTGCTGCCATACAAAACTACCATACTCATCCAGTTTAATATGACTGATGCGAGGTCGTTTAAATAGTTTCTGGGCAAGCCAGTTGTAAAATCCCTTGTTCACAACATGAACGGTTACAATTCCCTCGTTATCGGTATCCCATGTGTATAATGGGTTACAGCATGGAACAAAATCCATAAAATTCTTTTTTTCCTTCACTTTCTGCTCCTTTATTTCCGTTTATCCCTACGCATACAAAATTTCCATAAAGAAAGTGTCAGTAAGGCAAATGCCAGAATACCAATAATGTTACCTACATTTGCATTGCACAGAATCGGAAGCAAATTTGGCAGGAAAGAGGCTATCATATTCCCCAAATTACTTCCATTCGAAAAAGGAATCACTGCAAATATTGCAAGCAGGATACCTACCAGACCTTCTCCGGCAATCAGACCTGAGCTGTAGAGTACACCATTCTCTACTGCCTGTTTCTGTTCTTCGCCTTTTTTCCTTTTTTCAATGAGCCATCTTACACCGCCGCCAACTACCATTGGGACACTTAAATGAATCGGCAAATATAAACCAATGGTAAAAGGAAGCACCGGAATACCTATAATTTCAACAATAATCGCAATAAATACACCAATACCCACTAATGTCCAAGGTAAATTGTCTCCCATAACCCCTTCTACAATCATCTTCATCAAAGTTGCCTGCGGGGCGGGAAGTTCGCTTGTGCCATAACCCCATGCAGAATCTAGCAAATACAACACTCCACCAATAGCAAGCGAAGAAGCAAAAACACCAATCAACTCACCAATCTGCTGTTTCTTAGGTGTAGAACCTAAAATATATCCCGTCTTCAAGTCCTGCGAAGTATCTCCTGCAATAGCCGCAATAATACAAATCACTCCACCAATGGCAATAGCAGCTGTCATACCCGCCTGTCCAACCATTCCGGTTGCTTTCAATGCCAGGGAAGCTACCAATAAAGTAGCAATTGTCATACCGGATACCGGATTATTACTTGAGCCGACAAGTCCTACCATTCTCGAAGAAACGGTTGCGAAGAAAAATCCAAAAATAACCACCATAAACGCGCCAAATAAATTAATCGGAATAACCGGCACCAACCAAATGGCAAGAATCAAAATAACAGTTGCTACCAGAATAAAGCGGATATCCAAATCCTGATTCGTACGCTCTGTTGTTTTCTCACCTTTCCCAAATCCTTTTATCGCATCCCGAAATGTCCTTCCAATAAGCGGAAGTGATTTTATCAAACTGATAATACCGGCACACGCAACCGCACCCGCACCAATATATTTAATATAATTTGACCAAATGGCAAAAGAGCCACCCTTCGCATACAATTCCGAAACAGTGACATCTGCCGGAAATAAAGTAATATTTGCACCAAATAATACTATCAATGGCATCAGTACAAACCAACCCAGAATACCACCTGCAAAAAGATAAGAAGAAATCTTCAATCCACAAATATAGCCGACACCCAGCAACGCAGGTAAAATATCCGCACCAAAACCGGAACCCTTGTATGCCGGAATTTCATAATGGACTTCACTCGGAAACGCTTTCAATCCATCTGCAATAAACTTGTATGCTGCTGCAATTCCAAGTCCCGAAAATACTGTAGATGCCTTTGCTCCCCCTTTTTCTCCGGCAACAAGTACCTCTGCACAGGCTTTTCCTTCCGGATACGGGAGTGTTCCATGCTCTTGCACAATCAGTGCTTTTCTAAGTGGCACCATGAACAGAATACCAAGGGCACCTCCTATAAATGAAACAATAGAAACTTCTATAAGAGAGGGGGCTTTCACACCCCATTCCTTTGCCCACAGAAAAAGTGCCGGCAACGTAAATATGGCACCCGCTGCAACAGATTCTCCTGCTGAACCTATTGTCTGAACCATGTTATTCTCTAAGATGGATTCTTTTTTCAGGATTACACGAATAACACCCATAGAAATAACAGCGGCCGGAATGGAGGCTGAAACAGTCATACCTACGCGCAGTCCTAAATATGCATTAGCGGCACCAAACACCACTGCCAACAAAATACCAAGAATAATAGATGCTACTGTAAATTCCGGCATAGACTTTTCCGCCGGAACAAAAGGTTTAAAATCTTTGCTTTCGTTCATTTTCTCTTTCCCTTCAATATTTTATTCAAGAACTATATATTTATAGAATATCATAAAATCTTATAATAAGTACATAATTTCTTTTTTTACCATTATCTGTCTTTGTATCTATTATTCGTCTGATTTACAATTTGTATACTTTTCATTCATGCCCGAAGTTTCCTTGCTCAAAAAACAAAGACCTCCAATACATCGCTGTATTGAGGCCTTTGCTGATTAGATAGATATTGCAGAAATTAATTCTTTGCAATCAATTTACCACCACGTTTGGATACTACATCGAAAATTACGGCTGCTAAAAGTACAAGACCTTTAACGACTTTTTGCCAGTTCTGGTCTACACCCATAAGAGACATACCAAGGTTGATAACACCCATCAGAACAGCACCGACAATAACGCCCGGTACAGTACCAATACCACCATAAGCAGATGCACCACCAATGAAACAGGAACCGATAGCATCCATCTCGTAGTTCTGTCCATAAGTAGGCTGTGCAGAAGTCATACGTGCAATCGTAACCATTCCGGCTAATGCTGCTAAAAATCCCATGTTCAGATAAGCAATAAAGTAAACTTTATTTGTGTTAATACCGGAAAGCTTTGTTGCTTTTTCATTACCACCTACTGCATAGAAGTAACGACCGGTTGTTGTGTTCGATGTTATGTAAGCATATACCATAATAACAACAATAACCCAGATAAGAACACTAGGAATACCTTTGTGCTGTGCTAACCGATAAGAAAAAACTAAAATGACTGCAGAGATTAAAACCATTTTTGCTACAGCGGCACCCATACTGCCTACTTCATAGCCTTTTTTACTCTTGGTAATTCTATCTTTCATCTGAAAGCCAATATAAAGAACAGTTGCAATAACACCAGCCAAGAGACAAGTCATATTTAAAGATCCATTTCCAAAGAAATCCGGAATATAACAGTTTGCACCACCACCGAAGAGGTTAACGAATGTTGTGCAGTCTTTGATGGAAATTGTCATACCGTCCAATACTACGTTACTTAAACCTCTGAATACAAGCATACCTGCCAGAGTTACGATGAAAGGAGGAATTCTTACAAATGCAATCCAGAAGCCCTGGAAAGCACCAATCAATATACCAACTAAAAACATTACCAGAATTGCAACCCACATATTCACCTTCATATTTACCATAAGAACGGCTCCGATTGCACCAACGAAACAGACTACCGAACCTACGGAAAGGTCGATGTTACCACCGGTTAAAATACATAACAGCATACCGGTTGCTAAAATAAATACATAAGCATTCTGTGAAATCAAACTGCTGACATTCATAGGAAGAAGAATGGCTCCTCCTGTCCGCCATGCAAAAAATCCCGTAACCACAATTAATACAATTATCATGGTATATTTCTTTATAAAATCTGCGGTTTTTATTTTATTCATATCTTATTCTCCTTTGCTGCTGGCTTTTAAAATATGTGACATAATGAGTTCCTGAGTAACCTCGCTGCCTTCCAGCTCTCCTACGATTCTGCCTTCGTTCATGACATAAATTCTGTCACACATACCTAGGATTTCAGGCATTTCTGAGGAAATCATAATAACCGATTTACCTTCTGCAACCAGTTGATTGATGATACAATAAATTTCATACTTGGCACCTACATCAATACCTCTCGTAGGTTCATCCAGAATCAGCACATCCGGATCTGCAAACATCCATTTTGCTAACAGCACCTTCTGCTGATTACCACCGCTTAAATTACCAACATTCTGCTCTACGGAAGGACATTTTGTTTTCAGTTTTTCTTTATATTCTACTGCTACGGCATATTCTTTATCTTTATCGATAATAGAATGTTTGCTGATTGCATCCAGATTAGCAAGTGTTGTATTAATCTTAATCGGGTTGCTTAAAATCAGACCATTTCCTTTTCTATCTTCTGTTACATAAGCAAGCTTATGCTTAATCGCTTCCTGTACAGAATTCAGATGAACCTCTTTGCCGTTAATAAAGAGCTGTCCGCTTATCTTATCGCCATAACTCTTGCCGAACAAGCTCATTGCCAGTTCTGTACGTCCCGCACCCATAAGTCCGGAGATACCAACAACTTCTCCCTTCTTTACTTTGATGCTGACATTATCAACTACTTTTCTTTCTGTATAAAGGGGATGATATACATTCCAATCCTTCACTTCCATCATGACATCCCCGATATGTGACTCGCGTTTCGGGAACCGGTCGGAAAGTTCTCTACCTACCATACCTTTGATAATTCGGCCCTCGGAAATATCATCGGTTTTCTTATCCAGAGTTTCTATCGTAGCACCATCTCGGATAACCGTAATCTTATCCGCTACATAAGATACTTCATTTAACTTATGAGAAATAATAATAGAAGTCATGCCTTCTTTTTTAAATTTGAGAAGTAATTCCAGAAGTGCCTTGGAATCATCTTCATTCAAGGATGCCGTAGGCTCATCCAGAATCAGCAGCTTTGCATTTTTAGCAAGTGCTTTTGCAATTTCTACTAACTGCTGCTTACCTACACCTATATCTTTAATTAACGTCTGCGGAGTTTCCTTTAAACCTACTGTTTTTAGCAGCTCGGAAGCTCTGTCGTTCGTTTCATTCCAATTAATTTTATATTTTGTTCCTCTTTCATTTCCAAGAAACATATTTTCAGCAATTGTCATATAAGGAATCAAAGCTAATTCCTGATGAATAATAACAATTCCTTTTGCCTCACTGTCTTTAATCGTATCAAATTTACATACTTCACCATCATAAATGATGTCGCCTTCATAAGAACCATACGGATATATACCGCTTAAAACATTCATCAGAGTGGATTTCCCGGCACCATTTTCACCTACAAGAGCATGGATTTCGCCCTCTTCCACCTTCAAATTTACATTATCAAGTGCTTTTACGCCAGGGAATGTTTTGGTTATATTTTTCATTTCAAGTAATATTTTCGCCAAGTGTATCCCTCCCAATCTGCTATTCCGAAATACCTAATCATACCTGTTTTTCTGCTTTTCAGAAGATAGCAGGCGGGAATAATACCCGCCTGCATATAAAATCTTAATTATGTCTTTTCGTTCGATTACTGGATATCAGCTTCTGTATAGTAACCGGAATCAATTAACAACTCTTTGTAGTTGCTTGCATCTGCAAATACAGGCTCGCAAAGATAAGAAGGAATAACACCTGTACCATTGTCATAAGTCTCTGTATCGTTAACCGGAGCTTCACCGCCCTGCATGATAGCGTCAACCATTTCTACTACTTTAGATGCTAAAGTACGTGTATCTTTGAAGATAGACATGGACTGTTTGCCATCGATCATGTTCTTAACGTTAGGTTTGTCACAGTCCTGACCTGTGATGATTGGCCATTCACCTGTGTAGTTAGCTTCCAAAGAGTTAGTAACACCAAGTGCTGTAGAGTCATTGGAGCAAAGAACTGCATCAAGCTGTGTTCCGTCTGCGTAGTTAGCAGAAATGATAGCATCCATTCTGGACTGTGCTGTTTCTGTTGCCCAGTTAGCTGTTGCAACAGTTTCGAAATCAATCTGTCCGGATTTAACTACTAATTTACCTTCATCAATGTATGGCTGAAGAACATCCATAGCACCGCCGTAGAAGAATCTTGCATTGTTGTCACCCGGATCACCTGTTACGATTTCAAGGTTGAACGGGCCATCTGCATTGTCAAGGTCTAACTGCTCTTTGATGTATTCACCCTGTTTTGTACCAACCATGTAGTTGTCAAATGTTGCATAGTAGGTAACAGCATCAGAGTTCATAATCAAACGGTCATATGCGATAACCGGAATGTTTTTCTCTTTTGCCTGCTCAAGAACAGTTCCAAGAGAGTCACCATCGATAGAAGCGATAACCAAAAGTTCACAACCGGAGTTAATCATGTTTTCAATCTGGGAAACCTGTGTTGCGATATCGTTGGATGCATACTGAAGGTCTACTTCGTATCCAGCTTCAACAAGCTGAGCTTCCATGTTGGAACCATCCTGATTCCATCTCTGTAAGTCTTTGGTAGGCATTGCCACACCAATTTTACCACCAGCTGCTGCTGTGTCTGCTGCTGTGTCTTCTGCAGGTGCTTCTGCTGTATCCTCAGCTGCTGCGTCTTCTGCAGGTGCTTCCTCTGTTGTCTCCTCAGCAGGTGCTGCTGTTTCAGCGGAAGAACCACATCCTGCTAATGTTGCTGCAACCATAGTAGTTGCAAGAATCATACTCAGTAATTTTTTCTTCATTTCTTTACCTCCCTAATTACTAATGTAATTTTGTTTACAAATGCATTCTATCATGGAACCGATAGGAATAATTTATGACTTTCTTCAAATTTTTACTTCAAAAGCAATGAAAAAAGAACCATACTAGCACATTTTTGTGATTCGTATCGTTCTTTTGTTAAAATTGTCCTATTCTATTCTTGCTTTATACGAAATATACAGCATATTGCTATTTTGGCATCTTTTCCGGTACGTTCAGGTACACATCTTCTTTTAAATGAAATCCACTGTTAATAATAACTTCGTTAATGTTCTCTTCCGTTACGCTGATTGGTTCTAAACCTACATATGGTACAATATATTTTCCGTTATTGATTGTTGTAACATCTTCTCCCTCTATCTTTTCTCCTTTAGCAACTGTTACCGCACATTCTGCTGCACGCTGTGCCAGCTTCTCAACCGGTTTGTATACCGTCATAACCTGTGTTCCTTCCACAATTCTCTGACAGGCTTCCAGATCTGCATCCTGTCCCACAACCAATACTTTTCCTGCCAGCCGCTTCTCTGCCAGAGCAGGCACTACCCGGCTTGCAATATTATCATTACCACACATAATTGCATCTGCCTGCGAAACAATATCCATGTGCTCATAAATATAATCTGCCGCAAGCTCTGCACGCCAGCCTTCTGCATGGATGGAATCCAGAATCCTGACATTATTCTCCTTCATAACATTTTTAAATCCCGTCTCTACAAGCGGTACATTACTATCCGTTGGAGATCCCCCTAACATCAGCACCGAACCACCTTCCAGTCCATTATCCACCAGAGCCTCTGCCATCATGGAACCAACCATTGTGTTATCAAACGTTATGTATAGGTCAACATCTGCATCCGTAATCAGACGGTCATAGGCAATTACTTTTATTCCTTCTTCCTTCGCTTTTGCTACCGATTCCTTTAAACCATCGGAATCAATGCAGATGATAACAATTACATCCATTCCCTTTTTTATAAAGTAATCAATCTGTTTTTTCTGCTCTTCCAAATTACCGTTTGCATTCTGCACATTGACCTCTGCACCCAGTTCTTTGGCCGTCGACACAAAAACATCTCTGTCGCGCTGCCATCTTTCAATAACAAAAGAATCAAAGCTCATTCCTATCTGTATTTTTTGCTCTTCCTGCGTATCCGCCACAGCACTGTTATTATTTGCCGAAGCACATCCTGTCAATGCAATCATCAGACACAGGATCCATGCAATTCCCTTTTTCATATATATATCCCCTAAACATTTTTGTATTCTGTCGGTGTAACCCCGACATTTTTCTTAAACGTGCGGCTGAAATAATTTGGATCGGAATAGCCGCACATGGTGCAGATTTCCTTCATGGAATATTCTGTCGTATTAAGCAGTTCTTTGGCTTTTTCCATGCGGATATTTGTCAGATATTCAATAAATCCCTCTCCGGTTCCTTCCTTAAATATCTTACTGAAATAGTAAGGACTGATATTGACCGCCCGGGATACATCATCCAACGAAATATCCTTATTAAAGTTATTGCGGATATACTCTTTTGCCATCTCAATAATACTGTTTGATTTTTCCTCCCGTTTACCGAGAATATTCTGACATGCCGCCATAACCTTATCCAGAAACCATTTCCGAAGCTCATCCAGATCAGAAGTTCCCATAATTGCCGGCAGATAATCCTGTCTGGAGTTAAACTGGTAAGTCATGCCGCCTTTCTCATAAGCAATATGTTCTACCCAGAGTGCAAACTCCAGAACTTTTATCCGGATTTCCATCAGACTGTCCGGATTATTTTCTACCATCCAGTCATAAAAGCTTCTTGCTGTGGCGAGCGCATTGTTAACTTCTCCTTTCTCCACTTCCTCAAACAAGCGCTTCTCCAAATCAATCGGATAATCTCCCGCATAATCACATCCAATTGGTAAGTCATCCGCATGTGCTACGCTTCCCGTCGTAATAACAAGCGCATTCAAGGCTTCATTATAAGATTCTGCCATTGACTCAAGCTTACCGACCCTGCCGATACCAATGCGAAAGCTGATTCCCATCTTTTTACGCATATGCCTTACAAGCTCACGTGCTTTCTCGATCAAATCGATTCTCTCATTATAATCCATATGTTCTTTCTCATAAGGAACAAGAACTGCCAGCTTATTTGCCATAACAGTTCCGACAATACAGTCAAAATACTCCTTCAGACATTCCCTTACTTCCTGATAATGCTGCTGCATCTTCACACTGCTGCCAACTGCATTGGTCATATGATTACCATCCTGTTCATCGCCACACACTACGGCAATCATATATGCCAGACTTTTATCAAACCCAAGAATGGTTTTATAATTATCAATATCTTCTGTAAAATGCTCTTGTAATAAAATATTATAAATCAGACCACTTTCAATAATCGGAACAACCGTTTCCAGCTTTTCCTTTACTAAAAGGTCATTACTCCTCTTTTCCCGCTCCCTGTCAACAATTTCCATACCCTTTTTCAGAACGGAAACAATTTTAGTGCGCTCCATCGGTTTGGTGATATATTCCAGAACACCCAGTTTAATTGCCTCCTTTGCATAATCAAATTTATCATATGCCGACATCACGATAAACTGGACATTTCTGTTGCTCTGACGTATCTCCTTCATCGCCTCTATCCCGTTAATACCGGGCATCTGAATATCCATAACCGCAATATCCGGCCGGAATTTCTCTGCCAGTTCAATAACGCTTCTTCCGGTTTTGGCATATTCTACGATACATTCATCCCCAAACTCTTTTTCAATGATGAATTTCAGGGAATCGATTACGATACCCTCATCATCTGCAAGCATGATTTTATACATCGTCTTCCTCCCGCTCTTTCATTTGTATATAAATAATAACCTCGGTTCCCTTATCTTTTCCTTCACTCACAATCGACATGACATCTTCACTTTCCGTAAAAAGCTTCAATCTTCCGATTACATTATCCATACCAACACCGTTCGAACCTGCTGCCAGCTCTTCTTCCCGGTATGTTCCACTCAGTACTTTGTCGATTGTTTCCTGACTCATACCCACACCGTTGTCCCGGATGCTGATACAAGCCATATCATCCACGCGATATACCGATAGATAAATTCTGCCTTCCCCTGCCATTTCCCGGATACCATGATTTACACAGTTTTCCACAATCGGCTGTAAAATCATGCTTGGCATCTGCACCTGCAACAAAGACTTATCTATTTTCTTCTCATAATGGATATCCCCGGAAAATCTGACATTCAAAATATAGATATAGTTATCTACCAGTTCAATTTCTTCCCGGATGCTGACAATTTCATCCCCTTTTTTTACATTATACCGGAAGAATTCTGCCATGTTCTGTACATATTTGTAGGTTCTGTCTGCCCCCTCCAGCATGGCAAGCTGTGCTCCGGCATTTAAGGTATTAAATAAAAAATGGGGATTTATCTGTGCCTGCAGATACTTTAATTTAGCATCCTTTAAATGGGCCTCCATCATCAGTTCTTTTTCCTTCATGGCACGTTCTACTTCCATACTATGCCGGATTCGTTCAATATACTGCCTGATACTGATTACCATCTGATTAAAAGCACTTGTTACAACACCGATTTCATCTTCGGACTGAACCTCGAGCACTTCGATATCCAGATTTCCGTTCGCCACCTCATCTGCACTTTTGGATAATGTTTTAAGAGGACTGATTAAGGCTCCCACCATTTTAATAATAATACATACGTTAAAAATAATAACAACACACATTACGCCCATTCCAAGAAATTCAAACTTCCGGAATGCTTGTGCCAGTTCATTATAATTTTCGGAATTGCTCTTAAACTGTTCATTATTCAGGCTGTAAACATAAGTATTTATGTAGTCATAAAGCTGTGTTGCATTTTCATAGCGGATACGGTACTTTTCGACATTCCGGCCGCGCTTCGCTTCAATCGTCTGGTCAGCAATCTCCAGATACTGTTCTGACATATGCTTGATATTTCTTTTCATACGATCAAAAGAACTACCGGTAACCTCATCCTTTAAATCATATACCAGATCCAAATATTCCTGTTCATTCCTGTAATACTCCTCCAGGGAATCACTGGTTTTCGCGTTCAGATAATCCGTCATACTGTCCTGCACATTATCCAATGCCTGTGCTAGCTCATTTAAATGCAGATTATCCCGATAAACCATTTCCATTTCATTTGACATACGGTTTATTCCGAGAAGCAAAAGAATATTTACAACAAAAACAAGTAAATTTGTCAGAATATAGAGGCTGCTGATCTTTCCCTGCAACGACAGGCTGCGTAATTTATGGTTCATCGGCTTCTTCCTCCATGTAAAAAGCTACGTTGTCTTTGTTAATCAAAGCAATATCTGCCGTAAAATACTGACTCGTATTTCCATAAGTATTATATTCGGTCAAGGCCTCCACGCAGAATCTTCCCATCTGCATCGTATCAATGGCAATGGTTGCATAAATAACATTTCGGTCAATTGCTTTCATAATCGTATCGGAATCATAATATCCGAGAATATTGACCTGTCCTACTTTATTATAATCAACCACCGCCTGATACACACAGGTTGTATTCAATTCATTCAGGCAAATTATGATATCCGGAAGTTCCTCTTCCTTGAAAATATCCCTTATGGATTCTTCGACCGAAAAAGCATTTTCATCGTTGATGGAAACTAATGACAGTTCAAATTCCATACTTTCCGGTTTCTCTTTTTCCAACGTATCCTGAATTGCCGAGCAGAGAATGTTCTGACCGGAATCCATAGCGTTGGCATTTACCAATACCATAACCTCGATTGGCTTTTCCGTTTCATCTGCCACATCTGTTTTTTCTACAATTTCCAAAACCTGTCTGCCGTATTCCCTGCCCAAATCATAGCTGCCGATTCCCACAAAACTGCATCTTGCACTGTGTGTATTATCGCCATACAAAGTAACAACCGGAATACCTGCCTCTACGGCCTCGTTAATCAGATTCGTCATCCCATCACTCTCATCTGCCGCTACAATAATCCCATCTACTTCAGAGGCAATAGCAATACGCATCAAATCTTCTCTTGTATAATTTTTTTCAAAAATACCATCCAGTAAATCCACATAACTGTTCTCCTCAAGAGCCGCTTCATATGCGCCTTCATAAACCGATTGCCAGAGAGAGGCATTCCCGTCTCCTGCAATCATAACATAGTATTTATTATACTGGCTTGTATCCTGTTCTTTGGTAAAATGATTGATATAGAAACTAAATACCACAACACCTGCTATCATTGTGATAACAATCATGAGTACTGTCATAACCAGATACCATGTATAGTTGTTTCTCTTTCCTGCTTTTTCTTCCGCCCTTTTTTTCCACATATGCTTCTATCCTTAATCTTATCATTGACACGATTAAGTATATCATACTCTCCATGAAAAAAGGAAACGTCTTTTCAAACGTTTCCTTCCATTTTAATTGGCTGCATACCTGTTAATTCCACACTTCGCAAATCCGGCTGGGAAGTTCCGGCATAAATCTCAAAATGACCTCCATCCCGAATACGTTCCCCGGCATCATTTACAACCGTAAATGCCCTACTTTCTATCTGCATCGTTAATTCTTTTTTCTCTCCGGCTTTCAGATAAACCCTCCGGAAGCCACATAACGCTGGATTCTTTATTGCATAGGGAGAATCCGTATTCTTTATATAAAGCTGAACCACATCCCCGGTATCATATGTTCCTTTATTTTCTATGGTAACTTTTACCTGTGCTTCCGGAAATCCATCTTTTTCTACTATTTTATCAATTACGGCATTCGTAACTTCAACTTTGCCATAAGTCAGTCCATAGCCAAACGGATACTGTGCTTTTCCTTCCATATACCGATAGGTTCTTCCCTGCATACAATAATCTGTAAATGCCGGCAATACATCCGTACCTTCATAAAAGGTTACCGGAAGCTTTCCTGATGGGGAAACCTCTCCAAACAGAATCTCTGCTACGCTTCTGCCGCCTCTTGCCCCAGGATACCAAAGCTGCAGGAGTGCATTAAAACGCTCTGACGGATATTGCAAATCTATCGCACTTCCTGTCATAAGGCAGAATACAACGGGTTTTCCTACAGCCGCGATTGTTTCCATCAAATCTCTCTGTGATTTTGGAAGTAACAAATCCACTTTATCACCGGAAGCATAGCTGTTTCCGGTATCTCCCTCTTCGCCTTCCAGTGTTTCATCCAGGCCGAGGCAAAGAATAACCACATCACTGTGCTCTGCTACAATCTTTGCTTCTGCCAGTCTGTCTCCTTTCAGTGCAAGTGGCTCCGTCTTTTCTTCAAACAAAGCACTTCCTTCCGAAAACAGTACCCTTGCTTTTCCTTCCGCATACTTTTGAATTCCTTCTAATACCGTTATGTATTCGGAAGAAGTTCCATGATAATTTCCAATCAATGCCTTTCGGCTGTTCGCATTCGGACCAATGACACCGATTGTTTTTACTTTCTTAATATCTAACGGAAGAATACCGTCATTTTTCAAAAGGACAATGCTTTCTCTGGCTCCCTTTTCTGCCAGAGCAATATGCTCTTTACACTCAACTACTTCATATGGAATTCTATCGTATTCTGTTTCATCAAACAAGCCTAACAGGAAACGTGTCGTATACAGGCGGACAGCCGCTTCCGTAATCGCTTCTTCCGTTACAAGTCCCTGTTGATAAGCGGTTAACAGATGAAGATATGTTACGCCGCAGTTCAAATCACAGCCTGCATTTAGCGCCATTGCTGCCGATTCTGCTGCCGTAGAAGTTACCATATGATTTTCATGAAAATCCCTGATTGCCCAGCAGTCTGATACAAAATGTCCTGCAAAATGCCATTTCTCACGTAACGTATCCCGTATTAAAGTAGTGCTGCCACAACAAGGTTCTCCATTCACTCTGTTGTAGGCCCCCATAACCGCTTCTACACCCGCTTCTTTTACCAAAGCTTCAAATGCGGGGAAATAGGTTTCTTCCATATCCTTTGGTGTTGCCTGTGCATCAAATTCGTGCCGTATAGCTTCCGGACCGGAATGTACGGCAAAATGCTTCGCACACGCTGCTGCCTTCATGACTTCCCCATTGCCTTGTAACCCTTTGACGTAAGCAACTCCCAGGCGCGAAGTCAGATAAGGATCCTCTCCATAGGTTTCGTGTCCGCGTCCCCACCTCGGGTCGCGGAAGATATTCACATTTGGCGACCAGAAAGTAAGACCTTTGTAGATATCCCTGTCATTGTGTGCTGAAAATTCATTGTATTTGGCCCTGCCTTCCGTTGCTATGCAGTCACTCATCTGTTTTACCAGTTCTTCATCGAAGGTTGCTGCCATACCGATTGCTTGCGGAAAAACCGTTGCTGTTCCGGCTCTTGCAACTCCATGCAATCCTTCTCCCCACCAGTTATAGGCAGGAATCCCTAATCTCTTGATTGCCGGTGCATCATAACGCAACTGGCTTGCACGCTCCTCCAGAGTCATTTTACTAACGAGCTCCTCGGCTCTTTTTCTTGCTTCATCTCTTTTCATAATAGAAAGCTTTCCTTTCTTATACTTATTATTTACCAATCTTCCGTTAACAAATCCACATTTAACTTATTATATAATTGTAAGATAACATACTCTTTAATTTTATTCATTTTAATAATTGCCTGATCAATATAAATTATTGCTTTTTTTTAATGTTTTTCTCTTGGTCATTTTGTTTCCTTTTGTTATAATAAAATTATCATTTTTTAACTCTTTTGTATTGTGAATAAAGCAATTTCTAACACAATAGGGGGACAACGTAATGATTGAAAATTTAAAAGGAATTTATGAAACTGTCAATTTCAGAGAAAATACAAATCTAAGACTTTACGATAATCATGAAACCGAAAATTATCCACCGCATTGGCATACACCATTGGAAATTATTATGCCTGTAGAAAACGATTACCATATAGAATGCTGCGACCATACCATTCATTTGCGCGAAAATGACATTATCATAATCTGTCCCGGCTGCCTGCATTCTCTTTATGCTCCCAAAGAAGGCGGCAGACGCATTATCTTTCAAGCAGATATTACCATGCTCCGTGAAATGAAGGAAATGGAAAGTACTCTCTCTCTCCTCTCGCCGGTTATTGTTATAACACCAGAAGAATATACCGACATTCATTCCTCTGTCCGCTCTCTCCTGTTGGAAATTCATGATGAATATTTAAAAAATACGACTCTTGCAGAAATATCCATATATAGCAAGGTCCTTGAGATGTTTGTTTTAATTGGAAGAAATTATACCGAAAAATCAATACGATTTGATGTTACCAGCAACAAACAGCAGGAATACACCGCAAAGTTTATGTACATATGTGATTATATCAGTGCGCACTGTACAGAAGACTTAACACTGGATTTCGTTGCAGGTCTTGCAGGCTTCAGTAAATTTCATTTTACCAGACTTTTTAAGCAGTTTACCAATGTGTCCTTCTACAAATATCTGAATCAGAAGCGGATTGCTGTTGCCGAAAAGCTCCTTGCCAATCCTAAATACACTGTAACCGATATTGCATTAAATTCCGGTTTTTCCAGTCTTTCATCCTTTATCCGTATGTTTAAGATTGTAAAAAACTGTACCCCTACAGAATTTCGGAATATGTATAAAAGCGAATAGCTTTCACCTCAATCTTTATATGTAAATTCCGAAAATGCTGCTTTTCCACCTGTCTGCTTTGTGGAGAAGGCGAATAATCCAGCACGGCATCCACAAAAATGATCCAGTTTAAAGAATAATTTATGTACGGGTCCTGCCAGAATGCTTTTGCCCTGTTCCATATATCCAAATTGCACTTCATCTTTCATTTGGGAAAAATCAGCTTCCATAAATAGTCTTATTCTCTGCTCTTTCCATGGCATAATCTGATATTCTTGATATATTCCATCTCCATTTTCCTCTGCTTTTTCTCCCATAACAAGGTAATTTTTCCCTTCTTTCCTTGTAATGGCAATCATTCCATATAAACCTTGCAGGGCACACAAACCTGCATAATCTCCCTCCCTGATATCCCGAATATCCAAAGTTACCTCTACTCTACATCTTGGAAAAAGAAGTCTTTGCGTTAATGTATTTTGCGCCTGTTCTACATTATGGCACAGTTTTCCGGTACGAATTACAAACTGTCGGTTTCGAATCTCCCAAAGGGAATTTATCGGAGTATGATTAAACTGCCATGCTTTTTTCAATACCGGTTTTTCCAAATTATCAGAGTCGTTGAAATCATCACTTTCATATAACGGTTGATAGATATAATCCGGTCGAGTACTTCTTTTCTCAAATTCCTCCGGTATATGTCCGGCTTCTCCGAATACCGGAAAATCATCCTCGAACCGAACCGGAATCAATACAGGAATACGTCCTACCGCGCCATGATCCTGAAAAAGTATTGCATACCAGTTACCCCAGGGTGTATCCACAATACCTCCCTGTGCGACTCCTTGATTGCAATAACCTCTCGTATTTTCAAGAACATCTTTTCCTATAAATTCCCCATCCAGGCTATCTGCCATAAAACATGCCTGTGTCCTCATCCATCTATCCCTTCGGGAATGGATCAGAAAAACATAATATTTTTCATTGATTTTATAAATATGAGCTCCTTCATATCCGAGAACAGAATTCCCCCGGTCGCTTATAATAATCCGATCAAGACCTCCCGGTAGCGGTCCGGATAAATCTGCTTTCAACTGTGTCAAATGAATCTCTGTATTCCCATATACTATATATACCTTATCATCCTCATCAAATAACAGTGAACAATCATGATAGAATCCTTCTATTTCCCGCTTTTCCCAAGGTCCTTCCGCCTGCTTAGCTGTAAATAGATATGTCTTATGCGTATCATTGGCTACGAAACAAACGTAAAAAATGCCATTATGATACCGTAGGCAAGGTGCCCACATCCCCTGTCCGTAAATATTATAATTTTCTTCCAGACATTGTCCCTTCGTCCCGTCCAGTCTCTCATACACATAGGATACCATTTCCCAGTTTATCAAATCATAAGAACGCAAAAAAGCACCTCCAGGAAAGAAGTGCATAGTTGTGCTTGCCATATAATAAGTATTCCCGACCCGAATCACATCCGGATCGGGATAGTCCATTTTCATGATTGGATTAATATTGTGATTCATTTATATAATCCGCCTTTCTGCGAAAGGCACCGATGGGGTTATGAAACCCGTTAGTTGACTTCCGCTTTCTAATCTTTTTTCCTTCTGATATTATCTGTTTAATAAGACTGACACACTACAGAACACGTGGAGGTGAGTGGCGGGGCTGTATAGCGGCGACCTCGCATTTATATATGTTGTCGGTCATCCGTTAAGGCATCAATGAATGGCGCATACCGTAGCCCGTAAACTTATCTCTTCCAAAGTCGACTCGATTTTGCCGGATGACCAGTCACTGTCAGTTTTATT
>JAQXTA010000004.1 GCA_029219245.1 Lachnospiraceae bacterium | reverse complement strand
CTATAAAAATTTAAGGTCGCCTCATCCTTTGCCCCGGTAAGTAACTTCTTTACTGTGCATTCTTTCTGATTCCGGTTTTGTAACATTAAAAAAGCCCATCCGTTGGATGAGCTTTTTTAATGCCGGCGACCGGAATCGAACCGGTACGGGAGGTTAGTCCCGCAGGATTTTAAGTCCTGTGCGTCTGCCAGTTCCGCCACGCCGGCATATGGATGGAGGTGGATTCGAACCACCGAAGCAATTTGCAGCAGATTTACAGTCTGTCCCCTTTGGCCACTCGGGAATCCATCCATTTATACAACGAAAAAACTATAGCATATCATCGTAGAAAATGCAAGAAATTTTTTGTTACCGGTTTATTATATTTCAGTACAATCGCAGAAGTCGGCGGCAAGGTAACGGTTACTCTGCCGGCAATGACCGGATATTCTTTACTTTCGGTTGTATATCCTTCTGCTGTGGTTAAAATAAGGCGTTTTAGAATACATTCTTTCGGAATGCCAAGATACCATACCGAAAGTTCTTTTGTTATCTCGTAGTCATTGTTATTAATGAGAACAATGGATTGTTCTTCTCTGGTAAATCGTCCGTAGCCGATAACGTTGTAATCCGCTTCCATATATTTTAAAGAACCGGTTAAAAATTCTTTGTTCTGTTTATGAATCTTTATAATATCCTTATGGAATTCAATCAGTTCTTTGTCTTCATGTCCCCAAGGGTAGCTTCTTCTGTTATCCGGGTCGGTAAAACCACAGACACCAGCCTCATCGCCGTAATAAATCGTCGGTGCACCCGGCCATGTCATCTGGATAACAACCGCTTCCCGCAAAACAGCCTTATTGATGCCCTGGTTTGCTGCTTCCGGTCCTAATGTGTTGGTACGTCCTACCTTGCGGTTGGTTCGCGTCAGGAAACGGGAATGGTCATGGTTGGACAGCTCATTCATGGATGTCTGCAAAGATGAATTGGTAAAGCTTGCCCCATGATGACGCATTGCTCCCCAGAAGCTGTCTGCATTGCCGCGTAAATCTTCCCGGTAATCATCGCTGTGTTTCTGCATACCGGTTAAAAACCATGTAACAGGCTCCATAAAAGCATCGTAATTCATTACAGTATCCCACTCATCGCCCTGCAGCCAGTCCTTCGGACTTCCATAATGCTCTGCCAAAATAATCGCATCTGGATTTGCTGTTTTAACTGCTTTACGGAATTCTTTCCAGAAATAATGGTTGTATTCCGGTGTATGTCCTAAATCAGCCGCCACATCCAGACGCCAGCCGTCAGCATTATAGGGTGGGGAAACCCATTTTTTAGCAATATGAAGCACATAATTTTCGAGTTCTTTGGAATTTTCGTAATTTAATTTCGGTAAGGTATCATGTCCCCACCAGCCGTCATAGGTTCCGTTATAAGGCCATTTATTGTCATCATAGAACTGGAAGTAATTATGATAGGGACTTTCTTTTGCAATATAAGCACCTTTTTCATAGCCTTCTGCATTCTCATAAATCCGTTCTCTGTCCAGCCACTTGTTAAAAGAACCACAGTGGTTGAAAACACCATCTAAAATAACCTTCATGCCACGTCGGTGGGCTTCTTTTACAACTTCGGCAAAAAGTGCATTACTGGCTTCCAGATTTTCTTTGTTGGAAACGCGATTAATATATCGGGTCGCAAAACGATTTTCCTGTTGACCTGGTTGTAACAAATCCCCCTGCTCATTCACAATTTTACCAAAGTGCGGATCAATATAGTCATAGTCCTGAATATCATATTTGTGGTTAGATGGGGATACAAACAAAGGATTAAAATAAATAACATCGACACCCAGCTCTTGTAGATAATCCATCTTGTCCAAAACACCCTGCAAATCGCCGCCATAGAATTCTCTCACACCCATCGTTGCAGGATATTTGTTCCAATCCTCTACCCGAACGGTTCTATCGCCGATATATTGATACTCTCCGGTTAAAACATCATTACTCGGATCACCATTATAAAAACGGTCTACAAAGATTTGATAAAAAACAGCTCCTTTTGCCCATGCAGGAGTTTTAAAACCGGGAATAATCTGGAAATGATAATATTCATTTACATCTTTTACGACACCCCTTGTATCATAAAAACAAGAGATTTTACCGACATGTATTTCAAAATGATAAATTAATTTTTCGTTATCCAACTGTTCCACATGGGAATAATAATCAAAGTATTCATCCGATTCTGTTTTTAACATCATGTGTTTTTGGCCTTTGCTGACAAAAAACACTCTATCAATATTATTTTTCGCAGAACGAAACCGGATAGTTACCTCACTGTATGCATTTGGTTCTACGGGAGAAACATAATCCTCTGTAGTATCACTGAATAATGCTTTACGGTTAAAAACCGGCCGCATTCCGGAAATATACTGTTGATCCTGTTCTGCTTTCCAAAATTTATTGATGTCCATAAAAGCAAGCCTCCACTTTACTATCGTGCCGTCTTATTCCCTTTTCGTACACAAAAACAAATATAAACTTATTTTATACTATATGTTGTGGATATTCAAGTCATTCTGTACATACTATGGTACTAAAAATGGACAGTAAAAAAGACAGCTTTGGGATCGCTGTCCTTTTTAGAGAAGGTATTTCTTTCTTATGGGGTATAGCAAAAAACTATATAATGTATTGGGGGGTTACAAGTGTATAATAGCATAGCCTTAGAAATCCTACAATACTAAGGATTCACAAATATTACAAAATTGTGCATTATTTTTTGTTAATAATGCACAATTATAATCAGATTCCTTAATTCAATTCAGCTTCTGCAATCTCATCCGGCTGTGGATAATCTACATCAAACAGGGATTCAAACTCTGCTCTACTGATTTTTTCTTTCTCCAACAGCAGCTTGGCACACTTATGCAGCACATCTTCATGTTCCAGAATGATTTCTTTTGCTTTCTGATAACATTCATCGATAATGGCTTTGACTTCTTTATCAATTTCACCGGAAATAACCTCACTATGGTTCTTCGCATGTGCCAGATCCCTTCCGATGAATACCTCATCATCGTCATCATCATAATTGATAACACCGATGTTTTCCGACATTCCGTAACGGGTTACCATTTTGCGGGCAACCTTGGTTGCTTTCTTAATATCGCTGGATGCTCCAGTCGTAATATCATCGAAAATAATTTCTTCCGCAATACGTCCGCCCAGAGAAACCATAATATCTTCTTTCATCTTGCCTTTGGTTAAGAACATTTCATCTTTCTCCGGAAGCGGCATCGTATAACCTGCTGCCCCAAGTCCGGTAGGAATAATAGAAACTGTATAAACCGGTCCTACATCCGGAAGCACATGGAACAAAATAGCATGTCCTGCTTCATGATAGGCGGTAATCTTTTTCTCTTTATCGGAAATGATACGGCTCTTTTTCTCCGCACCGATACCAACTTTGATGAAAGCTTTCTTGATATCTTCCTGCTTTACAAAAACTCTCTTGTCCATTGCTGCATTAATTGCTGCTTCATTTAAGAGGTTTTCCAAATCAGCTCCGGTAAAGCCCGCTGTTGTCTGGGCAATCTGTTCCAGATTTACATCATCAGCCAACGGTTTATTTTTGGCATGTACCTTCAGGATATCCTCTCTGCCTCCTATATCAGGCGGTGCTACGCTGATTTTCCGGTCAAAACGTCCCGGTCTTAGAATAGCAGGGTCCAGAATATCAACCCGGTTTGTAGCAGCCAGAACAATAATCCCTTCATTGATACCAAAACCGTCCATTTCGACTAATAGCTGGTTCAAGGTCTGTTCTCTTTCATCATGTCCACCACCCATACCGGTTCCACGTCTTCTGGCTACCGCATCAATTTCATCGATAAAAATAATACAGGGTGCATGTCTTTTTGCTTCCGCAAACATGTCACGCACACGGGATGCACCTACACCGACAAACATCTCCACAAAATCCGAACCGGAAATACTGAAAAACGGTACATTAGCTTCTCCTGCAATGGCTTTGGCAAGCAATGTCTTACCGGTACCCGGAGCACCCTCTAAAAGGACCCCTTTAGGGATTCTGGCCCCTACCTTGGTAAATTTACCCGGTTCCTTCAGAAATTCTACGATTTCCTGCAGTTCTTCTTTTTCTTCCTTCAATCCGGCTACTTCGTTTAACGTAACTTTATTATCACCCAGGGAAAGCTTTGCACGGCTTTTTCCGAAATTCATCATTTTGCCGTTGCTGCCACTTGATGCATTCTGGGCATTCATCATTACAAAGAAAAATACACAGACTGTTACGACAAGTAAAACCGGAAATACGCTATTAAGAAACCAGCTTTCCTCCGGTACATCCTCTACAGTCGGATCCAGATGATTTTCGCGGACAATCTTTTCCATCTCGGTAACATCTGTTACATAAAGAATTTTTTCTTCGCCACTCTTTAACGTGATTTCCAGAGAACCGGTTGGCGTATCCTTATTCGGACAGATATTAACCATCGCAACTTCACCGTTCTCTAATTGTGCCTCAAACTCGCCTCTAGTATAACCACTGCCCTGTACTCTTAACGTTCCAATCCAGACAGTAAAAAGAAGCAGTCCGATAATAATAACAAAATATAAATAAAAGCTTTTATTATTCTTACTCAAAGCAAACCTCTTTCTTAATCAAATTTTACAACACCGATATAGGGCAGATTCCGATATTTCTGATCATAGTCCAGTCCATAGCCTACAACGAATTCATCCGGAATATTAAATCCGGTATAATCCACTCTGACATCTACTACTCTTCTCTCCGGCTTATCTAACAGCGTACAGAGTTTTACATCTGCCGCACCTCTTTCCTTCATCATTTCCAGCAAATAGCTCAAAGTTCTGCCGGAATCAACGATATCTTCTACCACAAGAACATTTTTACCTGTTAACGGTTCATCCAAATCTTTTACAATCTTTACAATCCCACTGGACTGTGTGCCGCTGCCGTAACTGGATACGGACATGAAATCCAGAGATACCGGAACCGTAATTCTTTTGGCAAGTTCACACATAAAAAAGCTGCCGCCTTTTAAAACACAGACCAGATGTACCTGTTTTCCGGCATAATCTTTACTAATCTGGTCACCTATCTCCTGAATTCTTTTATCCACTTCTTCTTCTGATAATAATACTTCAATTCGCTCAGCCATTAGCGCCCTCCTCTGATTTGTACCTGTAAAATCCGCTTTGTATTTTCATCAACTTTATAATACTGACTGATACGATATCCGGGTATCCAAAGAACATGTTCTTCCTCTGCCAGTAAGAAAAGCTGATTCCTTTCTGCTTTTGGAATTTTTTCATTTACCATATAGTCTTTTACAGATTGTTTTCTCAAAGCATTATCTATGGTTAAATAATCTCCCGTTTTACGGGTTCTTAAAACCAAAGTCTTAGTTATTTTATCATAATCAAACCATTTCGTATATGTTTTTTCCGGAATAATTTGACCTTTTTTGTAGAAAAATGTATCTTTTGACAGACATTCGAACTCAAAAATACCAAATTCGGGAACTTCTATCCTGCCCGGAACAGAAACCGGAAAAGATATTTGCTCTTTGTCATTTTCTGGTTTTCTCGGACAGATTGTAAGCCTGTCATACTCTTTGTATGCGGTTAGACCATAGGGGAGATCTACCTCTCTGCTTCCTTCTTTCTCCATCAGGGCAATAAGCGCCTCCACATGCTCTTTGGTAATATCCTTTCGATAAGGCGTTATCTGCTCAAACACATACAGAAGGAGCATTTTCTGCAGGAATGGTTCTTCCTTCCGGAAAATGGGTAATTGAATAACCACCCCGAAGTCCGAAAGACTTTCTACACATCGGTCATATGCCATAACTGTCTGCTTCTGTAGGAAATCCTCTGCTTCCATTAAAATATCTGCCGTTTCCCCCATATGTGCCGATGCATTTTTGCAAATCTGTGTTTCCGCATAGGGCAGTATATGGTGTCTGATTTTATTTCTGGTATAAGTATCCTCGTCATTGGTACAGTCTATGCAGAACGCAATTTCTTTTTCTGCCAGATAAGCTTCTATTTCTGTTCGTTCAAGGCAGAGTAACGGTCGGATAATATTTCTACGTACCGGACGGATACCGCACAGTCCTTTTAATCCGCTTCCCCGGAACAAATGAAAAAGCATGGTTTCTGCTCTGTCATTATTGTTATGGGCAACCGCAATTTTACCCCCACCTTCTTCTGACAGTACTTCTTCAAATGCCTGATAACGTAATTGCCTGCCCGCTTCCTCCGGTGACAGACTGTTTTCTTTGGCATATGCATACATATCTACTCTTTTCAGGAAAAAAGGAACCCCTAACTGTTGGCAGAGCTGTCCGGTATAAGCCGCATCCTCATCTGCTTCAGCACGCACACCATGATGTACATGAACCGCAACCAGGCGAAAATGGATTTCTTTCGACAATTCCCAAAGCATATAAAGAAGACACACCGAATCTGCTCCACCGGATACGCCGACAACTATCCTATCCCCAGACGTAATCATCTGATTTTTTTCAATATATTTTTTTACTTTTTCATAAATATCTTCTGTTCTCATATCTCTTACTATAGTGAACTTTTCAGAAAAAAGCAAATAACTATTCCTCTTCCATCCGATTCCAGATACCGATAACAAGCACCGTCATATCATCCCGGATTTGTCCTCTGCTCTGATGCAGACAGTAGCTTAAAATCTGATTTGCAATTTCTCCCGGATTTGTATGGGCGGTTTTCCCGATAATTTCAGGCAGTATTTCCTCTCCGATTCCCTGAGATAGAGCATCTAATACACCATCAGAAAGCATAATCACATAATCGCCATCCTGCAGCTGCCTGTGCAGGGTTTCCGGTTCTATCTGCTGGAAAATCCCAAGCGGAAGGTTTCTTGCAGAAAGCCTGTCCACTAAATGTTCCCGCTTAATGTAAGTACAGGCTGCTCCCACCTTAATAAAATCACAATCTCCCGTATATAAATTCAACTCACAGACATCCAGCGTGGACATACTCTGCTCCTGTCCACCTGCTGCCAATGCACCGTTAATAATCTGAACCGCTGCTTCCTTCCGAAAACCGGCTTCCAACAGCCTTTCCATCATTTCAATTACTTTCTCCGATTCCTTACAAGCCTTTTCCCCGGAACCCATACCATCGGAAAGAATCATTATCGTCCTTCCCTGCTCCATCTCACAGAAGGAATAATTATCGCCGGAAATTTTCTCGGTTTCTTTAACCGCCTTTGCAACACCGGTCAAAATATGATACTTCGGCTCCTCCAGAAAATGATAAGAATTCCATTCTCTTGTCATAAAAACAGGTCCACTCTTAGCAGCCTGTATTCTCATATTCATGGCAACCGATATCAAGTCTGCAACATCCTCAATTACAATATTCTCCTGCAACTGCGTTTTCATCACCAGATTCAATTCCATATGACCGTCTTCATTTTCCAGAACCAAAAAATTTTTTAATAAAATTCCCGATTCTCTTAACAGATGGGCAACCTGCTTATATTTCCGTTCTCCAACAGGATGATAGCGATAGGTTTCCTTTGCTACATCTGTCATAATATGCGCCATCTCTTTTAGATGATCTGCCAATAGTCCTTTGTTTTCACACAGTTTTTTCTGCCACAGATACTCCTGCCGGTTCTTATCCTCATTATAATCTTCGGGTTCCTCATCTTCTTCAAAAAGCTCCGCCAGATCCCGAAAGGATTCCGCATATCCTAACAACTTCTGCCTTCCGTATTCCGGTATTACAGCAATCAGATCCTCTTCCCTGCTTTCCTCCTGCTTCCTCATTATTTTACGCCTCCCTCTTTCTGTCATCTATTTAATCAATATATGTGAGGGTTGTCCGTATTATTCCATTTACACAAAAACAGATTCCGGAAATTCCGAAATCTGCTTAATTTTCATCTTTAAAAATTATCTCACCTTCATATACCAGACCAAGCTTATCTTTTGCAATTTCTTCCACATACTTTTTGGTCTGAGTATATTTCTCATATTCTTCTATTTCTTCCGCGCGTGCCTCTTCCATCGCTATCTGCTCTTCTAATGCTGCCTCTTTCAGAGCATAGGTTTCTTTTTTCTCCTGAAGCTCCACACTCTTGACACTTACTACGACCAGCATCATCAATACAACTGTCGTAACCAAAAGCATACCGGTCCGGTTCTGCCGCTTTTTACGATACGCCGCTTTTCTTGCCATAATATCTCTCCAATACTCCCCTGTTTCTGCAAACAATAAAAAGAATTTTTACTGTTTACATAAAACCATTTTAAGCATTTTTATGAAAACCGTCAACTTCTTTTTTATGAAATTTTGACATTTTTTCCATTTCTTTTTCAGAAAATCAAAAAATCGCCAAAGCTTGAAAAACAGCCATTTTAACGGTTTTAGCACAATTTGTATGACGCGGAAGAGAAACCACATTATCTTGTATATACACGTTGACATAACACAAACAAAAAATCTACTGAAAAAATTTTTATAACCTATCATACCAAGTGTGGCACCAAGCACCGCAAACCATCTCAGGACACCATTATTTTCCCGATAAAGCAAATAAAAGACACCGATACCACAGGCAATCCAAAAAAACAGATCTTCCAGAGACATCCACAAAGTTCCATGCTTTATCAATTTTCTTATAATCAGAAACCAGTCATAAACAAAAGTAATTACTACACCTGCAAGTACCGAATGGAGAAAGAAGGTAACCTCCCGGATAATATCCTGACTCATATACCACCTACTTAAACAATCTGGTTAACAGAGATTCTCCTTTGGCACTGTATCCACCGCTCTCCGAATAAGTCAGACTGTCGATTCTTCCATCAATATCGACTTCTCCTTTATCAAGTGACAGTCTGCTGACATGCAGCTCATTTCCTTTTATCATCAACATACCCTGTTCGGTTTCCAGTAAAATTTCATTAACATCAAAAGAAAGAACATCATTCACTCCTGTTATAGTACATGTCCTTCTATTGGTAAGCATCAGCTTATGGGGCTTTTTATTGATATTATTTAAGTCTTCCATACATACCTCCCTGAATTCTCTTCCAGTTAAATGTATGTACGATACCTTTCCTTTATGACAAATAACGGAACAATTCCTTCGCTTCTTCTTTCCGGACTGTTTCCTGTACATCCAATACTTCTACTTTTACCTCTTTGTTACCAAACTGTATGGTAATTACATCTCCCGCTTTTACATTTGCAGAAGCCTTTGCAGGCTTATCATTGATAAGCACTCTGCCTGCATCACAAGCTTCGTTTGCAACGGTACGTCTTTTAATCAGACGGGATACCTTTAAATATTTATCTAATCTCATAGTTCTCTCTCTTTCTTCTCTCCACTGTCCGAGCACTTTTCTATTACATTTACATAAAAAAAGACCTGTATCTGCCAGGCATATACAGGTCTTTCATCTCATCTTCAAGTCTTTACAAATTATGCATTAAGAGAATCTTTTAAAGCTTTACCAGCTTTGAATTTTGGAGCTTTAGATGCCGGAATTTTCATAACTGCACCGCTCTGAGGATTTCTACCTTCTCTTGCTGCTCTTTCAGAAACTTCAAAAGTACCGAAACCTACTAACTGTACTTTTCCACCTTTCTTTAATTCATCAGCAACAACATCTGTAAATGCCTTTAATGCCTTTTCTGCATCTTTTTTAGATAATCCTGCCTGATCAGCCAGAGCTGGAACTAATTCTGTTTTGTTCATATCGAACTCCTCCTCTTAAATGAGTTTTCATTTTACTTAGAAGTTTCTCTTTTGAAACGTCTATAAATATTTATAGTCGTTTTTGTGCGTATTGTCAAGGCGAAATTGCCATTTTTACGGCATTTTCCTCGTTTTTGCCTTTTTTTACTATTTTAAATATATTATGTTAATTACTTTTTCCCCTTCTATCTATTTGATTCGTATGTTTCAATCAGTTCTTCTATCCGATCAGAAAGAATCTGCTCCTGTGGAATTTTATAAATTCGTGCAATATCAGAAAGATACATTAACATATCTCCCATGATTGTTCCGAGCTCTTTGCTTCCGCTTTCCGGCTGACATCCTTTAAGCATATCAAGACGCTCCTGCAGCAAATCAATATCCTGTTCAAAGGAGTTCCCTTTTTCATAAAACTTATCTATTTTCTTAAGTACTTTCGATGCTCTTGTCAGGGAAGGAAGCTCCACAGGTATTTCCTTTAAAGGAGATTCTATCCAGCTTTTGTCTTTTTTCTCTTCTTTCTTGATATCTTCCCAATTAGTCAATACTTCTTCCGGCGTATCTGCATTTCCGGTTCCAAATACATGCGGATGCCTCCGTATCATTTTACGGCTGACTTCATCAATAACGTCTTCCATAGTAAAAAGACCTTCTTCTGAAGCAATCTGGGAATGCATCACAACCTGTAATAAAATATCCCCCAATTCTTCCCGCATATTTTCCGCATTTCCGGTTTTCTCATAAATCCGGATAGAAGCAAGGAGCTCTGCTGCTTCTTCTGTCATACAAGGCTTCAGACTCTCATGGGTCTGCATCTTGTCCCAGGGGCAGCCATTCTCGCTTCGCAGTGTTTCAATAATTTTTAAAAAATCTTCATAGGCATATTTTTGTGTCTGACTGTTCATTTCGCTCTATAATCCTGTTCTTAGTTACTATTATTTCCACTGACTGTTTCCGTCGTCTTAGAAGACATTGTACTGGAAGACGTTGTTCCCAAAGAGGTAGAACTTCCGGATGTAACACTCCTGTTTCCACTGACAGTAAACCCATCGGGTTCCAGATCCGCAAAGGAATAAGTAACATCCTCTCCATCATTATACAGATATATTGTATAGCTTCTTGACTCATAGCCGGTCTTTCGCAGGGTAATGGTATGACTTCCCGTTACCTTGGTAAAGCTGACCGGAGAAATACCTACATAACTGCCATCCAGATACACTTCTACTTCTTTCGGTGCATCAATATATACTTTATTACCGGTTACTGCATTTTCTACTTCATCGGTACTGCTGTTATCGCTGACGCTGTTTGTGCCTTCCTCTGTGTTGCCTTCTTCCATCGTAAAGCTGATGGTTGCATATTCCGAACCAACCTGAATGTATTTGGTCAATGTCTGATAACCTTCTGCTTCCATATGTACTTTGTGGATACCATAAGTAAGCTCTACTTCTTTGCTGATATCAACTACTTCTCCATCAATGCTTACTGATGCCATAGAAGGATCTACGGAGAAAAGGATTTTTCCCGTCTTGTCCTGTTTAGCAACAACATCCCCTACATCCACAATAACCTCTTTATTTCTTTCAATAACAACCTCTTTCACACTGCTTACATTGCCATTGGAAATAATTACCTGATAGCTTCCTTCCGGTACCGCCAGAAGCATATTTTCTGAAATCTGCTGTATAACCGCATTTCCCACTTCTATCCAGCCACCAATCAAGGCACTGTCATTGGAAAGCCGCAGATATCCATGTCCCTTTTCTACGCTGATACTGTAAATATCATGTCCGATACCACTGATTGTCAGAATATCTTTTTCCACAATATCCATGATTTCCTTACGCTGGCCTTCGGACAATACAACCACCTGGTCCGGCAGGGAATATGTCTCTGAACCGATTGTTGCTGTTTTGTTGATACCGCCTAAATCATAGTTTTCTACACCACTGTAAACCCATGCCTGCGGAGACAGTTGTACACTTGCCAGTCTTTTTCTCCCTTTTAAGAAAGTAATATCAACGATATCTCCCGCCTTAATCTGCGATATCGTCATCGGACCTTCATACTTGTCCTTCACATAGGTTGTCCCATCGTAGGATAAAGTATACTGCTTACCTGTCGCAATGTTCATAAACGTAATATATTCGATATCCGTATCTACCGACAGAACAACAGCCGTATCTGCCGAATCATAGCTTCCTACTTCTGCTACGACAAAATCTGTCCCGACGGTTGTCTGGTCACCTTCCTTGGCAAGCCCGATATTGCTTGCCTGGGAAGTACAACCGGTAATCACGAGCACTAATATCATAATGATAGTTACAATCCCTGATAATCTCTTGTACATTCTACTCCTCCATACATTTGGAACAAAAAGCTATTTTTGGAAAACCGCCTCCAGAAAATCTAATTTTTCTCTTTCCTGAGAAAGCAGCTTCTCCAGTTTCTCCATATTCCGCCCGGGAATCCATGCTTTCCCGGAATTATAATAAAAGTTTACAATCTTCCAGAATTTCTCCGGATAAGCAAACCGATAATATAGCTGCATATAATCTCTTTCCGTAAGTGTCCGTATCTCATCATACGAATGCAGTAAAACATCTCCCAATCCCTGAGACCAGTTGTTTTTTTCTAACAGCTTACGCATAAAAAGATATAAATCCCTTACCGGATTATCCCGCACACACTTCTCAAAATTAACAAGTGCCGTACCATCTGCTGTCTGTATAATATTATGATACTGGTAATCACCATGACATACAATAGGAAATTCTGTCTTGTTTGCCATTTCATCATCTTTCATATAATAACGCATTTCCTCGGTCACTTGCAAAGCCATATCAAAAAAATAATCAAAATGTTCCATCAGATAAATTTCAAATGCTGTTTTCTGGCTTTTTTCCCGTAAAAAACGACGTACTTTTTTCAACTCCTTGTTATGCTTCTCATATTCTTTTCCAATATGAAATACCGGCTGATCCTCCAGATATTCCCATTCCGATAAATCCGAACAACTATGTAACCTGGCAAGCGTTTTTACTGCCTGTTTACATTCCTCCAAATCTCTGTTATTACACTCTCTGCCCTCAAAATAACTTTTCACGATGTAGGGAACTCTGTCCTGATCATAAACAATAAGCTCATCCTCTTTTGTTCTTAAAATGGATTCCGTCAGAGAAAATCCTTCCTCCTTAATATGCTTTAACAACATATCCTGAAAAAGAATCTTATTCGTGGGACCATGATACTCCTTTAAAATGAACAATCCCTTATCTGCTTCACACAGAATTGCTCCTCTTCCTTTCCAGGTACGATTCACTTCTATCTCGTAATTGTCGAACAAACCGACAGCTCTGTCATTCACAAAAATACCTCCCACAACCTTATCTATCCTATCTTATGAAAAGGGGTGGGAAAGTATGATTTTTTTGTCGGCTATTCTTGAGACGGTAATAAAGACAATAGATATTCTTTCCGGTTATACTCAGGATTCTCCAGAACAATTTCCAAAAAACCCGCTAATGTCGTACCAATTTCTTTTCCCGGCTGCATTCCGGCTGCAATCAGATCACTTCCTGTTACTGCCAGTTCTTTTAAAGAAAGACATTCCTTTCTTTCCAGAATCTGCTCATAGATTTCTCTTATTTCGTTAAGTCTTTTTAACTTCTCTTCCCTCTGGTAATCACTCTGTGCCATTATATCGGCATATTTTACCGGAAATAAAAGAGGGAAAATATCTTCTCCGATACGATTTACCGCTCTTCTGACATATTTTGCAGAAGGTTCCACTTTATAATCATGATAACGCACCAGTTTTCTTACTTTAAATATGGTATCATTGTCAAACTTTAACCGGTGTAGGATTTTGACCGTCATTTCCTCTCCCACAGATGCATGCCCATGATTATGAGAAATTCCTTTTTCATCCACTGTCTTTGTCTGAGGTTTACCGATATCATGAAAAAGCATTGATAACCGCAATACCTTATCCGGCTTTATCTCCTGCAGCGTATGTAAAATATGCTCTCCTACGTCATAGCAGTGATGCGGATTATTCTGCGTTGTTACCATGCAAAGATCAAACTCCGGCAGAAAATATTTTGTCAGATTGGTTTCATAAGCAGTTCGAAGAAAATCCGGATGGTCGGAAATTAACAGCTTCACTAATTCTGTCTGTATTCTCTCGGCGCTGATATTTTGCAGAGTCGATGCCAGTTCTTTGATGGCTTCTTTCGTTTTTTCTTCGATAGTATACCCAAGCTGTGCCGAAAAACGGACAGCTCGCATCATACGGAGGGCATCCTCCGTAAAACGCTCCTTTGCATTTCCTACGCAGCGGATAATCCCCTGCTCTAAATCCTGCATACCTCCAAAAATATCAATCAGACCATCTTTCTCATTATAAGCCATCGCATTGATGGTAAAGTCCCTGCGCCGTAAATCTTCTGTCAGGTTCGCTGTAAACGTCACTTCCTTTGGATGACGGCTGTCTTCATATTCTCCATCAATGCGATAAGTTGTTACTTCAAAACCTTCTTTTTCCATCATGACAGTGACTGTACCATGTTGTATTCCGGTATCAATGGTCCTGCCAAAAAGCTTCTTTATTTCTTCCGGTTTTGCGGAAGTTGTAATATCCCAGTCATTTGGTTCTTTTCCGAGAAGAGAGTCTCTGACACAACCACCTACCGCATATGCTTCATAGCCTGCTGCCTGTATGGTCTCTATGATATTGTGTACTTTTTCAGGTAGCTGTATCTGCATATAAACTCCTTTTTCTCTGCTTTTCTTATCCGATACCCGGACCTTTAAAAATTCCTGAAACATCCTCCAAATCAGGACCGTCATCTTCCTCTTCTCCGATAGACTCCACAAGCTCATCCAGTTCCTGTTTGGACATTGCGCTTCTGTTTCTTTCAATATATTCTTTTTTTTCGTCATCGGACATAGACATAAATTTGTCCCTATCCGCCCGGTTTGCTGCAAGTGCATATTCGATACCAAGCGGAAACTGATTATAATCCATCATAAGAATCCTTCCTTTCTGTACGTTTGCTGTTATGATGTACAAAAAGGAAGGAATTTATACTTGCTTATGCTAAAGTGCAGAGTCCTTTCAGACGAATATCCTCACAGGATGCACCCACTATGATTTCATAATCACCGGCATCCGCAATAAAAGTGTGAAGATCCGCATCAAAATATGCAAAATCCTGCTCACTCAGAGATATGGTAACCTTTGTCGATTTCCCTGCTGCCAGTTTTACTTTTGTAAATGCCTTTAACTCTTTTACCGGACGGTCTACCTTCGGTGAAATTGGCGCAATGTAAATCTGTGCGGTTTCCGCTCCTGCCGTTTTACCGGTATTTTTAATCGTAAAGCTTACCTTAACAACTTTTTCCTTATCTTTTCCTTTTTCCGGTTTTAATACCAGATTGCTGTAAGTAAACTGTGTATAGGATAAACCATGTCCAAAACAGAACGCCGGAGCAATTCTTTCCCTGTCAAAATAACGATATCCGTAGTATAAACCTTCGGAAAGAGTGATGCTGCCACGGATTCCAAATTGTCCGTTTTTCGCTGTTACACAATCCTCATATTTTGCCGGGAAGGTTTCTGCCAGTTTACCGGAAGGATTGACTTCACCAAAAAGAATCTTCGCAAATGCATTTCCGGTTTCCATGCCTGCATAGTAACTCCACAGAATGGTTTCCGCCTGCTCTCTCCAGGGCATCTCTACCGGTGAACCGCCTATGAAGGTAAGGATGGTATCTTTTCTTACCTTCAGAAGTTCTTCAATTAAGATATCCTGCTCATATGGCAGCTTCATATCCTCTCTGTCAAACCCTTCACTGTCATAATCATGATTTAAGCCACCGACAAAAATAACTTCATCTGCATCCTTTGCTGCTGCAAGTGCCTGTTCAAACAGATGCTTATTTTTCTCATGAACCAACTGCTTTTCTTTTTCTAACTGTGCTTTTCTTGCTTCCTCTTCCACGCGGAAAGCCTCTTCACGTTCTTTTGCACTTTCCAATGTTTCATCCGGGTTTCTGACAGCAACTCCAATATCCGTATTTTCCAGTTCATCCAGACTCTTTTCCTGCCAATTATGATCAAAAGTCTTCGGTTTATCCGGTACATAATAACCCGGCAAGTACGTTACTTCGGTATTACCGCCTAAGTAAGTTTTCAATCCCATCAACGGAGAAATTTCATACAATGCCTTGATTTCTGCACTACCACCGCCATCAGAATGGATTTTGGCCGCATTTTGGCCGATAACAACCAGCTTCTTTACTTTCTTTTTATCCAGAGGCAGTTTCTTTTTCTCATTTTTTAACAAAATCATGGATTCTTCCGCGGTATGAAGGATTGCTTCCCTATGTGCAGGACTGTTATAAGTTCCTGCTTTTCTTGTTTCCTTCTGTTTGCCTACCATCTTCAAACGGAACATCATACGCAGAATATTGCGGACTTTATCATCCAGAACCTTTTCGGAAATCTCTCCTTTCTGAATCGCTTCTTTTAAAGGATTAGCAAACTTATAATCATCAAAATCCGGAAATACCGACATTTCCACATCCATAGAAACCTCTGCCGCTTCTTTGGTTTTATGTACGGCACCCCAATCGCTGATAACAGCGCCGTCAAATCCCCATTCTTCCCGCAAAATCCGGTCTAGCAATTCTTTATTTTCACAACAATGGGTACCCATTAATTTGTTGTAAGCACCCATGATGGAATAAGAACCGCCTTCCTGTACAGCTGCCTTGAAGGCCGGCAGATAAATCTCATATAAAGTTCTGTCATCCACAATCGTATCAACCATCAGACGGTCTGTTTCCTGCACATTACATGCAAAATGCTTTACACAGGCGGCCACGTCATTTTCCTGTACTCCTTTGATAAAAGGTACTGCCAGAGTTTCTGTCAGCTTCGGGTCTTCACTCATGTATTCAAAATTTCTGCCGCATAACGGTCCTCTTTTGATGTTGATACCCGGTGCCAGAATTACATCCTTGCCGCGTCCTCTCGCCTCAGCACCAAGAACCTGCCCCGACTGATAAGCTAACTCCGGATTCCAGGTAGAAGCAAGTGCACTGTTGCTTGCCAGATAAGATACATTATCATCGTTGTTACCATTTGGAATCCATCTATCATTGAGAAATTCATTTCTTACACCCATTGGTCCATCCGAACACTTCAATGATGGAATCCCCAATCTTTCTACTGCTCCGGTCTGAAAAAGCCCTGCAGCATGAACCATGGAAATTTTCTCATCCAAGGTCAGTTTTTTTACCAGTTTTTCAATCTGTGCTTCTGTTTTTTTATCTTTGGTCAGTTCCTTTTTTACTTCCTTTTTCATAATTTCCTGCTTTCTGCTACTTTGTAGCCTGTTTTTGTCTGACTATATCCATTTGTGCAATTCAAGCTTTCCCCATTTTGCTTAGTATAATTAGTATATCGGTAATTTCGTGTAAATACAATGGGATAATTCTATTTTTTATTTGACCGCGATATACCGTTGCAGTAAACTGTTATCATATAAATAAAGAAGTAATAAAACAGAAAGTAAAAAGGTACCGATTCTATGCATGATACAATTATTACGTTGAAAAAAGGCGAAGGAAGAACTTTAAAATCCGGCGGTATGTGGGTTTATGACAATGAAATAGACTCCATCCTGGGTTCTTTTGAAAATGGGGATATTATTACTGTCCATGATTTTGATGGCTATTTTATGGGTTATGGTTTCATCAATACCAACTCCAAAATTACCGTGCGTATGCTTGCCCGCCATAAAGAAAATATGATTACGGAAGAATTTATAAAGCAGCGCGTTAAAAATGCATGGGAATACCGTAAACAGACTACTGATACCTCCTGCTGCCGTATTATTTTCGGTGAATCAGACTGGCTTCCGGGTCTGGTTGTTGACAAATTTTCCGATGTCTTAGTCGTAGAGTCCCTCGCTCTCGGCATTGACAAATTAAAACCTCTGATTCTGGATACACTGGTAGCACTTTTATCTGCAGACGGCATCAAAATCCGCGGTATCTATGAACGAAGCGATGCCAAAGTCAGACAGCAGGAAGGCATGGAACGTTACAAAGGCTTTATTGGAGATCCTTTTGACACAAATGTAGAGATCATCGAAAATGGTGTAAAGTATATTGTCGATGTTAAAGATGGACAGAAAACCGGCTTTTTCTTAGACCAGAAAAACAACCGTGCCGCTATTCAGAAACTGTGTAAGGATAAGAAGGTTCTGGACTGCTTTACCCATACCGGCTCTTTTGCCTTAAATGCCGGTATCGCCGGTGCTGCATCGGTTCTTGGCGTAGATGCCTCCCAGCTTGCCGTTGACCAGGCGCAGGAAAATGCCCGGCTCAATCATCTGGAGGACCGGGTAAAATTCCTCTGTGCCGATGTCTTTGACTTGCTCCCTTCTCTGGAAGCGCAGGGCGAGAAGTTTGATGTGGTAATTCTGGACCCGCCTGCTTTTACGAAATCAAGACAGGCAACGAAAAATGCAGTCAAGGGCTATCGTGAAATCAATCTACGTGGCTTAAAATTAGTCAAAGACGGCGGATTCCTCGTTACCTGCTCCTGTTCTCATTTCATGGAACCGGAGCTGTTCGCAAAAACCATACGCGAAGCGGCAAACGGCGCACACAAAAGACTACGTCAGGTCGAATTCCGCACACAGGCATGCGACCATCCTATTTTGTGGGCAGCAGAGGAGTCTTATTATCTGAAGTTTTATATTTTTCAGGTATGTGAAGAGAAGTAAGAATTTTTTATCTTCTTTTCATCTGCTTGATAACAGCTTTTGCTTCCGGTGAAACACAATGTGATTCCGTAATCTTCTGCAATGCCTTGTTATAAACAAAGTCATTTAAGATAGTATTCTCTGTCTGCATCTGTTTTAAATATTCCATTGTCCGCTCCGGATAATACACATAACAGATGGAAATTGCCCACGCAAGTGCCATTTCTACATAATAAGAATCCGGCTCTTCTTTGTCTGATGCCATTTTGTAGGTCTTTCCGATTTTATTAAAAATTGGAAAGAGCCGTTCCAGGTATTCGTCCTGTATATAATAGTTGATTATCATAACAATGCCGAACCGGATATCATAATCTCTGCAGGAAATGAGATATTCCTGTAAAAAATCCCACATTTGTACCGGATATTCCTTCGCAATCTTCAACCCGGCACAAAAGCTGTCGCAGATAGACCAGTTGTTGATTTTCGGTACATAGTTTCTGATGTATTGCTGTATCTGCTCCAACGTAATCCCTTGTTTTTCTTTTATCTTATCCCGCAGGTTTCCGATTATCATGCCCTGTAACAGGATTTCTTCCATGGATTCCTGTTTTTCAATGTTTAACGTTTCCTCCAGATATGCCAGCCCATATTTTTTCCATACTACTTTGGCATATTTACGAAGCTTCGGCAGTCTGACACCGAGAATATTGTCAACTCCCGGCAGCAGTTTGGAAGAAAAGCTCTGATAATCCGGCTCTGCCATTTCCAGTAAAGTATTCTGAATTGTAGTAAGCATTTCTTCTTTCTGTTTTTCCTTTTGTTCCATCTAAAAGTTTACCCCCTCTATCTATTTTAAGATACTTTTTGTTAAAAAACATTAAAAATTTCTTTTTCTGAAAATATTCTTCATATAAACATTGACAAAGGTCTATAAAATATTGTATTATCTTAATTGTTCGTAAGAAATCGAAGCGTGGCTCAGTTTGGTAGAGCGCTGCGTTCGGGACGCAGAGGTCGCAGGTTCAAATCCTGTCGCTTCGACTCAAAAAAAGCCTGAGAAAATTTCTCAGGCTTTTTTCGTTGTCAGCAGAAATTATCTCTTCTACTGGCAACTGGAAAAGAATTTTATACTTTTCCAAATATATTATCCCCTTTTACGAAGTGTATTCTACAATATGCAGTGTTACTAAACTGTTACTTTTAAAGTAAAAAAAGCTTTTTTTTCGAAAAAAACAGAAAAAAATAAAATTTCTATAAAATTACATTGACAGTTCTTACTTCAAAAAGTATAACTAAGTAGATGATAATTATGGAGGCGAGAATTATGGAAGCATATGAGATTCTAAAGGATCTTGCAATTATTATTTTCTTTGCAAAAACATTCGGTATTATAGCAAGAAAGTGTAAAGCACCACAGGTAGTTGGTCAGATTATTGCCGGTTTGTTAATCGGTCCTTGCGTCTTAGGATGGGTACAGCAGACCGATTTCATTACACAAATGGCCGAGGTCGGTGTTATTTTACTGATGTTTTCGGCAGGACTTGATACAGACTTAAAAGAACTTATCAAAACCGGACCAATCGCTTTTCTGATTGCATGCGCAGGTGTTCTTGTTCCTTTGGTATTGGGAACCATTCTCTACATGGTATTTTATGGATTTGCCCCCTGGGGTGATGAAGCATTTTATAAAGCGGTTTTCATTGGAACCATTATGACAGCAACCAGTGTCAGTATTACAGTTGCTTCTTTACAGGAGCTTGGGAAAATTAAAACCAAAGTAGGCACAACGATTGTAAGTGCTGCTATTATTGATGATGTTATCGGCATTATTGTACTTACTTTTGTAATCGGTTTCAAGAACCCGGATTCCAATCCGGCTATGGTACTGATTAAGACTGTTGTCTTTTTCATTGTAGCCATAATTGGTGGTTTTCTTGTTTACAAAACCTTTTATTTTCTGGACGAAAGATATCCGCATACCAGAAGAATTCCGATTGTCAGTCTGGCATTTTGTTTTGCTTTGTCATACATTGCAGAAAAATATTTTGGCATTGCAGATATTACCGGTGCATATGTGGCAGGTATTGTACTTTGTAATTTAAGTGATACACAATACATAGAACGAAAAATGGACGTTAGTTCCTATATGATCTTTGGTCCCGTTTTCTTTGCAAGTATCGGATTAAAAACATCCTTTGACGGTATGAACAGCAAATTATTTGCGTTCTGCATTGCTTTTGTCATTGTTGCATTGCTTTCCAAAATCGTTGGCTGTGGTCTTGTCAGTAAGCTATGCAAATACAATTTTTCCGATTCTGTTAAAATCGGTGTAGGCATGATGACAAGAGGTGAAGTTGCTTTAATCGTTGCACAAAAAGGATTATCCGTTGGTTTGCTGACAGCAGATTATTTCACCGCTGTTATCTTGTTAATATTAGTTTCTTCTATTTCTACTCCGATTATTTTGAAATTCCTTTATACAAAAGATGCGAAAAGTGCTGGCATTTAAACCAGCACTTTTTTAATCTTCTCTTCCAGTTCGTTTTGTGAAACAGCACCGATTACGGTTTCTTTCACTTCACCGCCTGCAAAAATAATCATAGTCGGAATCGACATAACCCGATATTTTCTGGCAAGTTCTCCTTCTTCATCTACATTGCATTTTCCGATTTTTATTTTTCCATCATATTCTTCCGCAAGTTTTTTTACAATTGGTCCCATCATCTTACAAGGTCCGCACCAATCTGCATAAAAATCTACCAATACCGGAATATCACTGGAAAGCACTTCTTTCTCAAAATCTGCGGTTGTAAACTTGTACTCCATTTTGTTTTCCTCCTACTTTTTTATTTTATTTAAATACTTCTACCGGGAAATAATATATTTATAAATGGGATTTCCCATGGAAGAAAATCGTTCCTCATACTCTGTCATAACATTTCCTTCCATCATCACTTCATCATGATGTAAGTCATAAGTTACCTGATCCAGCTTCCATCCGGCCGGTTCAAGCTCCTCCAAAGCAAACGTAAATAAATCCTTATTATCCGTTTTGAATTCCAGGTTTCCTTCTTTATCTAGTATCTCATGATATCTTGCTAAAAATTCACGAGAAGGAAGTCTTCTTTTGGCATGTCTGTCCTTTGGCCAGGGGTCGGAAAAATTCAAATAAATCTTAGCAACTTCACCCTGTCCGAATACCTCGGTAATCTCTTCTGCATCCATTCGGATAAAATAAAGATTCGGTAGTTCTTCTATTTCCATTTTCTGAATGCCCCGAATCAGAACACTGGAATATTTTTCAATACCCACATAGTTTATATCCGGATGAAGTCTTGCCATATCCATGATAAAACGTCCTTTTCCCATACCGATTTCTATCTGTATCGGATTAGAATTACCAAATAATTCTTTCCAGTGATTTTTCTGTTCTTTCGGATTTTGTATTACAAAACGACTTTCACTGATTGCTTCCCTGGAACCCGCAACATTTCTCAATCTCATATTATAGTTCCTATCTGTATCTTTCTATTTTTGTATTATTTAAGATGTATTATATTTTACACTATTTTCATTCTAAGGAAAAGATGTAATAAGTAAATCCCCTATTTTGTTTTACAGAAAAATAGTGTATGATAGTAGAGAATGTTTTTATTGTGTAAAATATGATTTTTATGTAATAATGATAATATATCTTCTTTTCGGAAAGGTTTTGATGATTCATGCATTTTTTTAATAGAAAAAAAACAGCGGCTCTTTTCTGCCTTACTGTTTTTCTGGTTACTTCTCTTTTTCACAATGCTTATTTAACTGTATATGCAACACTTAACGACTTAAATGCAGAAGCAGAAGCAAGAAAATTACTTCCCATTCAATCTAATGAAATAGAAAACTGGCCTGCCGGTCCGGAAATCAGTGCAGAATCTGCTATTTTAATGGATGCCGATACCGGTATTATTTTATATGCCAAAAATATTCATGAGAAATTGTATCCTGCCAGTACCACAAAAATTCTGACCTGTCTTCTCGCAATGGAAAACGGAAATCTGGATGATATGGTTACTTTCAGTCACGAAGCTGTTTTTACTGTACCGCGTGACGGCTCAAATATGGGTATGGATGTGAACGAAGCCATTACCTTAGAACAATGTCTTTATGGTATTATGGTAGGCTCTGCTAATGAAGCCGCTAATGCAGTCGCAGAATATGTCGGCGGAACAATTGATAATTTTGTTTCCATGATGAATGACCGCGCTGCCGAACTAGGTTGTACGGATTCTCATTTTGTAAATACAAATGGTCTCTTTGATGAAAATCATTATACTTCCACTTATGACCTTGCCCTGATATCCTGTCAGTTTTTTCAAAATGAAATGCTTTGTAAAATCAGCAATACAGCTCGTTATCATTTTGAACCGACTGCAACACAACCGGATGATTTTTATCTGAATAATAAACATCAGCTAATCAATAATGAGATTTCTTATGAAGGTATCATAGGTGGAAAAACCGGCTATACCAACGAAGCAAGACAGACTCTCGTAACCTGTGCCGAACAAAATGGTATGAAACTTATCTGCATCGTCTTCAAAGAAGAATCTCCTACTCAGTTTACTGATACAATAGAGTTATTTGATTATGGTTTTCAGAATTTTCAAGTACTGAATATTTCCGAAAATGAAGAAAAATACAATATCGATAATGTTAATTTCTTTCAATCAGACACTGATATTTTTGGAAACTCAAAACCTATCTTATCCATTGATACAAATAGTTACGTTATCGTACCGAATATGGCAGATTTTTCTAATCTGGATTCCAGCATTGATTATAATGCGAGCGGTGATAATCATGTTGCCCGGATTAACTATACTTACAACGGTACTTATGTAGGCTGTGCTTATGTGAATCTTGCCAAGGACACTGCTTCTACCTATCAATTTGAAAAAGCTTCCACGGAAAAAGAAAATACTTCTATGGATACAACCATTGATAGCAGCAGTATGAATGATACAGAAGATTCTTCCGAAAATAAGGCTATCTTTATCAATATAAAGAAAGTTCTGATAGCCGTCCTGCTTTTTGCTTTAGTTGTCATTTGCATGTTTATTATCCGGGCATTTATTATCAATAATAATTACTCCCGCCGCCGGAAAAACCGCGTAAATAGAAAAAAACATCGAAGAGAACGTATCCGCTCTAACTTCGATGATTTTGACTTCTAGATGAACGCTTTTCCTTACGTTGTTTTTTTGCCCGCTCCTGTTTATCGCGGATGTCTTCTACCTCATCTTCCGTAATAAACTTGGAAGTTTTTATGACATAAATTTTATCATTTTCTGCTTTACGAATCCTTATTTTGGATTTCATATAGCCATGTTTATCACAATAAGAAACACTATAATAATGCTTACCATTCGGAGAAAACCATCTGATTTTTTTGCGTAAATTCTTATGGCACAAATAGCATTTCGTACTGATAACCGTCTTATCGCTCATGGCTTCCAGTTTATCATCAAATCCTCTGGAAATATATTTTGCGTAAGTATCAAAAAGAACATGTACTTCTTCCTCTTTTCCGGCAGGAATATGAAATACATCATAAGAATAATTTTCCAATACTTTTTCATCCAGTATGGATAATATTTTTGCTGTATAGTACGCATCACTGAATGCCCTATGGAAAGGAATGTCCTTTTCAATTTTTAAGAAATCAATAGCATATTCCAGAGTCCTTCTGGATTTTCTATCCTCACAGGCGATACTGAAAAGTTTCTGAACATCCAGAAACGGAAAAGGTCTGTCAGAAAGCGGCTCTAACCGGTAGTATTTTATATTTCTCTGCAGTTCCATTAAATCAAGAGGTCCCCAGGTACAGAAAATATAATCTTCTCCACACCATCTACGAAATTCCTCCATTACCTCCGGAAAAGGTCTTCCTTTTTCTAACTGTTCCATCTGCAAATGAATCAGTTTTCTGGTAATATGGTGCATCTCATGATAAATTTGAGGTTTGATTAACTCATTGAATTCATCAATCATTTTTCGGCTGCTATTTAGTTTGATAGCACCTATTTCGATGATTTCAAAGGGGAGAAGCTTACTGATTTCTTCTTCTCCGGTGCTGCTTTGATTCCATTCCAAATCCAAAATAATATAATTCATGAAAATACCCTTAGCATCCCTGACTGGAATTGAACCAGCGGTCTTTCGCTTAGGAGTTCAAATCCATGGTGGAAACACTTATCATTTTAAGTTAATACAAGTCAAGGCAAGCCTTGAAAATGATGACACTATTTTCTTATTAGATTACCTATATTATATCGTGCAGAGCAAAAGATGTCGATGTTTTTTTGACCATTGGATAGAGTAAACTTGTAGAAAAACCGTTTAATATATGATAATATATACTATAATTCTGGGTTTAGCTTGATTGAAGGTGAGTACACACAAGGCAAAAACACATCATTTTTGAAGATACATACTGGTTGACAAAAACGATTTATCGCGAAGTCTTTTGACAGATTTGGGGAGGCAAAAGTTTGAAAATAAAAGATATCAAAATACGGCATCATGACAGAATAGTAGACGGAACTTTTTATATGCCCGAAGGGAAAAAACAATTTCCGGTAGTGATATTCAGTCACGGATATAATGGATATAAAACGGATTTTGACAGATCAGCCAAATACTTTTCAGCAAATGGAACAGGCGCATTCTGCTATACTTTTTGTGGAGGCAGTACGAGAGATCAAAGCGGCTTTCCAACAACAGAAATGACGTTATTTACAGAAAAAGAAGATCTGGAAGCTGTTATAGATGAACTAAAAACATGGGATTGTGTGGCGACAGAAAATCTCTATTTGTTTGGTGCCAGTCAGGGGGGTATGGTGTCGGCGTTAGCCGCAGAGGAGAAGCAGGCAGATATTGCCGGACTGATTCTTCTGTATCCGGCGTTCTGCATTGCGGATAATTGGAATGAACGTTTTAAAAATCCTGAGGATATTCCGGATCAGGAAGAGTTGTGGGAAATGACATTAGGACGTAAATTTTTTGAATCCATCCGTAACTTTAACATCAAAGAACAGATTGGCAAGTTCGGGAAAAATGTTCTGATGATGCATGGCGCAGAAGATCAGATTGTACCGCTGGATTACAGTATCCGGGCTTCTGAATGGTATAAAAATGCCAGAATAGAGGTGTTTCAGAAGGAAGGACATGGATTTTCAGAAGATGGAAACAGGCGGATGGAGGCTATGGCATTATACTTTTTGCATGACTGTATCAGACTTCCTTTCTTTTAGCTCTAAAACCAAGTCTAACAGCTTCTGCCGGGCAGCCTTCTACACATTTACCGCAATTAATGCATTTATGCTTATCAACCGGCATATGATAGAAACTTATTTTATGCAGTAAACCATAGATTGCACCAAGCAGGCAAAGCGTTTTAAACACCGCTATAATGTCAAAGTACATATCAGGTATCTTTTCTAAATATTGAAAGATATTCTTCGTAAGAAAAACCACGATTTCTTGATGCATTTGTCGTTTCTTTTAATATACCAATTCCCACCAGCTTGTTTATTGCCGCTGATACCGTATTGTAGCTTAAACCCAACGCTGAAGACGTTCTCTTAATATCAATAATTGGAAACTGTTCGATATAATCAAACAAAGCTCTTACATTATCCCTCTTTCGATTAGTTTTGGAGAATCTTGCAATGCAGATATCTTCACTTATTGCAATTATTTTTACTTCTTTTTACTCACAATGCAAAGATTTTTATTCCGGCTACATATAAGAGACAATGATGGATCTCCACAAACCAGACTAACTTAACAAAACAGCTCTATATCAGTATTATTAATGTGCAACTTGATATGTCCTCTGGCAGTACCAAATTTATTTCCTGCCAAAAGATACTTCTTCAATTCTCTTTGGAGCGTTGTTTTTTCAGGCAACTTATCATCCACAGTATCATATCCCGGGAATATCCATCCCATAGCCAGGGATTTGATATCATGGAATATATCAGAAAGATTTGCTTCCTTCTCTTCAAGTTTAATCTTTCCGCTCTCAATTCGACTCATATCCAGTATATCGTTTATAAGTGAAAGCAGATGATTACTTGAAGATAGAATTTTTGACAGATA
>JAQXTA010000003.1 GCA_029219245.1 Lachnospiraceae bacterium | reverse complement strand
AGTCTTTTTCCGGGATGTACGTTTTTTCAATTATTGGGGAAGAATTCCGAAGGAACTTATGCGTAACGGAGCAAAAATATATTATGGCAATCAACAGTCTGCGGTAACGGTTGCAGAGTCCGGTCGGGAATTGGCGGAAAGCAACGGAAGAACCCATAGGAGAAGGAGAATTTATGAAAAGAGAAATCTTTTGTATTTTATTGAGTCTGTTTTGCTTCGGATATTGTTTTTTGATTTACAGTATTAAATCGGGAACGAGATTCTATCTGATCTGGGCAGCGGGAGGCCTCTTTTTTCTCGGTCTGACCTTTTTCCTGCATTTTCATGTGTGGAGTATGCTGCCGGCTGTTTTACAAAAGATAATCGTCGGCTGTCTGATGTTTGGGATTCTTCTGTTTGTTATTGTAGAAGGTCTGATTATCAGCCATTACTGGGAAAAGGGCGAAAAAAATCTGGATTACATTATCGTGCTCGGAGCCCAGGTTAAGGAAAACGGACCGAGTGCTGCACTGAAATTCCGTCTGGATGAAGCCTATGATTATCTGATAGAAAATGAAAATACAATCTGTATTGTTTCCGGCGGGCAGGGTTCAAACGAACCTTGTACGGAGGCACAGGGCATGTATGAATATCTGGTGAAAAAGGGGATTGAACCGAGACGCATTATAAAAGAGGATAAATCTACCGATACTTCGGAAAACATTCTGTTTAGTGCACAGTTTCTGGATAAGGAAAATGACCGGGTGGGAATTGTAACCAACAATTTTCATGTATTCCGGGGCGTCCATCTGGCAAAACACCTGGGGATTAAGAATGTGTGCGGCATTTCTGCGCGTTCCAATGTGTATTTTCAATTGAATAATATGGTGCGGGAATTTTTTGGAATCATGAAAGATCTGGCTTGTGGAAATCTGATTTAGGCGGTTGGCTTGTGGAAACGGATGTGGTAAGATAAAAATAGGGTTCGGATACCGGAAGAAATAGAAGTGGATAGATTAGGATGAAATGCATGAAAAAACAGAATTTACTTGCCGCAGCTTTCATTGCGGTACTGCTTTGTACAGGATGCGGAGCAGAGGGAAAAGTAGACAATATCAGTGTGGGAATGGCTGCGGTAGAAAATCTGCAGTATGAAGAAGCACTGGGCAGCTTTGAAGCTGCGTTGGAGAATAGAGAAGATGAGAGGCTGATTTACCGCGGTATGGGAATTGCCTATATCGGGCTTACACAGTATGAGGATGCCATTGCCTGTCTGGAGAAGGCTTTGCAGTTAAGCGGCGGAACACCGGAGAATATGGATTTTGATATCAATTATTATCTGGCTACGGCATATTACCGGGATGGGCAGCCGGAGAAGGCAGTCAGTTCTTATGATGCAATTCTTGCATTGCGGCCGAAGGATGTGGAAGCATATTATCTCAGAGGCTGTGTGAAGTTGTACGGTGGGGATTATGAGGGCGCCAAATTGGATTTTGACCAGGTGGTTGTACTGGCACCAAATGATTATGACCGGCTGATTCAGATTTATACGGCTTTACTGGATAACGGATATAAAGATGCGGGAGTGGAATATCTGCAAAGCGCGGTAGCGGCAAATGAGAAATCTATTTCCGACTATGATTTGGGGCGCATTTATTATTATCTGGAGGATTATGAAAATGCCAAACTTTGCCTGTCAAAGTTAAAAACGGCATCGGATTACGGAGCGGCATTGTTTCTTGGCAGAACCTATGAAGCACTGGGAGATTATAACTATGCCTCCAGCATTTACAGTGATTATGTGGAAAATGATTCGACTAAGCCGGAAATCTATAATCAGTTAGGCTTATGCAGAATGCAGATGGGTGAATACGAACTGGCATTGATTGCCTTTCAGACGGGAATGAATATCGAGGACAATTCGATGTTGCAGACTTTGAAATTCAATGAAATCGTGGCATATGAATATATGCAGGAATATAAAACGTCAGCAGCTCTTATGAGTGATTATCTGAAATCCTATCCGGATGATACGGCTGCACAAAGGGAGTACCAGTTCCTGAAAACAAGATAAGCAGAATAAGTTGGAAAGTTGACAAGAAAATGTGTCAATGGTACTATTTTATGTAATAGGAAAGTGCTCGCACTTGTGAAAAAGGAAATGGAGGATGCTTATGGAAAATACATATTTGCGTGTAAAAGGTATTATAAAAAAGGATGATAAGTATCTTTTGATTAAGAGATGGGTAGATGATCGTATTCCGGATCCTTTTGTCTGGGAATTTCTGGATACGGAAGTGAATCATGGAGAAGCACCGGATGATGCGGTACTTCGTGCGATTCGTGAACTTTTGTCAATTGAAGGTAAAATTGAGAAAATAGAGTATACTTGGTCTAATATGCTGGGGGATACGCATTGTGTAGGGATTGCCTATATCTGTTCTATTCCGGAAGACGAGGAAGAAAATATCGTATTGACAGAAGAATACGGAGAATATGAATGGGTAACCAAGGAAGAGTTCCCATACTATATTGAAAACCGGTATGTACTGAAGGATTTGGAGAACCGGGAATTATAAGATAAGGCTAAGAGGAGAAAAGACAATGATAAATAAATTGATAAGCAACATCCAGAAAACAGGTGCACCGATTGTAGTAGGCTTGGACCCGATGTTAAAGTATGTGCCGGAGCACATTCAAAAACAGGCTTTTGCGGAGTATGGCGAAACCTTAAAGGGTGCGGCGGAAGCCATCTGGTTATACAATAAGGAAATCGTAGACCATGTATATGATTTGATATCTGCTGTCAAACCGCAGATTGCCATGTATGAACAGTTTGGGATTGAAGGGCTGATTGCTTTTCAGAAAACGGTAAACTACTGCAAAGAAAAAGGGCTGGTTGTGATTGGTGATATCAAACGTGGAGATATCGGTTCCACATCGGAGGCTTATGCAGTGGGACATCTTGGGAAGGTTCAGGTAGGAAGCAATGCTTATTACGGGTTCAATGAGGATTTTGTAACGGTTAATCCGTATCTTGGTTCTGACGGTGTCAATCCGTTTATCAAAGTATGTAAGGAAGAGAAGAAGGGCTTATTCATTCTTGTTAAGACTTCCAATCCAAGTAGCGGAGAATTTCAGGATAGACTAATTGACGGCAGGCCGTTATATGAAATTGTCGGCGAGAAAGTAGCTGAATGGGGTGCAGAATGTATGGGAGATTCTTATAGCTATATCGGTGCTGTAGTCGGAGCAACTTATCCGGAGATGGGCAAGGTCCTTCGTAAGATTATGCCAAAATCCTTCATTCTGGTACCTGGTTATGGCGCACAGGGTGGCAAGGGTGCAGATTTGGTACATTTCTTCAATGAGGATGGACTGGGTGCAATCGTAAATTCCTCCAGAGGTATCATTGCAGCTTATCAGCAGGAAAAATATGCAAAATTCGGGGCAGAGCATTTCGGAGAGGCATCCAGAGCAGCTGTAGAGGATATGATTGCTGATATCAGCGGGGCATTGCAGAGTCGGTAAGACATATAGAAGAATTTAATAGGGATAAACATTGGATGCGCTGTCAAAGGTGCATCCTTTTTTTGAAGAGTATAATTACAAAAGGAGAGGAAAATGAATCTGTTGAAACGAAAAGTGGAATGTTCACAGGAAGAAGGTATTACGATTGCTTATAGGGAGTGGACAAAGCAGTTCGAGGATATTGAAAATTATATTTTAGGCTCGGGAAAGCAGATTACAGCTTATGGGAAGAACAAAGAAATGGTGAAACTGCGCATCGAAGAGATTCTGTATTTTGAAGCGGTTGGAGATTTGGTTTTTGCATATACCAAAGAACAGATGTATGAAATGAAGATGAGATTGTATAAGTTGGAGGACAGCCTGCGGATGTGCGGAATAAAACGGGCTTCCAAGTCGGCTCTGCTCAATTTACGACAGATTATTTCGGTGCGTCCTGCGTTAAACGGCAGACTGTATGCTAAGATGTCGAACGGAGAAGAAGTCTTGATATCGCGGCAGTATGCAAAAGAGGTTACAATGGAAATTATGAGTGCATAAAACGGCAACAGGTCTGTAAAAGATTGGAGAGAGATGAACTATGGATATTAGAAATGCGTTTCGGAAGATGTTGTCCGATTATATTATCATACAGGCGGAGATAGCGCTTTCAATTGGAATTATCGGAAGTTTTTTTGCAGGAGACGAGCCAATATCATATCACTATTTTTTCTTACCGGCGATTCTGGGGCTTGTCTGTATGCTGCCATGTCTCATTACCTATTTCAAAGAAGACATGACAATTAGGCAGATTATTCTACAGAGGGTTATTGAGTTTCTGGTAATTGAAGCAGCCATCATCGCAAGCATCTATTATATTGTCGGTGATGCACTTGGACTAGCAGGTTATATTGTTATGTTTTTTTCGATACTGTTTTTTGATATACTGACCTATGGATTAAGCTATTGGTTTGAAAAGAAGGATGCAGATGCGATTAACCGGAAATTAAAAGCAGACAGAGAAAGAGAGTAAGGAATATGTGTAACTTGTCTCAGAAAAGTAGATAAATAAAAGGATATCTGGTAGAGTGATAAGAAAAGGGCGTGTATAGAGATTAAGGTAAGTAGCGATAGGATTTTACATACCGGCATGGAGGAAATATGATAGCAGATTATGACATTCAAATACGGGTAGCCAAAACAGAGGATGCAGAGGAATTAGTAAAAATATATGAGCCCTATGTACGGGAAACGGCAATTACTTTTGAATACGAAGTTCCGACAACAGAAGAATTTGCAGCAAGAATCCACAGAATTCTGGAGAAATATCCTTATCTGGTAGCAATTGACGGAGAAGAAATTGCAGGTTATGCCTATGCCGATACGTTTAAGAACAGAGCTGCCTATGACTGGGCGGTGGAACTTTCGGTTTATGTAAAACAGGAAAAAAGACGTATGGGAATCGGCAGACAGCTCTATACTGCCTTGGAAAATATTCTGGAAACACAGAATATTTTGAATCTGAATGCATGCATAGCCTATCCGGAAACAGAAGATGAATATCTGACCAAAGACAGTGTAGCGTTTCATCAAAGTATGGGTTATCAGATGGTGGGAAAGTTTCATCAGTGCGGGTATAAATTCAATCGTTGGTACCATATGGTCTGGATGGAAAAGCCCATCGGGGAACATAAGGCCAATCAGCCGGGAGTGAAGTGGTTCCGGGGTGTGTAACAACAGGAAAAAATGAGGGAGGAAAAGGATATGGTAACGATTTCAACGTATTGTGGACTGGATTGTGGTAAATGTGAATACAAGGAGCAGTGTAACTGCGGTGGCTGCGTAGCAAGTGAGGGCAATCCTTTCTGGGCAGCAGGAGGAGATGCAAAGTGTGAAATTGCCGAGTGTGTAAAAGGCAGGGGCATCCGGTTCTGTGGGGAATGTGGAGAGTTTCCCTGTGAAGTGCTGAAACGGTATTCATTTGATAAAGAACAGGGTGATGAAGGTGCCAGAATAGAAAATTGTAAGGCAATCAAAACCACTTTGGTACAGGAGGCACGCGAAGGCATGGACCCGGTCAGCGTATGCGGACATCATTGCGACTACTGCTTTATGGGACAGTGGTGCGGTTCCTGCCGCAGTGATTATAACTGTTGTTCTTTCGCTACACTGTTTGAGGACAAAAAATGTCCGAATGTAAAATGTGCTGAGAAAAAGGGATATGACGGCTGCTATGACTGTCCTGAACTGGAAAACTGTCAAAAAGGATATTATGGACAGAAAAATGAATATGCGGCAAAGGCAACTGCACTGTTTATCCGGAAATATGGAAAGAAACAGTATGGAGAAACACTAAACAGGGCAATTCAGCAGGGAGTGCAATATGCCGGAGATTTGGATGCCGCCGGAAGTGTGGAAGAAGCATTGAAGCTTTTGGAAAAGTATTGTTAAAGGAGGATTAAATGACTAGAGAAGAAGTCGCAATTATCTGTAAAGCAATGTCAGATACAAACAGACTGAGAATTATAGAGATGCTAACACAGGGAGAAAAGTGTGGATGTCACCTCCTGGAAGAGTTGCAAGTAACGCAGCCGACATTGTCTCATCATATGAAGGTGCTTTCAGACTGTGGTCTGGTAAGTTCTTATAAAGATGGAAAGTGGCAGCATTATTCTATCAACTGTGAGAAGTTCAAAGAGTACAAAGATTATATTGCGGCAATCACTTGTTGCGGTAATGCCTCACAAGGTAATCATTTAGAAGGCTGTTGTGAAAAAAAGAATGAATGTGAGATTGAATAGCATGTATGATATGCTGGTGCAGATTGTACCAGCAAAAAATAGAAGAAATATATAGATGCTTGTCTATATAGATGGAGGTGGATGTATGTGGACATTTATACAAGACCAGATACTTGGCATGAAATGGTTAAGTGTCTTAATTGGGAATTTATTAAATGCATTAGGATTAGATACAACAGGAAAACTAGGTGGAACAATTCAATTTTTTATCTATGATGTGATAAAGATTGTGGTTTTGCTTTGTGTGTTGATTTTTATCATAAGTTACATTCAAAGTTACTTTCCACCGGAAAGAACAAAGAAGATACTTGGAAAGTTTCATGGAATCGGAGCTAATATCATAGCAGCATTGCTTGGAACAGTAACACCGTTTTGCTCCTGCTCATCAATCCCACTATTTATTGGATTTACAAGTGCCGGACTTCCGCTTGGAGTAACCTTTTCATTTTTAATCTCATCACCCATGGTTGATCTGGGATCACTTGTGCTTCTGATGAGTATCTTCGGTGCCAAGGTGGCAATTGTATATGTGGTTCTTGGACTTGTGATTGCAGTAGCAGGTGGAATGCTAATTGAAAAATTACATCTTGAAAATCAGGTAGAAGCGTTTATTCGAAATGCAAAACAGATTGATATACCGCAGGAGGAATTGACCGTAAAGGATCGCCTCAAGTACTCAGCAGAACAGGTTGCAGAAACTTTTAAAAAGGTATTTCCGTATATCCTGATAGGAGTAGGTATCGGAGCCTTTATTCATAACTGGATTCCGGAAGATTTGATTGTGAGATTCCTTGGGAATGGAAATCCATTCGGTGTCATTATTGCAACAATCGCAGGAATTCCCATGTATGCAGATATTTTCGGCTGCATCCCGATAGCAGAAGCTTTGCTTGCAAAGGGAGCGAAGCTTGGTGTTGTTCTATCCTTTATGATGGGTGTTACAACGCTTAGTCTGCCATCTATGATTATGTTGAAAAAAGCCATAAAACCAAAACTGTTAGGGGTATTTATTGCAATCTGTACAGTGGGAATTATCATTGTGGGATACTTCTTTAATGCAATTCAGTATCTGATTATCTAAGGATATAAAAATATCACATATTAATAAAAAGAAAAGGAGATTAGTAACATGGGATTATTTGGATTTGGTAAGAAAATGGAAGAGGAAACAAAGGGAGGATGCTGCTGTGGAGAAACACCTGTAAAGGAGTCAGTTAGCGAATGTTGCTGCGCATGTGGAGAAAATGGGTGTCATATTAAGGTCTTAGGTGCCGGGTGCAAAGCATGCCATGAGCAATATGAAAATGTAAAAAAAGCGGTTGCGAACATGAAGCTTGATGCAGAAGTTGAGTACATCACAGATATGGAAAAAGTCATGAGCTATGGTTCTATGAGCATGCCTGCAATAGTTGTAAATGAACAGGTAGTATCTATGGGTAAGGTATTAAAAGTATCCCAGGTGGAAGAACTTCTTAAAAAACTTGGTTGCTAGAGGGAAGGTATTTATGAGTAAAGAATCAAAAGCAGAGGGCATTAGCTTTTTTCAAAAATATTTAAGTGTATGGGTACTGTTATGTATGGTAGTGGGAATTCTGATTGGAAAGTTTCTGCCGGCAATTCCTACATTTTTGGATAAACTATCTATAGCAGGAATTTCTATTCCGATTGCTATTCTTATTTGGGTAATGATTTATCCAATGATGATGAAAGTGGATTTTCAGAGTGTAAAGCAGGTTGGCAAGAATCCAAAGGGTCTGTTTGTTACATGGATTGTGAACTGGCTGATTAAGCCTTTTACCATGTATGCAATCGGCAGTTTCTTTTTGTTTACTGTATTTAAGGCATTGATTACACCGGAACTTGCTACAGAGTACTTAGCAGGAGCAGTGCTTCTTGGAGCAGCACCTTGTACAGCAATGGTATTCGTTTGGAGTACTCTCACAAAAGGTAATCCGGCATATACGGTTGTGCAGGTAGCAACGAATGATTTGATTATTCTCATAGCATTTGTTCCAATCGTAAAGTTTTTACTTGGAGTTTCAAATGTAACCGTTCCATATAGCACTTTATTTATCAGTGTAGGACTTTTTGTTGTGATTCCGCTTGCAGGTGGTTTTCTGACTAGGACACTTATGATAAAGAAAAAAGGCAGGAGTATTTTGAGAAAGTATTTATACACAAGTTCGATAATGCTACTACAATAGGTTTATTGCTTACTCTTGTCCTGATTTTTGCATCTCAGACAGAAGTGATATTAAGTAATCCGCTACACATCGTATTAATTTCTATACCGCTCATAATACAAACTGTATTTATTTTTGCCATTGCTTATGCTGCATGCAAACTCTTAAAATTGACTCATGATATCGCAGCTCCGGCGGGAATGATAGGAGCATCGAATTTCTTTGAGCTGGCTGTTGCTGTAGCAATTGCATTATTTGGAACAACAAGTCCGGCAGCACTTGCTACAACTGTGGGTGTTTTGACTGAGGTTCCGGTAATGCTGGCACTTTGCTGGTTCGCAAATAAAACAAGGGGATGGTTTCAGTAATGGAAAAGAAAAAAGTAGCCTTTATATGCGTTCATAATTCCTGTAGAAGTCAGATTGCGGAAGCACTTGGTAAATATCTGGCAAGAGATGTGTTTGAAAGTTATTCAGCCGGAACAGAAACAAAACCACAGATTAATCAGGATGCTGTTCGGCTGATGAAGGAAATCTATGGTATTGATATGGAACAAAACGGACAGCATAGTAAACTTATTTCAGAGATACCTGAGGTCGATATAGCAATTTCCATGGGTTGTAATGTTGGTTGCCCATTTATAGGAAGAGTATTTGATGACAACTGGGGACTTGAAGATCCAACAGGAAAACCGGATGAAGAATTTAAGGTTATTATAAAAGAGATAGAAAAGCGAGTACTTGAATTAAAAAAGAGAATAGTCACAAATTCATAAGTCAATATTTTCTCTGTACAAAAGAAAATGATAACTTCTAGCTGTGTTGTGACGAATCAAAAACCCAAAAATTGATATTTAAGTCTTTATAGACGGTAATAAAAGGGTATGTGGATGATTTTACACACCCTTTTGTAAAATAATGCATGCCCCATTACAGTAGTCTGCACAACCCTAGAGAAACGAAGGAAAATGGTAATAGAAACTGAGAGACTTATTTTAAGAGAAATGACAACGGACGATTATGATGCCCTCTATGCGGTGCTGGCTGATTCCGATATTATGCAGCATTATCCTTACACTTTCGACGAAAAACGTGTCAGAGGATGGATTACCAAAGTATATGCGATTACAAGAGAAGAATGGGAAAAACGTCCTTTGTAGAAATTTCCTTCTTGACTCATCCCTTAGGGGAGGCTGTAGCATAGCCTTGAAAGGGAGGTAGAAAGGATGAATCCATGTATTGAAGTGAAAAATCTTTCCAAGTCCTTCAAGGGAAGATGTGTTGTAAAAAATTTGTCTTTTGCAGTAAACAAACAGGAAGTGTTTGGCTTGCTTGGACATAACGGTGCCGGAAAGAGTACTACGATTGAAACCCTGCTCGGACTGAAAAAGGCAGATAGCGGAACGGTTTCTATTTTGGGAAAAGAGCCGCGTAAGCACCGCAAAGAAATTTTTGAAAAAGTAGGTGTGCAGCTTCAGGCATCCAATTATCAGAATGCTATCCGGGTGGATGAAATCTGTCAGGAGATTTCAGTCTTATACCGGGAACCGGCAGATTATCATGCGCTCTTACAGAAATTTAAGCTGGAGTCTTTGGAAAAGGCACAGGTAAATAAGCTGTCCGGAGGGGAACGACAGAAGCTTTCGGTTGTGCTGGCACTCATTCCAAACCCGGAAATTATTTTTCTGGATGAACTGACCACCGGACTGGATACGGCAGCCAGAAGAGAAGTCTGGAGAAATCTGACACAACTGAAAGAGGAAGGAACAACGATTGTCCTGACGACACATTATATGGAGGAAGCAGAGAGCCTTTGTGACCGAATCTGCCTGATAAAAGAAGGACAGAAGGTAGTTGAAGGTACGGTAAAAGACGTGATTGCAGGAAGTCCTTACGATAATCTGGAAGAGGCATATCTTTGGTATATGGGAGAGGAGGTCCTGCTGTGAAACGATTTTTGAAATTATATACGATTGAACAAAAACTGGGTTTTCGCTCCTGTGACGGCATCATTTTTGGCATACTGATGCCGGTAGGCGTTTTATTATTGATTGCGATGATTGCCGGTGGCAAGACAGCAGGGGACAGCGGTTATACTTTCCTGCAAAGTGCCTATGCATCTCTGATTGCAGTAGGTATCTGTGCGGGTGCTTTTATGGGCGTCCCACTGACAATCGCAGATTACCGGGATAAAAAAATATTGAAACATTTTTTTGTAACCCCATGCAGTCCGGTACAGCTTCTGGGGGCAGATATGTTGTGCAATGCTGTCAATGCGATTTTTTCGGCAGTCGCAATAACGGTGGTTGCAACGGTGATTTTTGACTATCGGATGGATGGTAAGCCGGCTATTTTTATCGGAGCCTGGATTTTAACATTGGTCTCCATGTTCAGTATCGGATTTATGATGGCAAGTCTCTGCCGGACGGTAAAAGCAGCAAATGCAGTTACCAGTGCTGTATATTTCCCGATGCTTTTTCTGTCGGGAGCCACCATTCCCTTTGAACTTTTCCCGAAAGGCTTACAGAAAGTAGCATCTGTATTACCGTTAACACAGGGAATCCGGCTGATGAAGGCGGCTTCGCTGGGTGTGCAGATGGATGATGCCGTAAAAATTGTAATGCTCTTAATAGGAATTACGGTTGTTTGCAGTTTGATTTCAGTGAAAACATTTCGCTGGGAATAGAAAAGGGGATTGCTATGAGAATGATAGAAGAACATGAATATTGTAAAGAAAGGGAAATGCCCAGACTGTATCGTATCGGTATGTTTGCGGGAATGGGACATGTGACGATAAAGACACTCCGCCACTACGAGGAACAGGGCATCTTAAAGCCGGCATATGTGGATGAGAGCAATGGATACCGTTATTATCTGGCCGGGCAGATTGCAGACTTGCAGCAGATTCTTTCTCTACGGAATATGGACTTTTCGATAGAGGATATTAAAGCAATTCAGAATGGACAGCCGGCGAAGGAAATGCTGTGTGCCAAGAAACAGGAAATATTGAAACAGATAGCAAAGCTTACCGCAACACTGGCGCAGGTGGAAAGCTATCTGGCAGAAGAAAATCTGAATCTGTCTGCACCGGTACTTATCAAAAGCTTACCACAGGTTACCGTAGCCACAATGAAAACCAGGCTGTTTTCCTATGATGAATTGTTTGATGTAATGCCGCAGATGGGCGCAGAGATGGAACGGCTTGGCTGCATCTGTGCGGAACCGGATTATTGCTTTACCCATTATCTGGAACCGGGATATAAGGAAGAGGATATTCTGGTAGAGGTTTGTGAGGCGGTAACGGAAGCAGGCGAAAACTCGGAAAAGGTTACTTTTCAGGTATTTCCGGAAGTAAAAGAAGCGGCCTGTATTTTTCATAAAGGATCCTATGACAGCTTTCCGAAAACATACGCGATTCTTTTGAAGTTTATCGAAGAGAACGGCTATGAGATATGTGGAAATATCAGAGAGTCTTATATTGACGGCGTATGGAATAAAGAATCCCCCAAGGACTGGCTTTCTGAAATCCAGATACCGGTACGAAAAATATAAAAAGTATCGCACCGGTTGACAAAAAATCGCAAAGTATCGTCAGACTCCATTGAGTTATACCCTCTTTTTCAGTAAAATGTACCTGAAAGGGGGTATTTTTATGCAGTCCATTCATTTGGCGGATAACCTGACAAGACTTCGCCATGAGAAAAAAATCACGCAGGAACAGCTTGCGGATTTCCTGGGGGTTACCAAGGCATCGGTATCCAAATGGGAAACCGGGCAAAGTCTGCCGGATGTTTTGCTTTTACCAAAGCTTGCGGCATATTTTGACAGTACGATTGATGAACTGTTGGGATATGAGCCGCAGCTTAGTAAAGAGCAGATAGAAAAAATTTATATGGAGCTTGCCGAAGAATTTGCAGAGAATGAATTTGAAACGGTTATGGAAAAAAGCCGGAAACTGGTAAAACAATATTATTCCTGTTATGAGTTTTTGAGTCAGATTGTCTGTCTGTGGGTTAATCATTATATGCTGCCGGGTGGAACAAGAAGCATTTCGATACTGGAAGAAGCAGAAAAGTTGTGCGACCACATTCTTCTGGAATGTAAGGATATTGCCTTGTGCAGTGATGTCGTAGCCTTAAAGGCGGCAGTGGATTTGCAGATGGGCAAAACAGCAGAGGTAATTGAGGCGTTGGAAGAAACCTGTAATCCTTTCCGGCTGGATTCACAGAATATAGGAACCTTGATTGGTGCGTATCTGCGTGCAGGCGAAATGGAAAAGGCAGACAGTTTTACCCAGATTAGTATGTATTATTATCTGATAGCTCTGACTGGCTGTGCCACACAGTATATGACCATTCACAAAGACAATCTTATCTTATGCGAAGAAAGCCTTGACCGGATTCAAAAGGTGGCGGATGCATATAAGCTGGAAGAATTAAACTTTAATTCCATGGTTCTTCTGTATTATCAGATGGCAATTATCTATTGTCAGCATGGGAAAAAGGCGAAAGCATTGGAAATGTTGAAGAAATTTATTTATCTGACGGATGCCTTTTTACAGGGGGAAGAGAACCCAATGCATGGCGATGCCTATTTTGATGCCCTGAATGCCTGGTTTGAAAAGGCACCGCTTGGAGGCAGGGCGCCGAGAGATAAGAAGATTATCTATGACAGCATGGTTTCGGTTTTTGATACACAAGCTTTTGCTGTCCTGGAGGAAGAAGAGGAATATCAGAAATTAAAAATATTTGCACGAAAGAGGGGCGGGGAGAAATGTTGGAAAAAGAAATAATGGAAAAAGCAAATAATACGAAACGGGAAGTAAGAAAAAAAGCGCTGCAATTTACGGCAGCAATGATTCCGATTGCTGCCATTGGCGGTTATTTTACCGGAAAATATGCTTATGCTTCCTATACGCAGGAAATGCAGCAGATGATACTTGCGCAGGTCGGCAGTGTACAGGCTCTGGCACTTTCGAGCATGGTTCAGAGTGTTATGTATGCGGTAATCTGTGGGTTTATCGGTTATCTTCTGGCAGAAAAGACAGGACTGATGAAGCCGATAAAGTACGAAAGGGAAAGTCTGCTGAAAGTAGTTATCATAACGCTTATCTGCGGTATTTTGTTCAGCCTGGATTATTGGACTTTCGGGAAAGCACTGCCGGAGGTTGCGGCAACTTATGAGAGTGAGATTACCATACGAAGCTTCGATAACTGGATGGCTTCCATTTTTTATGGTGGTTTCATAGAGGAAGTATTACTTCGACTGTTTTTTATGTCTTTGGTGGCACTGCTTCTGTGGAAAATTTTCTGCCGAAATTATGGAAAAGAAGAGATTCCGGAAGCGGTTTATATTGCTGCAAACATCATCAGCGCCATGCTTTTTGCCGCAGGACATTTGCCGACAACGATTTCCATGTTTGGCGGACTGACACTGTTAGTGGTCTTCCGGTGCTTTTTACTAAACGGCGGACTTGGAATGGTGTTTGGCTGGATATACCATAAATATGGTATCCAGTATGCATTTATCGGGCACATGGGTACCCATATTATTTCCAAAATCATCTGGCTGTTGTTTGTTTAGAAGAAAAGACAATATAAATCTGATTTCTATTTGGTGTTCTTTGGAATTATAGGCTATAATAAATTGTAAAAGATTTTTAACAATCCCGGAAAGGAAATTTAAGTTTGGGAGATTTTGTATTAAAAGGTAATATTTGTTATAGCGTTAGTAAAACGGAAATTAAGGCGTGTCCACACAGCTATATCGTTTGTATGGATGGCAAATCCTGTGGCGTTTTTGAAAAACTGCCGCAGCAATATGAGTCATTGCCTCTTATTGATTATGGCAACCGACTGATTATTCCGGGCATGGTTGACTTGCATATTCATGCACCGCAATATGCTTTTCGTGGAATGGGAATGGATTTGGAACTGATGGGATGGTTGCAGGAACAGGCATTTCCGGAGGAAGTAAAATATGAGGATTTGGATTATGCCTGTGATGCATATTCCATCTTTGCAGAGCAGATGCGGAAAAGTGCTACAACGCGTGCCTGTATTTTTGCTACCAGACATTGGAAAGCAACGGTGCTTCTGATGAATCTGATGGAAGAGACCGGTCTGATAACTTATGTGGGGAAAGTAAATATGGATAGACAGGCCCCGCAGGAACTTTGTGAGGAGGATGTGGAGCAGGCCATATTAGATACGCGCAAATGGTTGGAGAAAAACCGCGGGAAATACAGAAACACCATGCCGATTTTGACACCTCGGTTTTTGCCTGGCTGTTCGGAACCTTTGCTGGAAAAGCTTCAGGAAGTACGAAAAGAATATGATTTGCCGGTACAATCCCATTTGTCGGAAAACCCGGAAGAAGTGGAATCCGTAAAGAAACTTTTTCCTAATGCGGGATTTTATGGGGATACTTATCATAAATATGGTTTTTTTGGAAACGATGCAAAAACGATTATGGCGCATTGTGTCTGGTCCACTGAAGAAGAAGTAGAATGTATGCGCGGAAATGGCGTATTTGTGGCACATTGTCCGGCTTCTAATATGAATCTGGCTTCCGGTATTGCACCAATAAAGCGGTATCTGGAACTGGGAATTAAGGTTGGACTCGGAAGCGATGTGGCAGGAGGGCAAAACGAGTCTATTTTCCGCGCCATGACAGATGCCATTCAAGTATCCAAGCTGTACTGGCGGTACGTGGATTCTGCGTGGAAACCTCTGACCTTTGAAGAAGTGTTTTATATGGCAACAAAAGGCGGCGGCGAATTCTTTGGCAAAGTCGGCAGCTTTGAAGAAGGCTATGAGCTGGATGCCATTGTACTGGACGATTCCATGCAGCCCTATCCGCAGGAATTATCGCTACGCCAGCGTCTGGAACGCAGTATTTACCTTTCAATTGATTTGAATGGGATATATGCCAAATATGTGGCAGGTAAAAAAGTGAAATGTTCTTGAACGGCATGTTTCCGGTTCCCATTGAAAAGCTCGCTGTTTTGTGGTAAGATTTGAGAAAGCTTCAGGAAGATAAAGGAGAAATAATGATGGAACAATATAAACAGGAATTTATCGAATTTATGGTAGACAGTCAGGTTCTCAAGTTTGGCGATTTTACCTTGAAGAGTGGCAGAAAATCTCCATTCTTTATGAATGCAGGGGCTTATGTGACGGGAACGCAGCTTCGAAAATTGGGTGAGTACTATGCCAAGGCAATTCACGATAATTATGGTCTGGATTTTGATGTGCTTTTCGGACCTGCATATAAGGGAATTCCGCTTTCGGTAGCAACCACAATGGCTATCAGTGAATTGTATGGTAAGGAAATCCGTTATTGTTCTAACCGGAAAGAAGTGAAAGATCATGGCGATACGGGTATTTTACTTGGCAGTAAGTTAAAAGACGGTGATAAAGTAGTTATTATTGAAGATGTTACCACGTCCGGTAAATCCATTGAAGAAACCTTCCCGATTATCAAGGCTCAGGCAGATGTGGAAATTAAGGGATTGATGGTATCTCTAAACCGTATGGAGAGAGGCTTGGAAAGTGAGAAGAGTGCACTGGAAGAAATCAAGGAAAAATATGGTTTTGATGCCAATGCCATTGTCAGCATGGCAGAGGTGGTAGAATGTTTGTATAACAAACCGTACAAGGGAAACATCTATATTGATGATGCACTCAAAGCTTCTATTGACGCATATTATGAACAGTATGGTGCAAAATAAAAGGAAACAGGAATAGACATAGATATAGGCACAGGTAGGAAACTGTGAGTGACGGAAAGGGACGGTATTGATATGGAAGAAAAAACATATAAGACAATGGGTGGTGCAGGAGCATTAAGCATTGCTGTCGGTGTTGTATCACTGGTAGTAGGTGTGGCGAGCGGCGTGCTTCTTATTATCAGTGGTGCGAAGCTGTTAGCAGGCAGAAACAAAATTTTATTCTAAAGGGATGAATGGGTATTTCCGGTGGGAATGCCCATTTGCAGATTTTAAAGGAGTTTTTATGAGTCGTAAAAACAGCTATATTTTTACCAATAAGAACCATACACAGAAAGGAATCATGTCCACCATTCTGGGCATCATCTCATTGGCAACTCTTATTTATGCAATTTTTATGAGTTACCGAAAGGATGGAGCAGTACCGGCGCAATATGGTGCGGCTGCATTGCTGGCAACTATATTTTCGTTGATCGGTATAGTCATAGGTGTGATTTCCAAAACAGAGAAAGATAAATATTATGTTTTTTCCTATTTGGGAATCGGACTAAATGTGCTGGCACTGGGGGTTATCAGTGCTGTTTTATACGCAGGTGCATATGGCATCGGCGGATATTAGAAGAAAGGCGATAGAATCCATGCAGGAAATCATGACAGAGACAGAGAAAACAGAATTGGAAAAAGAGCGCTTTGCATTAGCCATGGAGCGTATTTCACAGATACCACAGGAAAAGAAATGTGCACAGGAATACCGGGATTATTTTAACCGAATGGCAGAATTTGTTCTGCTTATGAAAAGAACATGGGATTTTGTAAAAGATGGAAGTCTTTACAGGGTAACCTTAGAAGAACTGCAGAAGCATAACAAAGAATTGTATGAGGATATTCTGCCGGAAAACTATGAAAGAAGTTATGCCAATCCGACTTATGCGGTAAATTGTTTCGGTAAGGAAATGGGGCAGTTGTTGGCGTTTGTTTCGGCAGAACTCCGGGGGATGATAGCTGCCGCTTATGAACAATCATTGACTGATATGGTCATAAGAGCCGAATTATTATTGGAAATCTATCAGGCATTTTTGTGTGCGGTCGAAGAAGCGGAAGAGGGACAGGACAGACCGGTACCGGATTATGAAGAACTCAGACAGATAGCTTATTGGTATGTAAGCGATTACTATGAAACAGAAACTTATGAGCGGGTAGCGGGACTGCTTTTGCCACAGAAGGATTTTGCAACAAGGATTATCATGGAAAGCGATTTGTCCGATATTCGTTATTTATATTATTATGGAGAATATGTGACAGAGAATGAAATCCGCACAGCAAGACATATGACAGAATTGTCGGAAGAAACGACACGTCTGATGGCGGATACCTATACCGAAGGCTACCGGATTGGGTTTGCAGTTGGTAACAAAGATATTTCGATTAAGAAAACCGTTAATATCCGTTACTGTCTTGGATTTGAACGGATGATAAAACAAGCAATCAAAAATTTTGACCAGATTGGTCTAAAACCGACCATATATCGTGCAGGAACGAATATCTTTCAGGGACGTAACGTGAATAAGAATGGTTTCTTTGGTGCCAACCCAAATAAGCAGTTTGATTATGACCACAAAGAAGATCAGGCACTTTTTTTGGACAGTGCGTTGGTACAGCGTAAGCTTGAGTGTATGCAAAATGCTTATGAGCAATTGAAGGAAGAAGCAGGCGTCATGGGTGGACCGGCGGTTCTGGAAATTTTCGGAGAAACACCGTTTGTACCACAGAACAAGGAAACTGCCTGCAAGTTAACTGACAAGCAGCAGAAACTTTCTGTAGAATATACATCCAAAGCGGGAACTTTACAGAATCAGTATATCAAAGGCGAAGAAAGAAGCTTTACGATTATTGCTTTCCCGGTGCCGGAAATCGGAGCACAGTATGAAGAGATTTTTGATGAGATAATCCGCATCAATACGCTGGATTATAAACGGTATCAGTCTATTCAGCAGTCCATTATCGATACGTTAGACAAAGGCAAGTATGTTCTTGTGAAAGGCATGGGAGAAAATCGTACGAATCTGAAGATACAGCTGCATACTTTGCACAATCCGGAGAAAGAAACGAATTTTGAAAACTGTGTGGCAGATGTGAACATCCCGGTGGGTGAAGTGTTTACTTCACCGCAGCTTGCCGGAACGGAAGGGATACTCCATGTTACCAGAGTTTTCTTAAATGAATTGGAATATAAGAATATTTCCATTCAGTTTAAAGATGGTATGATTACCGATTATACCTGTTCCAATTTTGAAACGGAAGAAGAAAATAGGAAATATATCAAGGACAATGTATTGTTCCATCACGATACTCTTCCAATCGGGGAGTTTGCAATCGGTACGAACACAACGGCATATGTGGCTGCCAGAAAATACGGAATCGAAGATAAAATGCCGATATTGATAGCAGAGAAGACCGGGCCGCATTTTGCGGTAGGTGATACCTGTTATTCGCATGCGGAAGAGGTAAAGGTTTATAATCCGGACGGCAAGGAAATCATTGCAAGAGATAATGAAGTTTCCCTGTTAAGAAATGAGGATATAGGCAAAGCGTACTTTAACTGTCATACGGATATTACGATTCCTTATGATGAATTGGGAGAATTGTCCGTAGTGACCGGAGAGAATCAGGTGATTCCGGTTATTATAGAAGGACGGTTTGTGCTAGAAGGTTGTGAAGAGTTAAATAAGGCTTTTGTATAAATTTGAAATTCGTATTGCTTCTTAGTGGAAAATTTAGTACACTGTATAAAGAAATGTGCCGTTTACCCACAAGATATTGTGGAAACGGTTGGAATAGAGAAGAGAATGAGGAGGCATGGCAGCATGGCACAGGTAGGTATTGTAATGGGCAGCGATTCCGATATGCCCGTAATGGCTAAGGCCGCAGATATTCTGGAAGAACTCGGAATTTCTTATGAGATGACGATTATCTCCGCACACAGGGAACCTGATGTATTTTTTGAATATGCCAAAAGTGCAGAGAGCAAGGGCTTTAAAGTGATTATAGCAGGAGCGGGCAAAGCGGCGCATCTGCCGGGTATGTGTGCGGCTATTTTTCCGATGCCGGTTATCGGTATCCCAATGAAGACTTCGGACTTAGGCGGGGTAGATTCCCTTTATTCTATCGTGCAGATGCCGTCCGGCATTCCGGTAGCAACGGTAGCGATTAACGGTGGGCAGAATGCAGGTATTCTGGCAGCAAAAATTCTGGCAACATCGGATGATGCTTTGCTGCAGAAGCTAAAAGACTACACACAGGGACTGAAAGAAAGTGTGCAGAAGAAGGACGCAAGATTACAGGAAGTGGGATACAAAAATTATTAATGAGTATATATTTTGGAGGAAGAAATCATGGATTACAAGACAGCGGGTGTTGATATTGAGGCAGGCTATAAATCAGTAGAGCTTATGAAAAAGCATGTGAAGGAAACGATGCGGGAAGAGGTGCTGGGTGGACTTGGCGGCTTCTCCGGTGCATTTTCTTTGGCAAAGATTAAGGATATGGAGAAACCAACCTTGGTTTCCGGTACAGATGGAGTAGGAACTAAGCTGAAACTGGCATTTCTTCTGGATAAACATGATACGGTAGGAATTGATTGTGTTGCAATGTGCGTAAATGACATTGCCTGTGCAGGCGGAGAACCGTTATTTTTCCTGGATTATATTGCATGCGGCAAGAACTATCCGGAGAAAATTGCGACGATTGTGAAGGGTGTGGCAGACGGTTGTATTCAGTCCGGTGCGGCGCTGATTGGCGGTGAAACAGCAGAAATGCCAGGCTTTTATCCGGAGGATGAATACGACCTGGCAGGCTTTGCGGTAGGTGTTGTAGATGAGAAGGATTTGATTACCGGAGCGGATATCAAGCCGGGTGATACTTTAATCGGAATTGCTTCTTCCGGTGTACATAGCAATGGTTTTTCCCTTGTACGGAAAGTATTCGATATGACAAAAGAAAGTCTTAACACCTATTATGATGAACTTGGAACAACACTCGGAGAAGCATTGATTGCACCGACTAAGATTTATGTGAAAGCTTTGAAATCCATTAAAGATGCAGGCATTACTGTAAAGGGATGCAGCCATATTACCGGTGGCGGCTTCTATGAAAATATTCCGAGAATGCTTCCGGAAGGCGTAAATGCAGAAGTAAAGAAAGACAGCTATCCGGTTCTTCCGATTTTCAAATTATTGCAGAAAACAGGAAATCTGGAAGAAAAAATGATGTACAATACTTACAATATGGGACTGGGCATGGTACTTGCAATTGACCCTGCTGATGTGGATAAGACCATGGAAGCGATTCGGGCAGCCGGTGAAACACCGTATGTCGTAGGACAGATTATCGCAGGTGAAAAAGGAGTAACACTGATTTGAGGAATGAAAAATCTATGTTAAAAATACTCGTATGTGTGTCCGGCGGCGGCACCAATTTACAGGCAATTATCGATGGAATTGCACAGGGAACCATTACCAATACAGAGATTGTGCGTGTTATCAGCAACAACAGGAATGCTTATGCATTGGAACGTGCAAAAAATGCTGGAATTGATGCAATTTGTGTATCGCCGAAGGATTATGAGGACAGAGAACAGTTTAATGATGCTTTTTTACAGGCTGTGACGGAAAAAGCACCGGATTTGATTGTATTGGCAGGCTTCCTGGTAGTGATTCCTGAAAAGATGATAAAAGCGTATCCAAACCGGATTATCAACATTCACCCTTCTTTGATTCCTTCTTTCTGTGGAACAGGTTATTACGGACTGAAGGTACATGAAGGAGCATTGAAAAGGGGAGTAAAGGTAACCGGTGCAACAGTACATTTTGTGGATGAAGGAACCGATACGGGACCGATTATCTTACAGAAGGCGGTTGCGGTAGAAGAAGGAGATACTCCGGAAATTTTACAAAAAAGAGTCATGGAACAGGCGGAATGGCAGATTTTGCCACATGCCATTGATTTGATTGCAAACGGAAAAGTATCAGTGAAAAACGGAAAGGTATGGTTAGCAGAATGAAAGTTTTAATCGTAGGAAGCGGCGGCAGAGAACATGCAATTGCAACAAGTGTGGCAAAAAGTATAAAGGTAGATAAAATTTATTGTGCACCGGGAAATGCGGGTATCGGTCAGATTGCGGAATGCGTTCCGATTGGTGCGATGGAATTTGATAAGCTGGTTGCTTTTGCAAAAGAAAAGAAAGTCGATCTTACGATTGTTGGTATGGATGATCCATTGGTAGGCGGTCTGGTAGATGAGATGGAAGCCGCAGGTCTGCGTGTATTCGGACCAAGAAAGAATGCAGCAATTCTGGAAGGCAGCAAGGCTTTTTCTAAAGATCTTATGAAAAAATACAACATTCCGACAGCATCATATGAAACTTTTGATGATCCGAAGGCGGCGTTAGCTTATCTGGAAACAGCAGATATGCCTATCGTACTCAAAGCGGATGGACTGGCGCTTGGTAAGGGAGTCCTGATTTGCAATACACTGGAAGAAGCCAAAGCCGGTGTCAGGGAAATTATGGAAGATAAAAAATTTGGTACTGCGGGCAACCGTATGGTTATCGAAGAATTTATGACCGGAAGGGAAGTTTCTGTTTTATCTTTTGTTGACGGAAAGACCATTCAGATTATGTCATCTGCACAGGACCATAAGAGGGCAAAGGACGGTGACCAGGGATTAAATACCGGTGGTATGGGAAACTTTTCCCCAAGTCCTTTTTATACAAAAGAAGTGGATGAATTCTGTAAGAAATATATTTATCAGGCAACTGTTGATGCGATGGCAGCGGAGGGAAGACCGTTTAAAGGTGTTATTTTCTTTGGACTGATGCTGACATCAAAGGGACCGAGAGTGTTGGAGTACAATGCGCGTTTTGGGGATCCGGAAGCACAGGTCGTATTGCCGCGTATGAAAAACGATATTATTGATGTTGTAGAGGCTTGTATTGACGGTACACTGGACAAAATAGATCTGCAGTTTGAAGACAATGCGGCGGTTTGCGTTATTCTGGCATCGGATGGTTATCCGGTTTCTTATGAAAAAGGCTTTCCGATTAAAGGTCTGGAAAACTTTGAAGGTAAGGAAGGTTATTACTGTTTCCATGCCGGTACGAAGCTGACTGAAAAAGGGATTGTGACAAATGGTGGAAGAGTACTTGGTATTACAGCCACAGGCACTGATTTGAAAGAAGCCAGAGCTAATGCTTATGAGGCCACAAAATGGGTTGAATTTGAGAATAAATATATGCGTTCCGATATCGGAAAAGCGATTGATGAAGTATAAAACAATAGGATGATAGATGGAATCATATAAAAGATAGAATCTGAAATGATAGGGGAGTGTGTAAAATGAGTACATTAAAAGATTTTACAAACGCTGATGTGTACAATCGTCCAATTACCTGTAAACAATGCGGTGGTGTTATGGTATTTAAGGGAGTTGGAGAATATCAGTGTGAGGATTGCGGCTATCTGGATTATGATGATTATGGAAAAGTGCGGAATTATATTGAAAGACATGTCGGTGCAACTTCCGCACAGGTATCGGAAGCAACCGGCGTAAAACAGAAAACCATCCGTACGATGTTAAAAGAATCGCGACTTGAGATAGCAAACGGCTCCAAAGCCTTTATTACCTGTGAATTGTGTGGCGCAAGTATACGTTCCGGAAGGCTTTGCTCGAAGTGTGAGATAAATTATAATAGAAATGTTGAAGAAATTACCCGGATGAGACATAATAAATCTCTGATGGGTTATAGTATGGAACGCCCGGCGGGAGAAGATGGTGCAAAGCGTTTTGTACGTGATAACTAATAAATGGAGAGAAACAAAAGAACAGGATAAGGGGACAAGAATGAAGAAAATATGGGAATACAGCAATAGTAAATGGATAAAAAGCGTGCTTATAACAGCGTGTGCGGTATTTTTCTTCCTTGGACAGAAAAATATCTGTTTTGCGGAAACCACAGGAAAAGTAACGGTGGAGTCGGCGAAGGTTCGTCAGGAGGCAAACGTAACAAGTGAGGTTATTGGGAGCTCTGCCAAAGGGGCCACTGTTACAATTACGAATGAAGTTACCGATTCTTCAGGAACCGTATGGTATGAAGTTTATGTGGATGCCAATACCAAAGGCTATATTCGTTCGGATTTAATCAGTAAAGATGGCTCTTCGGAAAGCAGTACGTCGGGAACAACGCAGACAGCGGATACTTCCTCTGAAAATACAGCAACGCAGACAACTTCGGCTCCCGGAGCAGAGAGCCAGCCGGATACCGGAATGGATGCCCAGTATGCTACGGTTTCTGTAGAAGTTGCCAAAGTCAGAAGTGGTGCTTCTACGGACAAAGCGATTGTAGATTCCATACCAAAGAACACGTCAGTGGTTGTCAGCGGACAGACGGATGACAGCAGCAATGGTAAAACATGGTATTATATTACTTTTACCGGTACCAATGGTGCTGAGAAGACCGGTTATATCCGTTCTGATCTGGTACAGCTTGGGGATATGGTTCCGGTGGAGGAACCGCAGGAAGTGCCGGAAGAGCAGCCTGCCGAAGAACCGGTGGAGGAGCAGCAGGAAAATAAAGATTATGAAGTTGTTTATACAACCAATGAAAATGGGGAGTATGAATGGTATCTTTATAACAATGTAGAAGGAAACAGACAGAAACTGGAAGAAGTGCTGGCAGCTGCCCATGCACAGAGCATCAATGACTCTCTGGATGCGGCAATGGTTTCTAAGCAGCGTATCATCATTATTATTCTGATTGCAGTTATTATTATATTAGCTGTTGTAATGACCATCATGATTTTCAAATTACGGGATGCCTATTACGAAGAATATGAAGATGATGAGGATGAAGAAGAGGATGAAAACGAGGATGAGGAAGAAGAGGAGAGACCGGTAAAAAAAGCAGCACCTCGTAAAGCACCTGCAATTCAGGAAGAACCGGTACGAAAAACTGCAACAGCGCAGGAAAAACAGTCTGTGAAAAAAGCTGTCTCCCGTTCCGATACTCGCCAAACTGCAGTGAAAGAGGTAAGATATGAGGAAGAGCCGGCAGTAGAAGCACCGGTTAAGACAACACCAAAACGCAAAGCTAAGAACTTTTTGATTGATGATGATGATTTTGAGTTCGAATTTTTGAATATGAACGACAAAGATTTGTAAAAATCTGAATAGAGAAAACGCAACGGGGCGGTTGAAAAGAAACCGCCTCTTTGTTATAATGTAGATATAACAGACGGACGAAGTTTAAAGGAAATGGAGAACATATGATAATTGAAATAGACTTTAACAGTGATGAAGCATTATATCTACAACTTAGGAATCAGATTATTCTGGGAATTGCGACTTCCAAATTCCGGGAAGGAGATGCGCTTCCTTCGGTCAGGCAGCTTGCAGATAGTATCGGAATCAATATGCATACGGTAAATAAGGCATATTCGGTATTGAAACAGGATGGCTTTGTTAAAGTAGATCGAAGAAAGGGAGCCGTTATTGCTATTGATATTGATAAAATACAGGCAATGGAAGAAACACGCAAGGAATTACAGGTTATTCTGGCAGAGGCCAGCTGTAAGAATATTTCCAGAGAAGAAGTGCATGCTCTTATAGATGAAATATATGAGAATTATGGAGGAGTATAACCATGCAGCCCAAATATACGGAAAAGGCAAAAAAGGCATTGGCATATGCGGATAAAGCAGCCAGAAATATGCAGCAAAGTTATGTGGGAACCGAACATATTCTTCTTGGTCTGTTACAGGAGAAATCGGGAGTTGCTGCAATTGTTTTGGAAAATAACGGTGTATATGAGCATCGATTGAAGGAAATTATAAAGGATTTGATTGCACCGGAAAGCTCTGTGATCTTGGCAGAACGGGATGGCTATTCCCCACGTGCAGAGCTTATTTTAGAGGAAGCACATAAGCAGGCAGAACGTTTCAAAAGTGACCAGACGGGAACGGAGCATATTTTACTCGCTATATTGAAAGATGGAGAAAATGTAGCAGTCAGACTGCTAAGTACAATGGGAGCTTCCATCCAGAAGCTGTATGTAGATGTACTGACAGCAATGGGAGAAGATAAAACTCTTTACAAAGAGGATTTGGGAAAGAAACAGAATAAGAAAAAAGGCGGTTCGACTTTGGAACAATACAGCCGGGATTTAACGGCACTTGCGAAAGAAGGAAAGCTGGATCCTGTTATAGGCAGAGAGGAAGAAATCCGCCGCGTGGTTCAGATTCTGAGCAGAAGAACCAAAAACAATCCCTGTCTGATTGGAGAGCCGGGAGTCGGTAAGACGGCTGTCGTGGAAGGTCTGGCAGCAAGGATTGTGACAGGGGATGTGCCTTTTACGGTACAGAATAAGAGAGTTCTGACATTGGATTTATCCGGCATGGTAGCGGGCAGTAAATATCGTGGCGAATTTGAGGAACGGATTAAGAAGGTTATCAAGGAAGTTATTGAAGACGGTAATATTATTCTTTTTCTGGATGAAATGCATACGATTATCGGTGCAGGCGGTGCCGAAGGAGCAATTGATGCCTCCAATATCTTAAAGCCGTCTCTGGCGAGGGGAGAAATACAGTTAATCGGTGCAACAACCATTGCCGAATATCGTAAATATGTTGAAAAAGATGCCGCTCTGGAAAGAAGGTTCCAGCCGGTAACAGTAGAAGAGCCAACGATAGAAGAAGCAGAAAATATTTTAAATGGAATTGCACATAAATACGAGGAGCATCACCGGGTTACCATTTCACCGGAGGCGATTTCAGCAGCGGTAGCGTTGTCGGCAAGATATATCAATGACAGAAATCTGCCGGATAAAGCCATTGATTTAATTGATGAGGCGGCAGCAGCAGCCAGACTGAAAGGGGCGAAGCAGCCGGATAAGCTGACAGAATTAGGAGAGGAAATTCAGAAAATCGATTTACAGATTGAACGTTCTATCCGTATGGAGGCCTACACACAGGCAAGTGAATTGCGGCAGAAACAGGAAACTCTGATTAAGAAATATGACCGGATGGTAAAACGACTGGAGAAAGAGGATGCCAAGAGTGAATTGGTAATCGGAGAGAATGATGTTGCGGAGGTAGTTTCTCTCTGGACAAAGATTCCGGTTAAGAAACTGGCAGAAAAAGAGAGTGAAAGACTTTTAAAACTGGAGTCCATTCTTCATAAGCGTGTGATTGGACAAGAAGAGGCGGTTACCGCTGTTGCTAAAGCGATGCGTCGAGGCAGGGTTGGTTTACAGGACCCGAATCGTCCGATTGGTTCTTTTCTGTTCTTAGGACCTACCGGTGTGGGTAAAACCGAACTGAGTAAGGCACTTGCAGAAGCTATGTTCGGTTCTGAAAATGCGTTGATTCGTGTTGATATGTCGGAGTATATGGAAGGCCATTCGGTATCCAAGATGATTGGTTCCCCGCCGGGTTATGTTGGCTTTGAAGAAGGGGGCCAATTGAGCGAGAAGATACGAAGAAATCCTTATTCGGTTGTACTTTTTGATGAAATTGAAAAAGCCCATCCGGACGTTTTTAATATTTTGTTACAGGTATTAGATGATGGACATATTACCGATTCTAAGGGCAGAAAGGTAAGTTTTAAAAATACGATTCTGATTATGACTTCTAATGCTGGGGCACAGAGAATCGTGGACCCGAAAAATCTGGGCTTTTCATCCGGTGAAACGCAACAGCAGAATTATGATAAAATGAAGTCCAATGTAATGGAAGAAGTGAAACGGATTTTCAAACCAGAATTCATTAACCGAATCGATGAAATTATGGTATTCCATCCGCTGAATAAGGACAATATGAAAGAAATCGCAACGATGCTGTCTAAAAATCTGGCAAAACGTTGTAAGACCCAGATGGAGATTGATTTGGCGATAACTCCTGCGGTAAAAGATTATATTGTAGAAAAATATACCGATGTTAAAATGGGAGCACGTCCGATGAAACGTGCGATTCAGACAGAGATAGAAGATACTCTGGCAGAAGAGATTCTTGCCGGAAGAATCAAACGTGGCGATAAGGTATCGGCAACACTTAAGGACAAAAAAGTTGTATATAGAGTAAGCACACAGCGATAAAAATTACAAAAAGACTTAGGAGGAAAAGAAATGGCTGTAGTAGAAGAATTGCTGCGCACAGAAGCAGACGGGGCAATCAGTTTTGGCAATCATAAGCTGGAAACGAAAGCGAAACTGGAGGATTATGAGCATGCAGGAGATTTACTTAAGGTCAAGACCTTTAAGAGCATGACAAAGTTAGAAAAGAACGGGATGTTTACTTATGAATCGGTACCGGGCACCAGTGTCAATCATTTCGTTGAAACAGAAAATGGTGTCAGTTTTCTGGTAGAAGGTGATGAGGATGCGCAGATTACCGTCGGTTTAGAGGATGAAACAGAATATGATGTTTGGGTTGATGATGTTAATATCGGCAGAATGAAAACCAATCTTGGCGGTAAATTGAACATCAGTGTGGAACTTGCTGGTGTAGGCGAAGTAGCTGTGAAGATTGTGAAGTAAGAGGTTTTATGGCAAAAGGAAAAATGGCAACAGTATTCTTCTGTCAGAACTGCGGATACGAATCTTCAAAATGGATGGGGCAGTGTCCCGGTTGTAAAGAATGGAATACTCTTGTAGAAGAAAAAGTGAATAGGAAAGCATCCGGTACATCGGGTGGTATAATAAGCAGACGGGAAGAGGCAAAACCTTCCCGTCTTTCTGAAATTACTCTTCGGGATGAAGAACGAATGTCTACTCATATGAAAGAGTTAGACCGCGTACTGGGAGGCGGTATTGTTCCCGGTTCGCTTATACTGGTAGGAGGCGATCCCGGTATCGGCAAATCTACGCTGCTTTTACAGGTCTGTCGCTTCATGGCAGAAGATAACCGTAAGGTTTTGTACATTTCCGGTGAGGAGTCCTTAAAACAGATTAAGATACGCGCAAACCGTATTGGAGAGTTCAATGATAATTTATTTTTATTATGCGAAACCAATTTGGGAACGATAGAGGAAACGATACGGCATATTATGCCTGATATCACGATTATTGATTCGATTCAGACAATGTATCAGGAAGAAGTATCCTCTGCACCGGGCAGCGTTTCCCAGGTAAGAGAGGCAACGAATGTTTTTTTGCAATTGGCTAAGGGCTTGGGAACTTCTATTTTTATTGTTGGTCATGTAACGAAGGAAGGAACCGTAGCGGGACCGAGAGTATTGGAACATATGGTGGATACAGTACTGTATTTTGAAGGAGACAGGCATGCTTCTTATCGTATCCTTCGGGGTGTAAAAAATCGTTTTGGTTCTACCAATGAAATTGGCGTGTTTGAAATGCAGAAGGAAGGACTTGTTGAGGTAGAGAACCCTTCTGAATTTATGTTGAATGGCAAACCGGAAGATGCAAGCGGCTCGATTGTATCCTGTTCCATGGAAGGAACCAGACCGATTCTGTTTGAAATCCAGGCACTTGTGTGTCGAAGTAATTTTGGGTTCCCCAGAAGGCAGGCAATTGGTACAGACTTTAATCGCGTAAATCTGCTGATGGCAGTTTTGGAGAAGCGGGTTGGTCTGCAAATGTCAGATTGTGATGCATATGTTAATCTGGCAGGGGGCATGAGAATTATGGAACCGGCAATTGATTTAGGAATCGTTATGGCGGTGGCATCCAGTTTTAAGAACCGCCCGATTGATGATAAAATGGCGGCTTTTGGTGAAATCGGATTAAGTGGGGAAGTGCGCGGTGTGAGTATGATAGAACAACGCGTCCAAGAGGCAGTGAAACTTGGCTTCACAACCTGTGTGATTCCGGAAGTTTGTGTAAAGCAGATAAAAAATATGAAAAATGTAAAATTGATAGGTGTTTCTTCAGTGCAGGATGCGATTGACCTGATTTAACCCAAAATGTTTCAAAAATATGACGTTTTTTAAGAAAATGTTAAAAAAGTGCTGTTTTATATGTTCAAACTTTCTTTTTTGTGGTAAAATGTGTAAGATGCATTGTTAGAATGCGATAGAGAAGGAGTTACTTATGGACGAGCAGACACAAAATTCTCAGATAGATGAAACAGAATCGGCTGAGAAGAAACAGGAAGTTGTTTCTGCAAAAAAGAAACGAAGTATGAACGGTCCATTGTTGGTATTGGAGTTTCTTGTTTTATGTATTGCAATTGGGGTGCTGTATGTTGTTGTCAAGACAACGAGTGAAATAGAGCGTACTGATATTGACAGTGATACCATTACCATCAATGAAGAAGTAGTGGAAACAATGGAAGAGGAACAGGAAGAGTTAGGGTATCGTAATATTGCACTGTTTGGTGTAGATGCCAGAGATGGGGAACTTGGCAAGGGAACCCGGAGTGACAGTATTATTATAGCAAGTATCAATTTGGATACCCACGAAATCAAGCTGGTTTCCGTATATCGTGATACTTATTTGAATCTGAGCAATGACAGCTATAATAAATGCAATTCGGCATATGCCCAGGGTGGTCCGGAACAGGCAATCAATATGCTGAATAAGAATCTGGATTTGAATATTACCGATTACGCCACCATTGGCTTTAGTGGCTTGATTGAAGCGATTGATGTGTTAGGCGGTATTGAGATGGAAATTACCCAGGCGGAAATCAATCATTTGAATAATTATCAGCTTTGTATGGCAGAAGAACTTGGCGTTGATTATGTGCCGGTTACCAAAGCTGGAAAGCAGACTCTGAACGGTATGCAGGCAACTGCCTACTGTCGTATTCGTTATACCAAGGGGGACGATTTCAGACGTGCCGAAAGACAGAGAGATGTTCTGGGGGCTATGATGATAAAAGCCAAGACAGCCTCCCTTTCTACCTTAAATGAAGTGGTGGCGGCAGTCCTGCCTTGTATCAATACCTCTTTGAATGTGAATGAAATTATCAGTGTTCTGGGTACGGTAGCCGACTATAATGTAGTCACCAGTGAAGGTTTCCCGTTTGAAGAGAACCGGGCGGGTGCAACGGTCGGAAGCAAGGGAAGTTGTATTATTCCGACAACTTTGGAAGACAATGTTATAACATTACATAAGATTTTGTATGATGAAGAAGATTACGTGCCTTCCAGGGAAGTTATCAATATTAGTCAGGAGATTGCGTCGCAGACAGATGAATACCTGAATTAGAAAAAAGGTCAGGCTTTACAGCCTGACTTTTTGGATGTATAAATAAGAATGGAAAATAAAAGGATAAGAAGTAGAATGTTATAGATACGGGAAAGAAAGGCATCAGAATGATATGAAAAAATTGCTGATTTATTTAAAGGATTATAAAAAGGAAACTGTTTTTGCACCGCTCTTTAAAATGTTGGAGGCAGGCTTTGAATTGTTTGTTCCTTTGGTTATGGCAGCTATTATCGACAATGGTATTGCCAATGCAGACATGCCGTATGTGCTTAAAATGGGGCTTGTTTTAGTAGCTCTTGGAATCATTGGACTGATATGTTCTATTACGGCACAGTTCTTTGCAGCAAAGGCGGCGGTTGGATTTTCAACACAGCTAAAGCATGCACTTTTTGAACATATTCAGAGCCTATCATTTACGGAAATGGATGAAATCGGAACGTCAACGATGATTACCCGTATGACTTCGGATACAAACCAGGTACAGAATGGTGTCAACATGGTACTGCGTTTGTTTTTACGTTCCCCATTTATTGTGTTTGGTGCTATGATAATGGCTTTTACCATTGATGTGAAAGCAGCACTTATTTTTGTTGTGACGATTCCTGTTCTGTCGATTGTTGTGTTTGGCATTATGATGATTACCATGCCGCTTTATAAAAAAGTACAGGCCGGTCTGGATAAAATTCTTGGCAAGACCAGAGAGAATCTGACAGGTGTTAGAGTAATCCGGGCATTTCATAAGGAAGAACAGGAAATTGAAGAATTCGAAGAGGACAACCGTACGTTAACACATATGCAGCTTTTTGTCGGAAAAATTGCTGCATTAACCAATCCGGTCACTTATATTATCGTCAATGTGGCAACCATCGCATTGATTTATACCGGCGCAGTACGCGTGGATAACGGTGCGATTACACAGGGTGAAGTGGTAGCATTGGTGAATTACATGTCACAGATTCTGGTGGAACTGGTAAAGCTGGCCAATCTGATTATTACTATAACCAAAGCGCTTGCCTGTGCCAATCGTATTGAAAGCGTCTTTGCGATGCAGTCCGGTATGGAATGGGCAGCAGATGGCAGGCTGGTAACAGCGGAGGATAAAAGAACAAAAGGCATAGAAGCAGAGGACATAGCGAAAGAACATGCTAAGGATGAGAATACCGGGATCTACGCGGTAGAATTTAATCATGTTTCATTGACGTATAAGGGTGCCGGTGATGAATCTTTGACGGACATTGATTTCAAAGTAAAAAAAGGAGAAACCATTGGTATTATCGGGGGCACAGGTTCGGGAAAATCTTCTTTGGTGCATCTGATTCCCCGTTTTTATGATGCAACAAAAGGTAGCGTAAAAATTAATGGAAGAGATGTAAAAGAGTATGGAATGGAAGAACTGCGGGAAAAAATCGGTATTGTTTTGCAGAAGGCAGTTCTTTTTCAGGGAACAATCAGAGAAAATTTGAAATGGGGGAATGACAGTGCTACGGAAGAGGAGATGAATCGTGCATTGGAAATTTCGCAGGCAAAAGAATTTGTAGACAGTAAACCGGGCGGCTTGGATGCACAGATTTCTCAGGGTGGTAAAAATTTATCAGGCGGGCAGAGACAGCGTCTGACCATTGCAAGAGCTGTTGTAAGACAGCCCGAAATATTGATTCTGGATGACAGTGCTTCCGCTTTGGACTATGCAACGGATGCCAAGCTGCGTAAAGCAATTCGGGAAATGGAAAAGGATACAACTGTATTTATCGTATCCCAGAGAACGTCATCCATTCAGCATGCAGACCAGATTATTGTTCTGGAAGATGGCTGCGTTGTCGGAATGGGAACACATGAAAATCTCCTGGAAAGATGTGAAGTGTATAAAGAAATTCATTATTCACAGTCGTAATATCTATAGACATAGTATTTACCGAAACGGTTTTTCAGAAATAGAATTTTCAGGATAGAAATGTATGGGAAAGGAAAAGACGTATGGAACCCAGAAAAACAAAACAGAAGAATACTTTAAAAAAGGTACTGCGGTATCTTAGGAAATATTGGATTTATCTGGCAGTTTCGATTATCGCGGCTGCCATTACCGTAGCATTCACACTGTACCTGCCGATTTTGACAGGAAATGCTATAGATTTGATTCTGGAGAAGGGAAGAGTGGATTTCCCGGGAATCTTTGCGATTTTGAAAAAAATGGCGATTATCATTGCAATTACCGCATTTGCGCAGTGGCTTATGAATGTCTGTAACAATAAACTGACCTATCGTATTGTACAGGATGTCCGCGATGAGGCTTTCCATAAAATAGAGATTCTGCCATTAAAATATATTGATGGGCATTCCTATGGAGAGATTGTCAGTCGTGTCATTGCGGATGTAGACCAGTTTGCCGATGGTCTTTTGATGGGATTTACCCAGTTCTTTACCGGGGTCATTACGATTATCGGAACACTTGGATTTATGCTTAGTATTCATGTAGGTATTACCGGAGTGGTTGTACTGATTACACCCCTATCTTTTCTGGTAGCAAGCTTTATTGCGAAAAAGACTTTTAATATGTTTAAACTACAGTCAGAAACAAGAGGAGAGCAGACCGCTTTTATTGATGAGATGGTTGGAAATCAGAAGGTTGTTCAGGCTTTTTCCAATGAAGATGAATCCTTGGAAAAATTCGATGAAATTAATGAAAGACTGCAGAAGGCTTCTCTGAAAGCTATTTTCTTTTCTTCCATTACGAATCCGGCAACCCGGTTTGTCAACAATTTGGTTTATGCCGGCGTTGCGATTACCGGAGCCGTTTTTGCCATCCGGGGTGGTATCAGTGTAGGACAGCTTTCTTGTTTTTTAAGCTACGCTAACCAGTATACGAAGCCTTTCAATGAGATTTCGGGAGTGATTACAGAACTGCAGAATGCGCTTGCCTGTGCTGCAAGGATTTTCGAACTGATAGAAGAACAGCCGCAGATACCGGAGCCGGAAAATGCAGTGGTGCTGGAAGAGGTCGATGGAACGGTAACGCTTGAGAACGTGTCCTTTTCCTATGTACCGGAGAAAAAGCTGATTGAGGATTTCAACCTGGCAGTGAAACCGGGACAGCGCGTTGCAATCGTTGGACCGACCGGCTGTGGTAAGACGACGGTTATCAATTTATTGATGCGCTTCTATGATGTGGATAAAGGGGCGATTTGCGTCAGTGGTCATGATATAAGAAATGTAACCAGAAAGAGCCTGCGTGCAAATTACGGAATGGTACTGCAGGAAACATGGCTGAAAGCCGGAACGATACGCGAAAATATTGTTATGGGCAGACCGGATGCTACTGAAGAAGAAGTCGTTGCAGCTGCAAAAGCTTCGCATGCGCACAGCTTCATTAAGAGGCTGCCAAACGGCTATGATACGGTAATTTCGGAAGATGGCGGAAACCTTTCTCAGGGGCAGAAGCAGTTACTTTGCATTACAAGAGTTATGCTATGCCTGCCGCCGATGTTGATTCTGGATGAAGCAACTTCTTCCATTGATACCAGAACAGAAATCAAAATTCAACAAGCATTTGCTACCATGATGAAAGGCAGAACCAGCTTTATCGTGGCACACAGACTGTCTACCATAAGAGAAGCGGATGTGATTCTGGTCATGAAAGATGGAAATATCATTGAGCAGGGAAATCACGAATCATTGCTTGCTTTGAACGGCTTTTATGCAAATCTGTATCAGAGCCAGTTCGCGAGGTAATTAATCGGCAGGGGTCTTTTCCAATTCTTCATAATAAGCGGCATCCTTGTTATAATCCATATATTCGGAGCGGATGTCGCTGATAGCACCATTTTCCCAGGTGAATACGAGATAATAGTAGATGACGGTATGCCCGTTTAAGTATTCCTCGGAGCTTAAAAAGGAAAGCAGTTCCGTACGTTCAATGTCATTTTCTTTGCAAATCTGCTCTATGGAAACCGGATTGCCGTCAATGAAAAAAGTAGGCAGAATGGTCTGAATGGACTCTTCAAAAGGAATCTCTTCCGTAGGAAGAGACTGATAAGGACCTCCATTCACACAGGTTTCAATATCACAATCACCATAGGCTTCCAGAAAGGCATCCTTCGTATCACCAATGGTAATTCCCTTATAGGTTGTATTGCTTTCCAGATTTAATTCATAGTCCAGAGCTGTCATTGCGGGAACTTCTTCCCCACAGGCGGTAAGCGATAAAGCAAGCAACAACGCTGTTATTGAAGTTGCAAAAGATTTCTTCATAAATACATTCCTCTTTATAATATTATAATTTGTTTCCATAGAAAAATTGATATAGAAAAACCCGTAAGTTTTGCTTACGGGTTTCTTACAGGGGCAGTAGGAATCGAACCCACATCGATGGTTTTGGAGACCACTGTTCTACCTTTGAACTATGCCCCTATATTATGTTTATAGTGAAAAGAGCTGTTCTCGAATCACCGAATTGTATTATAGCATAGGTGTATTAGCCAGTGCAAGTCTTTTTTTAGAAAAAGACTTGCACTGATGCTATGATTTTATTTCTTTGCAATACTGTCCAGATAAGTTTTCGTTTCAGCGACAACCACTCCACTCAATGCAACCATTGCAATTAAGTTTGGAATTGCCATCAATCCGTTAAAGATATCGGCAATGGTCCATACAGCAGACACTGTCATAAACGGACCGATAAAGATTGCCAGTATGTATATCCAACGATACCCTTTTACCAATTTCTGGTTTCCGTTTGATAAGTATTCCAGACATCTTTCTGAGTAATAGTCCCATCCAAGAATTGTGGTAAATGCAAAGAATACCAGACAAATCATCAGAATAAAGGAGCAAACATAATCCGGGAAAGGTAGTCCAAGCTGGAATGCCCTGGTGGTTACGGCGACTCCTTCAAGTCCCATATCCCATGTGCCGGTAATGACAATGGCAAGTCCTGTCATCGTACAAATAACCAGAGTATCAATAATAGTACCCATCATGGAAACAAGTCCCTGTTTTGCAGGTTCTTCCACCTGTGCTGCGGCTGCGGCAATCGGTGCGCTACCAAGTCCGGCCTCATTGGAGAAAATACCTCTTGCAATACCCTTCTGCATAGCAACAATCATTGCACCCAGCATACCACCGGCTGCGGCCTTTAAACCAAATGCACTTTGTACAATGGTTACGATGGCTGCAGGAACTTTGGTAATATTAAAGAGGATAATAAGAAGCGCAGCTGCTACATATAAAATGGCCATAAAAGGAACCACAATCTGAGCGACTTTGGAAATTCTCTGAAGACCTCCGATAATAACCAGTGCAACACAAAGAGTCAGAATGATACCGGCAATAATGACTGCCCAGGAATACTCCATTCCGAATAAGGTAATGGTGTGCTGCATATTCGGATCAAAGAAGTTTTTGACTGCACTTGTGATACCATTGACCTGTGTAAAGGTACCGATTCCGAACAGACCTACACCAACACCAAAGAAGGCAAAAAGCTTTCCGAGCCATTTCCATTTTTTACCCATTCCTTTTTCGATATAATAGAAAGGACCGCCGATGATGTGCCCATCCTCTGCAATGACACGATATTTCACAGCAAGAAGACATTCGGAGTATTTGGTTGCGGTACCAAGGAGTGCTGCAAGCCACATCCAGAATAAGGCTCCGGGACCTCCGGCTACCAAAGCGGTTGCCACACCTACAATATTTCCGGTACCGATGGTTGCCGATAATGCGGTACAGAGAGCAGCAAAACTGGATACCTCTCCCTTATCACCGGACTTTTCGTTTGCCAAGACATGTTTGATTGCCAACGGAAGCTTTGTAATCTGTAATCCTTTCAGCCGGATTGTTAAAAAGATACCCACTGCAAGAATCATCACGATCAGGGGAATTCCCCATACAAAATCATCGATGGCTGTCAGGATTTGACTGATTGTTTCTAACATTTGTTCTTACCTCTCACTTTTCCTAATTTTATTGTTTTTGTATGATAAAATATATTCTGCATTTTATCACACAAAAAAGAGCTGATGTGAAATCAGCCCTCTAAAGAGTAGAACATGCATATAGAATGCTCTGTCCTTTTGCCTGAGAGATTGGCAGAATAATCTGCCGTACACCTTCGGCGCCCTGTCCGACAGGGACTCTCCAGAGTAGGGAATTTTTCATCCCCAACAGAGGATACTATATCATACTATGTTTTGATATGCAATTCTTTTTCCGTTTCGAGTGGACGAAATTACCTCGTGTATGTTAAACTGAATATAGTTTTCTATTTTTGTGTTTTGTGTTTCAAATGAGAGATTATGGGAGGAAACAATGAAAAGAAAATTACAAAAATATATGGCATTGATAATGGCAGTCTCGATGAATGTTTTGACAGCCTGCGGTAGCACCGAGGAAACAGAAAATGTGACAGAAGTGATTACTTATGAACTGCCGACCGAAGCAGAGGAAGCAGAGGTCTATGTTGAGCCGATTGAAAATCTTTCTGAGGATTTTGTAAGAGGTGTGGATATTTCCAGTATTCTTGTAGAAGAAGAAAGCGGTGTTGTGTATTACAACGAAGCGGGTGAAAAACAGGATATTTTTCAGACATTGGCAGAAAATGGTGTGAATTATATTCGTGTGCGTGTATGGAATGATCCGTATGATGCAGATGGCAACGGGTACGGCGGAGGAAACAATGACGCGGCGAAAGCAGCAGAAATTGGTGCCCGGGCAGCAAAATATGGCATGAAGCTTTGTGTGGATTTCCACTATTCTGATTTCTGGGCTGACCCGGCGAAGCAGCAGTGCCCGAAAGCATGGGAAGGGATGGAAATTGAGGAAAAGTCCGAAGCACTTTATCAGTATACCAAAGAAAGCCTGACACAGATTATAGATGCTGGTGCAATGGTAGGCATGGTACAGCTTGGCAACGAAATCAATCCGGGCATGTCGGGGGAAACCGACTGGACGAAGAAACGTCAGCTGTTACAGGCAGGAAGCAAGGCAGTACGGGAAATTGAGGAAGAAAAAGGACAGGATATTCAGATTGCCATTCATTTTACCAGTGTCGATGATAAAAACGGTACTTACAATAATGCGCAGAAATTACAGGATAAGGAAATTGATTATGATATTTTTGCGGTTTCCTATTATCCGTTCTGGCATGGGACGAAAGAAAATCTGACAGAGGTTTTAAAGACAGTTGCCGAGAACTATGACAAAAAGGTTATGGTCGTGGAAAATTCATATGCTTATACGACAAGTGACGGAGACGGTTCCGGTAACAGTATCGGAGAAGAGGATATACTGCCGGAATATCCGGCAAGTGTGCAGGGACAGGTCAACGAAATACGGGATGTCTGTGCTGCGGTAGCTGCGGTAGGCGAAGCAGGAGTTGGTTATTTCTACTGGGAACCGGCATGGATTCCGGTTAATGTATATGAAGAGTCGGCAGAAGATGCAGCACAGGTGCTTGCCGCGAATAAAGATGCGTGGGAAAATAAGGGATCCGGCTGGGCATCCAGCTATGCAGCTGCATATGACCCGAAGGATGCCGGTCAGTATTATGGCGGTAGCTCATGGGATAATCAGGCACTGTTTGATTTTGAAGGACATCCACTGGCATCCTTAAAGGTATTTAAGTATTTGCAGTGCGGTACGATTGTTGAGAAGGTCATTGACCATGTACAACCATTGGAAATCAACGTGGATTTGGATGGCGAAGTTGTTTTACCGGATATGGTGGAAGTTGTCTGCAATGACAGAAGCGTGGAGGAACATGCGGTTTTCTGGGACGAGGAAGCACTTGCAGCAATTGATACTTCAAAAGATGGAGCCTATGAAGTGAAAGGTTTTATGCTACAGGAAGTGGAAGATGGACAGATGGAAGTAGAGGTTCAGGCAACGGTTAAGGTGTGCCGTCAGAATCTGCTTGCAAACAGCAGTTTTGAAGAAAGTGATACTTCTATGTGGCTCGTTGAAGGCAATGGAACAGATTACCAGAACAAAGCGGCGGATGCCCACAGTGGGGATATTTCTCTGCATTTCTGGTCCAATGATGCAGTAACCTTTACGGTAGAACAGAAGGTAACAGGATTAGAACCGGGAACTTATGAATTCGGCTTTTATATACAGGGAGGCGATGTCGGAGAAGATGCACAGATGTTTGCTTATGCCGATAACGGAAAGGATAATCTGCAGACCGTAACCGGAGTAGACGGCTGGGTAAACTGGCAGAATCCGGTTGTGCCCGACATTACCGTAGGCGAAGATGGAGCGCTTACCGTTGGTGCATCCATAAGCTGTGCTGCCAAAGGCTGGGGTACACTGGATGATTTTTATCTGTACAAGATAGATTGATAAGCATGTGATTGGTATAGGTGTGCTTACCATAAGATAGCATTATCATTGCAAAAAAGTGCTGTGGCACCGGGGGAATAGAACATTCGCCGGTACTGCAGCACTTTTTGATGCAATGGGAAAAGGATTGGACAAAGGTGGGAATCCTTTTTAACGGGGTACTTACTGGCAGGATTCCAGTATCATAAAATCCCAACCGTTTACGGTTATTTTCTCGCCGTCTTTTATTGACCTATCCTGCATGAGTAGTTTTGCATCCCCACCATGATAAGTAACGGTCCTGGCATCATCGGAGTAGTTGAAATAGTAGGTGATTTCTTTTCCAAAATCATTGATGCCCTTTTTGATGATAATCGGGAACTGCTCTTTTGGCAGTTCGACAGCGGCCTCTTCACAGAGGAACAGAAGCAGTTCTTTTAAAATGTCCTGTTCAAAATAACAGCCTAAATAAGTTGCGGTACCATTGCCGTAGTTGTTGTGGGTAATCGCTGCATAACTTCCCCATTGGCGGTGATTGTAGAAAGCCAAAACTTTTGCTGTAGAGGGGTGTAACAATTCCATCCAATAGTGAACCGTATTTTCGGTTGTAGCTGTTTTTGCTATCTGTGGGATAGCAAAATCTTTTAACCCGACATGGACTGCATCGGTAAACTGGTCATAGGTCATACCGAAACATTCGGTTAATCCATGTGGCTGGTCATCCGAATAGATTTTTAGCATGGAGTCAGACACTGCGGTCTTGAAGGTGGAGAGCAAGTGCCCACCGTTTTCCACATAGCTTCGCAGGCTTTCAATCAGAGAATCGGAAGCACTGTAAAGAGCTGGGGTAATCAGAAGTTTGTACTGACTAAACAAGTCAGTATCGTGCTCCGATAAGATATCACATTCAATATTTAATTGGTAAAGTGCATCGTAAAGCCAGCGAACTACGTCATTATAATCAAAGTTTTCGTGAATCGAAAACCATTGCAACCCAGTCAGTGCTTCATTGGACAACAACATGGCAGCCGGAGCCTTTTTTTGCAGATTCTTCAGATGACTGCCGTAAGCGGCAAAGTCCTTTCCAATCTGACAAGCTTCTCTGTAGGTTGCATTTTCTTTCAAATTGTGGCTTAGCACACCTTTCCAGTAGGACTCAATGGCATTATGAATGGAATGCCAGTGCCAGTACATGACGGAATTGGAACCGGAGGCAATGTGGGAAAAGGCCTGTAGGCGAAGCTGACCGGGATAAGGAAGCCAGCCGTGATTTCCTTGTGCTTCGGTTTCCAGAATCAGATAGTTATCTTTTTTGATGGAGCGGGCAATGGCACCGCCTAAGCTGATTTCTGCTCCGGTCAAGTCCTGTGCAGAAGGATGGTATACATCAAACCCGGCAACGGTAAGCGGCTTTGCGGCTTCCCATTGATTGACTTCGGATTGCAGACCGTAGGAGTAGCCACGCCAGCTGTAATCAAAATTCTGTGTAATGAACTGGTCAGGACGGGCATATTCTTTGACAATGTTACATTGCCATGCCAGAAAATCCGTAACCAGTTTCCGTTGGAATTTCTGATATTCGGAACCGAGAGAGCCGTTGATGGTACCGCGAACATCCGGAAAATCTTCCCAGGCATTGATACGGTTGCTCCAATAATCCAGACCGAATTCATGGTTCAGGGCATCCAGGTCATTGTGAAAAAGTTCTTTCAGGTATTCTACAAATTTTGCCTGTGCATAGGTACTGCACGTATCATAGGATTTGGTTTCATTATCCAATTGGAAACCAATCACATGCTTATACGGTTGTACCTCTTCCATCAGTTTGCGGATTATAATTTCGGCATGCTTTAAATACATAGGATGGGTGATGTCCATATTTTGCCGATGTCCATAAATGCCGTTTCCATCATGTGTCAATGCAAGAATATCCGGATATTTGGCAACAAGCCAGGTGGGAATCGCATACGTAGGAGTCCCTACGATGACCTGAATGCCATGTGCCTCAGAAGCTTTTAACATCCGGTGCAGATGAGTAAAATCAAATACTCCTTCCTGCGGCTCCCAGGTGCTCCAGGTGGATTCTGCAATACGGATGACATTGATGTTTGCTTTCTGCATCATTTCCATATCGGTTTCAATCCGGTCATACGGCAGATACTCATCATAATACGCTGCTCCAAATAATAACTTCTCTGTTTTCATGAATTTTCTCCTTTTCTTATTTTTTCTTATTCTATCTTGCATAAAATCATTCTGTTCAGATTGTATAGATTACCTCTTGCAATTCGTTGGCGCAACTGGTACTCTAATAATAGAGCAACCGATTGCGCAAATATGTTGCTTAAATTCTAACATGAAAAGAAGAATTGGTAAACTATTATTTCAATAGGATCATAAACAAAAGGAACAAAATAGGGTTCCGAAGCGGTGGCTAGTCACCCGTATTTTGTTCCTTTTGTTTTAACACACTTTGAAAGCAATAGAGAGGAAGCGAAGCGGTGGCTAATTCGCTGAAAAGATAGAAAGAGGAAGAATGTAGGATGGATGAAAGAAATCTGACAATTGGAGATATTGCGGCGGAGCTTGGCGTGTCAAAGACAACGGTTTCCAGAGCCATTTCGGGCAAAGGAAGAATTGGTGCAAAAACACGTGAAAAGGTTTTACAATATATTGAAGAACATAATTACAGACCGAATGTTATTGCCAAAGGGCTGGCACAGTCCAGAACTTACAACATTGGGCTGGTTATGCCGGGCGATTATAATATTGTGGAACTTCCCTTTTTTCAGAATTGTATGTTAGGTATCAGTAAGGTGGCGGCATCCATGGATTATGATGTGCTGATTTCTGTTGTGACGGCAGAAGATATTTCACAGCTTGAACGTGCAGTGATCAATCATAAAGTGGACGGAGTCATATTGACCAGAACGTTGGAAAATGACACGCCGGCAGAATATTTGAAAAAGATGCAGATTCCTTTTGTGGCAATTGGAAGTACGGAAGACCGTCTGGTTGTCCAGATAGACAATGATCATAGGAGTGCCTGCCGGGAGCTTACGGAAAAGCTGCTTGACAAGGGAATCAGGAGGATTGGCTTAATCGGCGGTAATCAGAGTTATATGGTTACGAAAAACAGGCTGGGCGGCTTCCTGGAAGCATTTATGCGTAAGGGGATTGAACCGGAGAGAGAACATATTTATCTGGATGTGGAAGATGACAAGACAGCGAGAGAATTGGTGGAAAAAATGCTGAAACAGGGAATGGAATGTATCATTGCCATGGATGATTATCTTTGCAGCTGTGTTTTAAATACATTACAACAGAAGCACATTCAAGTACCGGAGCAGGTAAAAGTGGTTTCCTTTTATGACAGCTCTTTTCTGGAAAATCATATCCCTTCCATTACCTCCATACAGTTTGACGTAGAGGAGCTTGGAAGAATGACCTGCAAGACACTGCTTGGCATGATTGAGGGTGAGGATGTACCGGAAAAATCCCTGCTCGGCTATGAGATATCCATGCGGGAGTCAACCGGGACATTATTGTGCAAAATAGATAATTTGGAAATCAAGAAATAGGCAAATATATACATTGACAATGAGTGTATGCTCTGGTATTCTAAACACATGAACAACCGATTGCGCAAAAGAAAAATGTTGAATGCGTAAGAACATAGCGATACATAGGCTCAACCGATTGCGCAACGGAAAAGAGAAACGACACAAAAATAGAAAAAATAAATCTAATGGAGGGTAACATGGAGAACAAGTTTATTGTCAACATCATCCATCGTCCGGAAATGGTTCCTGAGTATGCAGAGAAGGTAACCGGACATGGCAAAGAAGAAGATATCGGAAGAAAAGCACTTCTGACAGAGTCTCTCGATATTTTCAAAACACAGCAGGAAATTGCACACAAGAATGGTCTTAAAACAACCATTCAGATGACCTATGCTTCTTTATTTAATGATGAAGCAGTAGAGCTTGCTAAAGCTGACCATGATAAATACGGAGATGAAATTGCATTGTCTCTTCTTGGTTTGCCATGTGAAGAGTTCCGCGCAAAATATAAGACTAAAGATTTCTGTATCTGGATGTTTTCCATGGAAGACAAGAAAGCAATTGTAGATGATGTATTTGGAAAATTCCACGATCGTTTCGGTTTTTATCCGGAATCTACCGGTTCTTATTATATGGATGCAGACCTGATCAATTATATCAAGGAAAAATATCCGATGGTAAAATGTGCGGTTGCAACCTGCTGGGAAGAAGGCCCGAAAGCATACCACACCTGTAACAATTCCTGGTATACTTTTATGGATGGAGGTCCATGGGCACCTTGGATTCCGAGTAAACAGAACGTACATGCTCCGGCTGCCAATGAAGCAGAAGACAGTGGTATTGTAGCTATTCCACACTTGTCACGCGATTTGCTCGCATGTTATGACGGTAACGGCTCCAACTTCGGAACCCATCCGCAGAATGTTTTAAGAAGCATGAGCTATGACACAAAGACATGGGAGTATCCATATCTTTACAACTTAATTGACCAGTACCGCGACCTTGCAAAATACAACAATGGTTATGCTTATAATATGATGTTCGTAGGACCTGGCTGGATGAACAAAATGGGACGATGGGAAGCACCTTACGAGTTGCTTTTGAAATCCTATGAAGATGGCATGGCTTATTATGGAAAACTGAAAAAAGAAGGCAAGCTGGATGATATGACCATGGCGGAATTTGCTGATTATTATCGCCAGAAAAAGACGCTTACCGAGCCGGAATGTGCGCTTTGGAGAGATATTTTATACGGATCGGAGAAACAGTTATTCTGGTATTGTGATCCATTTATGAGAGCTTGTGTCAATATGGATCAAGGTGGTGCTATCGTTGACCTTCGTCCTTATGCAGCAAAACTGGAATGGCCGGTAGGTATCGGTACCAAGCATGTTACCGATGCTTCCTATCCTTTCTTAATCCAGGAAAAATACAGAGCTGGTTATTTCACACACTATGCAGGAGAAGGTACGGTAAGAAGTGCCAAATTATCCTACAAAGGTGAAGAAGTTGACCTGTGTCTGTGCAGAACCAAAGCACATTTCTCACAGGAAGGCAAGACCAGAATCTTAACACTGGATCCGGTCGACATTGAGTTTTATGATCTGACAGTAAAATTACAGACGAAGATTTATTTTGAAGAAGGAAGCTCTAATATCAAGATGGAAAGAACCATCCTGGAGATGAGCGATCCGACAGCCGAAGTAGAAATCAACGAATATATGGTAGCTTGCTATGGTACAACAGAATATTCAGAGGATATGACGAATATTACATTGACCTGTACCAACGGAACAGACAGTAAGGAAATCAAATATGCATACAAATGCCGCGAAGAACAGATGGAAGGTGCAACTGAAGTAATTTCTGTTATTCCGGAAATTGAAACAAGAGTTTCCTTAAGCTGCGAGAAAAAGGATGCAGTGGGCTATATCAAAGAAGGCTATGCATTCTCCCCGATGTTTACATTAGGCTACACAACCAAGTTAAAAGATAAGGAGGTATTTGCAACATGGCTCAATCTGGCAAAGGCAAATTAAATTATAGATGTCCCTCCTGTTTCATGAGAGATTTGGATATCGATATGTTTTATGATAAAGACAAAAAGGAATATCACTGTATCCGCTGTCAGTATGTGGGAACAGAAGAAGATGTTCTGGAAAAAAATGAATTGGCAAGATTCCGTTACAAGGATGCCATGAAGCGTTTTACCAAATTTGATTTTGATTAAAACCATATTATAAAAATAGTCTGGGAGATATCGATGGAATACATTAAAGGAATGGACATCTCAACCTTGAAGGAAGTAGAAACGCTTGGCGGAAAGTTCTACGACAAGGGAGAGGAAAAGGATGTTTTGGATATTTTAAGAAGCTATGATGTCAATTATGTGCGTCTTCGTCTCTGGAACAATCCTTATACAGAAGATGGAAAACCCTATGGTGCGGGCACGAATGATTTGCCCGTTACCATAGAACTTGCCAAAAGAGCTTTGGCAAAGGGTATGGGGTTTTTGCTTGACTTACATTACAGTGATTTCTGGACAGATCCGGGCAAGCAGCGTGTACCAAAGGCATGGAGAGGCATGGATGAGGCACAACTTGAGAAAGCTGTTTATGATTTTACAAAGGAAACGCTTTTGGCGTTAAAAGAAGCAGATGCTTACCCGACTATGATTCAGGTAGGAAATGAAGTGACAAACGGTCTGCTCTGGCCATATGGCAAGGTGCCGAATTATGATAATATTGCAAGATTTATCAACTCCGGTATCCGGGCAGTAAGAGCAGTGGATGGTGAGCTCCCGATTATGATTCATCTGGATAACGGTGGTAACAATGCCTTATACCGGGAGTGGTTTGACCACTTTATGGAAAAAGGCGATGATTTCCAGATAATCGGATTATCTTACTATCCGTTCTGGCATGGCTCTTTGGATGACCTGAGCAATAACATGAATGACATTGCGGTACGCTATGGAAAAGAACTGGTAGTGGCCGAAGTATCCATGGGGTATACGATGGAAGACTACGCTTCCTATGAGAAGCTTGCGCCACAGGAACGAAAAGGCATGGCAACCAAACCGGAACTGGTGGAAAAAATAGAATATCCGATGACAAAAGAAGGGCAGAAAGCCTTCATGGAAGATTTGTTCCGCAGAATCGAAGCGGTACCGGAAAACAAAGGAAGAGGCTATTTTTACTGGGAACCGGCATGGATTCCGGTAGCTGGGTCCGGCTGGGCAACCGAAGAGGCACTTGCTTATATAGAAGAAAAAGGCCCATGCGGCAACGAATGGGCAAATCAGGCATTGTTTGATTACGATGGTAATGCACTTCCGGCACTTCAGGCAGTCAGAGATTATAAGCCAAAGGCTTAATCTCTGCGGACAGAAGCCGTTGAACTTCTTAAAATGAGATGGGGACGAAGCATAGTTTTACTGATAGAAGTCTGATTGATTAAGGAATGCAGTGTAAAGTAGCCGCTTCTTCCGAGTTCAAGCCGGTCCTGTCTTATGGTAGATAAGGGTGGTGTCAATTTGGCGGAGAGGGGAATGTCATCAAAGCCAATGACACTGATATCTTCCGGAACGCGAAATCCGCGGGCCTGACATTCGGCAATGACACCGGAGGCAATCAGATCGTTACCACATAAGATGGCAGTTGCACCCTGTGCAAGAAGACCGCCCAGAAATTCTCTGGCGCAGTCAGCAAAATAATAGCCATAAGGCATCAGTTCTTCTTTTACGGGAAGATTATGGGCAGTCATGCTGTCAATATAAGCCTGACGGCGTTGCTCGGATATCATGGAATGTGCGGAACCGTTTAAAAAGGCAATGGTTTTATGACCAAGAGAAACCAGATGCTCAATGGCATCGTCAATGCCCTCAAAGCTATCGGTGCCTACATAGCAGACATTGGTATTCTTTTTAATATAGTTATCCAGAAGAGTAGTCGGTATGGAGGTAGTATTTAACTGGGCAATCCAGTCATCCTGTAAGGCAAAACCGACTAAAAATGCACCGACAAATCCATGCTTCAGCATATAGGTATCGTATTTTTCGGTGGACTGCAATAACGGAGTGACAGGCATGACGGTAACGTCATAATGCTCCTTACAAGCGGACTGTTTAAAACCGAGTACAATATCGTAGCCGAACTGGTCGGGCGTTTCATATTCCATATTTTCAATAAAAAGGCATAGCCTTTTGTTGGTTCTGGAACGCATCTGCTTTGTGGTATATCCCATTTCCACAGCAGTGTCAAGAACCGTTTGCCGAAGCTGTTCACTGATGTCACTGGCACCGTTTAATCCTTTGGAAACGGTGCTGACTGAAATACCCAGTCGGTTTGCAATATCTTTAATAGTAGCCATTTTATCATTCCTTGTCATCTTATTATATGTTATGGGGTGAGGGAAAACAGAAATAAGAACAGATTTCGGATTAAATTTAGTATAGCGAAATGAAATTATTTTTTCAAGGAAAACGAAAAAATCTGTTTATTTTTCTGGATTCAATTTGAAAAATATACAAAAAGATAAAGAAATTTATAGCAATAATGGCAAAAATGAGGACAAAAACAATGTACCCATTGACAAAAAAGAGTAAAAAGTGTTAAATTAGACTCAGATACGAAAGTTTACGAAAAAATCAGAAGATGGTTATGACGTAAAGATTTCGCAGGTGGGGGACATAAATAGTGGGAACAAAACCATTAACCAGAGGAGCCGGCATATTGTTATCTATCTCAAGCCTGCCATCATCTTATGGAATTGGCACTTTCGGAGATGCCGCTTTTCGGTTTATCGATTTACTGGCTGATTTGAAACAGAAATATTGGCAGGTTCTGCCGATGGGACCAACCAGTATTGGTGATAGTCCGTTTCAGTCATTATCCGCATTTGCAGGCAATCCGTATTTTATTGATTTGGATGATCTGATAGAGGAAGGGTTATTACGGCAGGAGGAAGTTGCTTCTTATAACTGGGGCAGTAATCATGCAAATGTAGATTACGGTATATTATATGAAAACAGATTTTCTGTGTTAAAGTCAGCATATGAGAGATTTGACAAGGAAAATGAAGCATTTCAGAAATTCTGTGAACAGGAAAAAGATTGGTTAGAAGATTACAGTTTCTTTATGGCTCTAAAAGCATTCTTTGGAAACAAGGCATGGAATCAATGGGATAAGGCTTTGAAGGACAGAGAAGAAAAAGCACTGTTAGAATATCATGAGATTTTAAAAGAGCAGATAGACTTTTGGAAATTTTGTCAGTTCGAATTCTTTAAGCAGTGGTATGCATTGAAAAAGTATGCAAATCGCAAAGGAATTCAGATGATAGGCGATATGCCGTTTTATACCGCATATGACAGTGCAGATGTGTGGGTACATAGAGAAAACTTTCAATTAGATGAAGAAGGCGGAATGCACAATATGGCTGCGGTGCCGCCGGATGCTTTTTCCATGAAGGGGCAGATATGGGGGAATCCTCTGTATGACTGGAACCATATGGAAACAGAAGATTTTGACTGGTGGCGGATGCGGATGAAACAGTATGCATCCATGTATGATGTCATCAAGTTGGACCATTTTAATGGGATTGTGAAATACTACAGCATGCAGACTGGTAAAACAGATGCAAGATATGGCAAGTGGTTTAAGGGACCTGGGAAAAAACTGGTCGATGTGCTTGCCGAAGCAGCAGGAGATAGGCAGATTATTGCAGAAGATATTGGAGTAGTCATGCCGGCAGCGAAAAAACTGGAGCAGAAATATGACTGGTATGGTATGAAGGTCATGCTGTTTGCTTTTGACGGCGATGCAGGAAATGAACATCTTCCGCATAATTATAGTGACACCAGAATTGTTGTTTATGCCGGAACCCATGATAATGATACCATTGTTGGTTATTATCGGGACAAAACAGAATACGAGTTAGCTTATATGTATTCTTATCTGGATGTAAACAAGAAGGAAGAGATTGCAGATGCAATTATCAGAGAAGCTTATTCCAGCATTGCAGATGTTGTAATCTTACAGATGCAGGACATTTTACAGCTTGGAAATGAAGCAAGAATGAATCAGCCTTCTACGGTAGGTATAAATTGGAAATGGCGTATTTTAAACGATTCGCTTACCGAGGAAAGAAGAAACTGGATTCGGACACTGACGGCACTGTATAAACGCTGAACGATGTCATTTAATCCATTCAATCAAAATGGTATAAGATGTGGCAACACATTTTATATAGAAACAAATCAAGCAACAAAGAAAGAGAGAGGAAAAGTTATGAAGAAGAAAGTATTGGCAACATTACTTGCAACAGCAATGGTTGCTACCACTCTTGTCGGATGCGGTTCCAAAGCAGAAGAAGCTCCGGCAGAAACAACAGAAACAACAGAAACAACAGAAACAACAGAAGAAGCTCCTGCGGAAGATGCAGCAGCAGAAGAAGCTCCTGCAGAAGATGCAGCAGCTGATCCGGTTGCAAATTTAATTGCAGCTACAACAGATACAGTAACACTTACTGTATGGGCTTCCGAAGAAGATCAGGATCTTACAAATCAGCTGATTGAAAACTTCAAAGCAGCTTATCCGGATGTAACTTTCGATATTACATTAGGAGCTGAATCCGAATCTACAGCAAAAGATACTATTTTAACAGACGTTGAAGCAGCAGCAGATGTTTTCGCATTCGCTGATGACCAGATCAATGATTTAGTCAAAGCTGGTGCACTTCAGGCAGTATCTGCTACCTACACATATGATGTAGCAGCAGAAAATGCAGTAGGCGCTGTAGAAGCAGCAACTGTAGATGGTACTTTATATGCATATCCGATGACAGCAGATAACGGATACTTCATGTTCTATGATGCTTCCGTATTTACTGAGGATGATGTAAAATCTTTAGAGTCTATGTTAACAGCAGCAGAAGCAGCTGGTAAGAAAGTTGCTATGGATATTTCCAATGGTTGGTATATCTACTCCTTCTTCCAGGGTGCTGGTTATGAATTAACCTTAAACGAAGATGGTACGAACTCTTGTACATGGAATGGCGAAGGCGCAACAGATGTTGCTCAGGCTATCATGGATTTATGTGCAACAGGTACATTAGTTGACTTAGGTGATGAAGAAATGGCTACTGCAATCGCAGAAGGTACTGTTGCAGCAGCAGTAAACGGTACTTGGAGAGCTGAAACAGCACAGGATGCTTGGGGCGAGAACTATGCAGCAACCAAACTTCCTACCTTCAACGTAGCAGGTAGTGATAAACAGATGTCTTCTTACTCAGGATACAAATTAATCGGTGTTAACCCACACTCTGCTAATGTAGGTTGGGCTATGTTACTTGCTGAGTACTTAACAAATGAAGAATCTCAGGTAGCTAGATTTGAAGCAAGAGGCCTTGGCCCTGCTAATACAACAGCAGCAGCTTCCGAAGCAGTTCAGGCAGATCCTGCAATTGCAGCTTTAGCAGAACAGGCAGCTTATGCTACACCTCAGCGTGTTGGTGGTAACTTCTGGACTCCGGCAGAAACATTAGGACAGATTTTAGCTAGTGGAAATCCGGACGGAACAGACCTTCAGACATTGTTAGATACTGCAGTAGAGGGTATTACTGCACCAATCGAATAAGATAGGCTGACGGTATAATATAGTTAACTTTGATGCCCCGCAGCCGCTATGGGTGCGGGGCATTTTCTAAAAATGTCACTTGAAAGTTTTCGATAGAAAATGGGTATCGTGCAAAAATATTAACTCTGAGAGGAGTTTTCTATGAAGAATATATTTAAAGGAATTGGAAATTATTTTAAAGATTTAGGTACTGCAATTGTGAAGGGAGATATCTGGGTTAAATTATCCCTTTTCATTATGGGTGCGGGTTACATAGCCAGAAAACAGATTATTAATGGACTGATTATGATTGCAGTGCAGGCTATGTTTGTTGTAATGTGTGTTTTTTATGCAGCTCCAAACTTAGCAGAATTTGGTACATTGGGAACCGTTCAGTTTGAACAGGTTTTCGATCCCTTGACTTTGACGAGTACAGTAAATGATTATGATAACTCATTCTTAATTCTGTTAAATTCCATTATTGCGTTATTTATAATCTTTGCTTTCATTTTAGTATACATAGCCAATGTTAAAACAGTGTATCGTTTGCAGAAACGGAAGGAAGAAGGACATCATATTAATACCTTCCGCGAAGATGTGAAAGCACTGTTTAATGAAAAATTTCATATTACTTTGTTAACACTTCCGGCAATCGGTATTGTTCTTATGAACATCATTCCGATTCTGGTTTTGATTGCGATTGCATTTACAAATTATGACCAGCAGCACATGCCGCCTAATGCATTATTTACGTGGGTTGGCTGGGCAAACTTTAAATCCCTTTTCACAAACTCCACAACCGTAACCTTTGGTTACTCTTTTGGTAAAGTACTTGTATGGACTCTGGAATGGGCATTTCTTGCTACGTTTACTACCTTTATCGGTGGTATTCTGATGGCACAGTTTATCAACAGCAAGAATACAAAACTCCCGAAATTATGGAGAACCTTGTTTATGATTGCGATTGCGGTACCGCAGTTCGTAACCTTACTGCTTGTTCGTAACTTTTTTGCAGATTCCGGTATTGTAAATACTATCTGTTCTAATATCGGATTGACGGATTTCTTAAAGAGTATCGGATTGGTAAGCAGTCATTTAACTTATATTCCTTTCCTGACGAGTCCGGGTTGGTCTAAAGTTATGATTGTACTTATCAATATCTGGGTAGGTATTCCATATCAGATGTTGGTTGCAACCGGTGTTCTTATGAATATTCCGACGGATCAGATTGAGAGTGCCAGAATTGATGGTGCAAATCGGTTTCAGATTTTTGTTAAGATTACCATGCCTTATGTCCTCTTTATTACCGGACCGAGCTTGATTACTGATTTTGTAAAGAATATCAATAACTTTAATGTTATTTATCTGTTGACACAGGATGTTTACGTTACATCGGATCAGTTGCTTGCAAACTCACATGCAAAAGAAATTGACTTGCTCGTTACATGGTTATTCCGTTTGACGAATGAATATTACAACTACAAGATGGCATCCGTTATCGGTATTATCGTATTTATTATCTGTGCGGCATTTACTTTGGTAACCTTTACACAGATGATTAAAGGCAACAGAGAGGAGGATTTCCAATAATGAAAAAGAAAGTAGGTTTCGTTTTTAGACATTTATTTTTGGCGTTCCTCGCAGTAGTATGGCTGATTCCGATTCTCTGGCTGGTAGTTACTTCTTTCAGCGGATATCGTGGAATCAATACATCACACTTCTTCCCGACAACATGGTCTTTGGATAATTACAAAGCCCTGTTCCTGGAACCGGACTCTGTTGTACAGTATGCAGCATGGTTTAAAAATACGTTGTTCATTGCGATATTTACCTGTATTATTTCTACCATTTTTGTGTTGATGGTAAGTTATACCATGAGCTGTCTGCGGTTTAAGGGAAGAAAAGGTTTGATGAGCTTTGGTATCATTTTGAATATGTTCCCCGGCGTATTGTCCATGATCGCGATTTATTTCGTTATGAAATCTCTGGGACTGACCAACAGCCATCTGGGAATGATTATCGTATATTCCGCCGGTTCCGGTCTGGGATATCTGATTACCAAAGGTTTTATGGATACGATTTCCGTATCTCTTCGTGAAGCAGCAAGACTGGAAGGTGCTTCGGAAGCAACGATTTTCCTGCGGATTATTATTCCGTTGTCCAAACCGATGATTGTATATACGGTTATTAACTCCTTCTTAGTACCTTGGGGTGATTTCGTACTTGCAAAGCTGATGCTTAACTCCGGTATTTCAACGGACTGGACCATTGCAATCGGTTTGTTCAATATGTTGGGTAAATCACTGATTAACAAATACTTCTCCATTTTCTGTGCGGGCGGTGTTATCGTTTCCATTCCGATTTCCATTCTGTTCGTATTGATGCAGAAGTTTTATGTAGAAGGTGTAACCGGTGGTTCCGTAAAAGGTTAATAAAAAGATGGAATGCAGGCTGTCTGACGGCGGTCTGCATTTTTTTTTGACACGTGGGATTTGTGTCTGGCGTACTCGGTGCAAATCTGCTATGCGGTGAGAAGGAGTGCGCAGAAACGAGGACTGAGATGAAAAGAAAAACAGCTGGATTTTTATGTGTATGCCTGTTTCTTTCCATGCTGCTTACGGCATGTGGAACCGATGGAAAGGTGACAGCAGAGGACAAGACTGCAGCAGAAGTGACCGAAACCATCGAAACCGGTGATGTGACAGACAACATATCTTTGAATATAATAGATGACAATTACCGTACCTATTATGAGGTTTTCGTCTATTCCTTTTATGACAGCGATGACGATGGTATCGGAGATATACAGGGTTTAATTTCCAAACTGGATTATATCAATGACGGCGATGATACCACTGATACGGACCTGGGTTGCAACGGTATCTGGCTAATGCCTGTTAATCCATCACCGACTTACCATAAGTATGATGTAAAGGATTACTATGAAATTGATCCGGAATATGGAACCTTAGAAGACTTCGAGGAACTTCTTGCAGAATGTGACAGGCGTGGAATCAAAGTGATAATGGATCTGGTACTGAATCACACGTCGTCGCAGAATCCATGGTTTCAGGAGGCGTGTACCTATTTGAAAGAACTGGGCGATAAAGAGCCAAGCGTAGAAGAATGTCCTTATTTTGCATATTATCATTTTTCCAAGGAAAAGGGGGCCGGCTGCTATGAAGTGGCAGGAACGGACTGGTATTATGAAGCACAGTTCTGGAGCGAAATGCCGGACTTAAATCTGGACTGCGAGGAACTTCGTACAGAAATCCGGAAGATAGCAGAATACTGGCTGGATATGGGCGTAGGTGGTTTCCGACTGGATGCGGTCAAGGAATATTATACCGGAAGCCCCCAGGCCAACATTGACTTTTTAAACTGGTTTCAGGGGATTGTAAAAGCAAAAAGAGAAGATGCTTATCTGGTAGGAGAAGCCTGGCTTGCCATGACAGATTATGCTCCGTATTATAGCAGTGGAATTGACAGTGTCTTTGACTTTGCCTTTGCGGACAAAGACGGGACCATTTCCAAAGTAGTTAACGGCGCGCCTGCAAACAAATACGGTGAGGCTGTTGCTTCTCTGGATGAGACATTCGGACAGTATAATGAAAACTACATTGATGCACCGTTTTATACTAATCATGATATGGGAAGAAGTGCCGGCTATTATGCAGGAGATGATTCAGAGTACCAGACAAAAATAGCAGGTGCCATGAATCTGTTTATGGATGGTTCTGTGTTTGTTTATTATGGAGAAGAACTGGGCATGAAGGGATCCGGCAAGGATGAGAATAAACGTGCCCCCATGTATTGGAGTATGAATCCGGATGCAGAAGGTATGTGTGATGGACCTGCAGACATGGATGCTGTGAAGATGAAGTTTGAAAGTCTGGAAGAACAGCAGCAGGATGAAAACTCTATTTATAATTACTATAAAAAGGCAATCAAAATCAGAAATCAGAATCCCGAAATAGCCAGAGGAAAGGTCGAATATCTGGAGGAACTTTCCGGTGATACCTTCTGTACCATTAAGAAAACTTATGAAGGCTCTGAGCTGATATTGATTTTCCATCTTGGTACCGAAACAGAGGAATTGGATGTAAGCACTCTTACGGTAGGTGGAAAAGAAATCTTGGAGGCAAGCATCCGGGGAACATTGGAGAGCGGAGAAGAAAAAATTGAAGTAACGGATGGCAAAGTGATTATGCCGAAGTATTCCGTACTGATATTAAAATAAAAGTATAAAACAAAACCCCCCGAAGTATTCTTCGAGGGGTTCCGTTTTGTGTAAAAGGGGAATTCTTCCGGAATTGCTATTACCGACTTGACTTCCGTAATCAAGTCTATAAATAATATATATTTTTAAACGTTGTTAGTCTATAAATATATTGCGAAAAAATAACACTATATTAGCCTTAAGCGTCAAAATATGGATAATTTGCTCGGAAACGGTCTGAAAATCTAACAATATTTTGTTGTATTGTGTCGAAAAGGACAATATAGTGTACAGACTTGAGATTAAATTTGCTTTTTCGACATGATTATGATAGCATAAAACATTGGGGAGCGTACAAAGAAAGGGAGGCAATTTCAGATGAACAACAATAGTATTAACACTCCGACAGAAGCTATCGAAGCTAATATTAACGGTGGTGTGGTGAAAGCAAATCTGCCGCTTGGCAAAATGATTTTACTGGGTATTCTGGCAGGTGCCTTTATTGCAATCGGTGGTGCCAGCAGCAATGTGGCTGTCCATAGTCTGGGAGATGTAGGACTTGCAAGAACGCTTGCCGGTGTGATTTTCCCGGTGGGACTTATGATGATTGTATTGGTAGGCGGTGAGCTTTTTACCGGCAATTGTCTGCTTATTATGGGTGTATTGGATAAAAAGGTTACCTGGCTTCAGATGGTTAGGAATCTTGGAATTGTATATCTGAGCAATCTGGTGGGTTCTTTAATCATTGATGTACTTGTCTTTTACAGCGGACAATATGATTATACCGGTGGATTGCTTGGTGCGTATACCATTAAAGTGGCATTGGCAAAAGCAACGATTTCTCCACTGAAGGGTTTTACCTCCGGTATTATGTGTAATATATTGGTTTGTGTAGCAATTTTAGCGGCAGCGGCAGCAAAGGATGCAGCAGGAAAAATATGGGCAATCTTTTTCCCGATTCTTGCTTTCGTGGCATCCGGTTATGAACACTGTGTAGCCAATATGTATTATATTCCGGCGGGCATGCTTGCCGCTTCTAATCCGGCATATGTTACAAAAGCAGAGGAAGTCTACGGAATAACAGCCGGACAATGCGAAGCACTTTCTATAGGTGGCCTGTTTCAGAATCTGATACCGGTAACGCTGGGTAACATAGTAGGAGGTTCCCTGTTTTTAGGAGTGCTTTGCTTCTGCATCTACCGTATTAATTGGGCTAAAAAGGCAAAGTAATTTCGGAAAACCAAAAAAGAAAATAGAAAGATAAAAACGAGGAAATGCGTAGTGCGTTTCCTCGTTTTTTGCAGAGATTTACTATATTCTTATTGAAATAGCTATATAAATATGTTACAAATCCAGATAATTACGCTGCTTTTGAATTTCCGGTGGAATATCTGCTCCGAGATTTTTTATCTTCTGGAACAGATTGTTCATATGGTGTATTTTCTGTCCCAGCTTGATATCGTAGCGATCCATCGTTTCTTTGTATAAAGGATTAGCTTTCAACTTGTTTCGTATCTCCTTTGAGAATGGACAATAGGTAAACAGGATGGAACGCGCTACCTTGTTCAGACGGGGAGAACCGGCACCTTCAAATAAAATCCAGGAGCTGTAATCGCGGATAAACATTTCCTTGAAGCTGTTTTTCGCTTTTTGCATACTGAGTTTGATTTTGTCTTTGGCATCGGCGGACAAATCTCTGTTCTTTTTATAGAACTGAATATAATCGAAGTATTCGCTCGTAAGGGAGGCATCTGAAATATCATTCCATCTCGCACCTTGGATACGCTTGCACATTTCCCAGCGGTACTCACCGGTCATGCGGACAAGTAGGCTGTTTAGGTCTTCCATCTGGAAAATGGAAACCATCATACGGGATGGTGTTGTACGTTTCCTGCCTTCAATTTCCTGCCACATAACACCACGGATACCGATATTGGGCATCAGAATAATATCCGGCAGAATTTCAACGCTGACATATTCTTTCCCAATGCCAAGGTCGGGATTGGTATAGATGGTGTCACGATAAAAAGCACTGAAATCCGTAGAGCGTATGTAGTTGATACCGGTTTTGACTCTTTCGGCAGTTACCAGAGAAGTCTGTAAATCCTTCAGAATATTATGCTCAGAGAAAACAGGACTAAAGGTGCTGATACGGCCGAAGGAAATTTTGTTGACACTGGTAAACATATTATCTATCTCGAAAGAAACACGTTGTTTCTTATCATTCAGCATATTGGTTTCCTGTTCGGCAGAAATCTTACCGGTTACCTTCATTTCATGGACATATGCGGCATAATCGCTGTCAAATTCGTTGCGGCTCGGTGTCTTTTTGCCATCGTAAATAGCACGTAACCATTCATAGATGGTATATACCTTTTCGGAAGGATTGCTTGGCAGATTGTTTACAATGGAATACAGATAGGCTGCATTATCCATACCTGCAAGCTGTTCATCCACATAACCGAAATTAAAAAACATTTTCAAGACATTTGGAATATTGTAATCGGTAACGCTTTTGAAAAATGCCTTTTTATATACTTGATAAAAAAACTTGGAAATGACAAGTCGCAGTTTTCTGGCAGAATCTTCGGTGCTGTTTTTATCCTTTAATTTGTTATATTGTGCAATCGCATTCTTAAAGCTTGTGGTAAGCTCCTCATCACATTCTGCATAAGTAAGGATGGTGTTGAGGGAATCCATGATTTCCGGTGTCTCGTCTGTGGAAGATACGCCATCGCTTTCCGGATGCTCTGCCATATATTGATTGATCGAGTCGAGTTTTGTGCGATATTCGTGCACTCTGCTCTGATACATCGTCTGGTCGATGGAGGGCTGTCCCTCTAATTGAATCATCATGGTACTGATTGCAGCAATGATGGAGGTGGAGTCCTCGGCATTTGGACCGATTTTATACAGTACGCTTGCGTATAAATCAAAGAAATCAAGATGATTTTCATTCATTAACAAGCTGGCAATTTCGGATTTGTAATCAAACATGGCACGACAGACAGAGGTAATACTATGAATATCTTCGCTGCCTTTTAACAGAAGACCTAATAAAAAGTCAGCATCCTTTGCTGAGGAAGTGTTTGTATCTAGTAATTTCTGTAATTGCTCATAGTAGCCGCTTAACCAGTCATGAATATCTTCCTCCAGAACCAGTTCGGTAAGATTTTCAAGACCAGGTAATGCACGTGGAGATAATCCGTTTTTGCTACAGAAATCAATATATTCTGCATAGCTGTCCGTCAGGTAGTGATAAAAGTTATCACAGTCAAATTTAGATAACTCATATTGGTCAAGTATTTCATGCATTTGCCGGAAAAAGGAAGATAATGTTAAATTTGCCATGTCATGGTTTGCGTGTAACAGGTTGGATAACAGGCTGCCGTTGCATGGATAAGATGCAATAATGGCATCTTCTGCTACCCTGTAAGAAATAAAATGTGAATCGGAGAAAACTTCACATACACCGATAACATCACCTTTGGAAAGGTAAAATTCACCGCCGGGGAAAGTTGCATGTATGGATCCCTTCGCAATAACGTGCAGGGCAGTGAGCGCCTGCTCCTCTTGAATTAGTAAAGTGCCTGCCTTATATTCTTTTGCTGCCATAAATACTCCCATCTAACCGAGTGTCTGCCATACAGAACAGGGTTATCATTTAATAAGTTATATTATAAGTCTATTGGAAAATAAAGACAAGGAATTGTGACAATATGGACAAGCAATTCGTCGAATTGCACAAGAAGCAAAGCAGTATTTTGTGCTGTACAATTAAAAAAAATATGATAGAATATTTTATGACATTTATGCCGTTTTAGTTGACAGCGGTTCTGACAGGGAAAGGATGAGCTTGCATGACAGCAGGAAAAGAGGACATTGCTTATAGAAGGCAGATGGTAAATGAATATAAACCGGATGTGGAACGGTTAATCCGCTATCTTCCATGGCTGGAAGAAAAAGCAGACAGTGAAGTATCGAAAAATTTTACCGGTTCCGGTATCGGTGAAAGTTCGGTTGCCTTTCCGGTATATGACAGTACGCTGCTTAGCTTTATTAAGGAAGTACAGCGGACCAAGCTGTTAGACAGAAACTATCCGTATGTTTATTCCCGTTATCATATTCGTACCGTACAGGATGAACTGAGGGTGATTGTGAGCGCGGACATTACGCAGATGGATGTCTTAAAAGGTATCCTGTCGAAATATGTTATGGGTGGTATGACAAAAGGAAGATTGTGGACGGAAGCGGTGCATAACCGGGTATTCTGGTATGTAATCCGTAAAATGAAGGAAAATCTGGAATATTGGGATGTTCCGATGTAGCAGGAAGTTTTGGGAGAAGATATGGGAGAAAAATCACTACAGAAGAAACAATATATTTTGGAAAAGGCGCGGGAAGTCTTTGTGGAAAAGGGATTTAAAAATGTTACCATGAAGGATATTGTAGAAGCGTGTGAAATCAGCAGGGGTGGTCTGTATCTGTATTTTAGCAGTACGGAAGAAATTCTGTTAGAGGTACTGAAGGCGGAAGCGGATGAGGCAGATGACGTTTTTACGAACCGCATCACAGAAGAGGATACTGCGGCGTATATCCTGACTTTATTTTTGAAGGAGCAGAAGAAAGAGCTTCTGCGAAAGAAAAATAATCTGACCGTAGCGATTTATGAGTACTTTTTTCTACATAAGGCAGAGAAAAATAATATGTTGCGTCGGCAGTTTGATGCAGGGGTAAAAGTCATTGAGAAGTTAATTGAATCCGGCATTGCATCCGGAGAATTCTATTGCGAGAATCCGAAAGGAGCCGCAAGCAATATTATGTATGTATTAGAGGGGCTAAAAATCAATTCCCAGACAATGGGGATTACGGAAAAAATGGTGGATGAGCAGATGTTGTATATTATGGAAGGGCTTATCATAGATATGGAATAAAAAGGCGAAGATGCTCCCGGAGTGCCGGAAGCATCTTCCTTTGTGTAAAATAAAAAAGTAAGTGTAAACGTCCGGGCATAAAAAGGATATGACTCTGACGTGGAGGATTCGTATGATTGAAACAATATGTTCCATTGAACTGCCGGTAGGAGAAAATCTGCAGATAAAGAAGAACAGAATTACCTGTGAAAATGCAACCGGAAAGGAAGGCAGGATTGTCATTGTATCCGGAATTCATGGAGATGAACTGGAAGGACAGTATGTCTGCTATGAAATGACCCGGAGATTAAAAGAGCATCCGGAATACCTGAAGGGCATTGTCGATCTCTATCCAGCGGTAAATCCCCTTGGAATGGATTTGGCACAGCGGAATGTTCCCAAACTGGAAATGGATATGAACCGTATTTTCCCGGGCTCTACAGAAGGGGCAGTCATGGAACGGGCTGCTGCTGCGCTGGTGGATGATATTGTCGGCGCAGACATTTGTATAGATGTACATGCATCCGATAAATTTGTCAAGGAAATTCCACAGGTACGTGTCAGTGAGGATTTTGCCAAACGTTTGCTGCCTTTTGCCAAACTTATGAATGTAGATATGATATGGTTAAATGCAACTGCAACGGTGCATGAATCTACCCTTGCGCATACGATGAATATGCTTGGGGTCCCGACTCTGGTTGTGGAAATGGGACTGGGTACCAGAATTAACCGCTCCTATGGTAATCAGGTGGTAGATGGCATTTTTTATCTGATGCGTGAGATGGGACTTTGGAGCGGACCGGTAACAGAGGTAAAACAGCCTCTTGTTTCTACGGATGGTGAAGTAGAATTTATCAGAGCCGGACATTCCGGTATTTTCTTACCCAGTATCGAGCACCATCACCGGATACGCAAGGGTGATAAAATCGGAGAAATTATCGATGTGCTGACCGGAACAGTAACACAGGAGATTGTGGCACAGAAGGATGGACTTGTTTTTACGTTGCGGGAATATCCGTTTGTTTATGAAGGTGCTTTACTTGCAAGAATTCTGACAGGTATCAAAGGAGGCTTTGAAAGATGTTTGTAGAAGAAATTTTTCGTATGAAAGCTCCCTGTCGGGAGGATATGGTTGTAAAAGGCTACCGGTTCGGAAAAGGCGATAAAGCTGCCTGCATTCTGGGACCGGTTAGGGGAAATGAAGTACAGCAGCTCTATATCTGTTCGCAGCTTGTAAGAGTTTTCAAAGAATTGGAGAATAATGGATGCATCAGCGCGGGCAAAGAGATTCTGGTTATTCCGGTTGTAAATCATTTTTCCATGAATGTGGCAAAAAGGTTCTGGGGAGTCGATGATATCGATATTAACCGGATGTTTCCGGGAAATCCGGAAGGCGATACGGCAGCGAGGATTGCCGATGGCATCATGCAGGAAATCCGGGATTACAGCTATGGTATCCAGCTTGCCAGCTTTTATATGAATGGTGAGTTTGTACCGCATGTGCGCATGATGGAAACCGGTTATCAGAATACTTCGCTTGCGAACCTGTTCGGACTTCCCTATGTGGTGGTGCGTAAACCGAAACCGATTGATACTAGAACCTTGAATTATAACTGGCAGGATGAAAAGACGGCGGCCTTTTCCCTATATACGAATAAGAATCAGGAAATTGATGCTACCAGTGCCAATCAGGCGGTAGCAGCGGTACTGCGCTTTTTGACGAGAATGGGGATCGTGCGGTACGAAAGCCACAGTGGTTATATCAGTCATGTGATTATGGAAGAGGATTTGTCCAATATCCATGCCGGCAGCGGCGGCATTTTCCGGGGACTGGTAAAGCCGGGCGAGGATGTGCGCTACGGCAATCTGCTTGCCGAGATTATCGACCCGTATGAAGGAAACGTAAAAGAAACAATTGTGGCACCGACAGACGGAATTGTCTTTTTTGCCCATACCGAAAACCTGATTACAGAAAGCGAAATCGCGTATCGGCTGATTCATAGACTTCATGCATAAACAGGAATAGATAAGACGTTGAAATGAAGTCTTTTTACATGCGTAGCATGAAAGCGAAAAACTCCGATTGAAATATACATCGGAATTTGCTACGATAGAGTGTAAGGAAACAGAAACAATGGAGGAAAATTCATCATGGGAAACGTAAAACGTATTTATGTGGAAAAGAAAGAACCTTTTGCGGTAAAAGCCAGAGAACTGAAGGAAGAAATCGGAAGCTATCTGGGAATTAACGGGGTAAGGGAAGTTCGTGTTTTTATCCGTTATGATGTGGAAAATTTATCGGATGAGGTTTTTGAGAAAGCATGCAAAACGGTATTTTCAGAACCACCGGTTGATATTCTTTATCAGGAAACCATTGAGGTTCCGGCAGATGGCAAAGTGTTCAGTGTGGAATTTTTACCGGGACAGTTTGACCAGAGAGCAGATTCTGCGGTACAGTGTGTGAAATTTTTAAAAGAGGATGAAGAACCGATTATTAAGACAGCCGTTACCTATCTGGTAATCGGTACGGTTTCTGATGATGAATTTGAGAAAATAAAGGCTTATTGTATCAATCCGGTAGATTCCAGAGAAACCGATATGGTAAAACCGGATACACTTGTTACGGTATATGATGAACCGGCGGATGTTGCGGTATTTGATGGCTTTCAGTCCATGCCGGAGGCAGAACTTAAAAAATTATATGATTCTCTCGGACTGGCTATGACGTTTAAGGATTTTCTTCATATTCAGAATTATTATCAAGGCGAAGAGCACAGAGATCCGACGATGACGGAAATCCGTGTGTTGGATACTTATTGGTCCGACCACTGCCGTCATACCACTTTCTCTACCGAGTTAAAGGATGTGGCTTTTGAGGATGGTTTCTATAAGGCACCGATTGAAAAAACCTATCAGAACTATCTGGCAACCAGAGAAGAGATTTTTGCAGGCAGAAAGGATAAGTTTGTCTGTCTGATGGATCTGGCTCTTATGGCAATGCGTAAGCTGAAAAAAGACGGTAAACTGGAAGATATGGAACAGTCCGATGAAATCAATGCCTGCTCCGTTGTAGTTCCGGTGGAAATGGACTATGGTGATGGTCCGGTAACCGAAGAATGGCTTGTCTTTTTCAAGAATGAAACCCACAACCATCCGACAGAAATTGAACCTTTTGGTGGTGCGGCAACGTGTCTTGGTGGTGCAATTCGTGACCCGCTATCCGGTCGTGGCTATGTTTATCAGGCAATGCGTGTAACCGGGGCAGCCGATCCTACGGTACCGGTAGCCGATACGTTAAAAGGAAAATTATCCCAGAAAAAGCTGGTGCGTGGTGCGGCAAGCGGTTATTCTTCCTATGGTAACCAGATTGGTCTTGCAACCGGACTGGTCAAAGAAATTTATCATCCGAACTATGTAGCAAAGAGAATGGAAATTGGTGCCGTTATGGGAGCAGCACCAAGAAAGAATGTCATTCGTGAGAATTCCGATCCGGACGATATTATTATTTTGCTTGGCGGCAGAACCGGACGTGATGGCTGCGGTGGTGCAACAGGCTCCTCCAAGGTACATACCGAAAGCTCCATCGAAACTTGTGGTGCTGAGGTACAGAAAGGTAATGCGCCTACAGAGCGTAAGATTCAGAGATTGTTCCGTCGGGAGGAAGTCAGCAAGCTGATTAAGAAATGTAATGACTTCGGTGCAGGCGGTGTGTCGGTTGCAATCGGGGAACTGGCTGACGGTCTGGTAGTTGACCTGGATAAAGTACCGAAAAAATATGCGGGCTTAGATGGTACGGAACTGGCGATTTCCGAATCTCAGGAAAGAATGGCAGTTGTCGTATCGCCAAAGGATGTGGATACCTTCTTAGGCTATGCGGCAGAAGAAAATCTGGAAGCGATTCCGGTAGCCGTTGTAACCGATGAACCGAGACTGGTACTGAAATGGCGCGGTAAGGAAATTGTGAATATTTCCAGAGCCTTCTTAGATACCAACGGTGCACATCAGGAAACTTCTGTAGCAGTGGATATGCCGGAAGAAAAGGACAATTATTTTAAGAAGATTGCCACACCGGCAGTAGCAGATGCGGTAGAAAAGGGCGATGTGAAGAAAGCATGGCTGTCCTTATTAAATGATTTGAATGTATGTTCCCAGAAGGGACTTGTAGAAATGTTTGATGCTTCCATCGGTGCAGGTAGCGTTTATATGCCTTACGGTGGTAAATATCAGTTGACTGAAACACAGGCCATGGTAGCGAAGCTGCCTGTATTAAAAGGTAAGACCGATACGGTAACGATGATGAGCTATGGTTTTGATCCGTACCTGTCCAGCTGGAGTCCATATCATGGTGCTATCTATGCCGTAACAGAATCTATGGCGAAGATTGTGGCAAACGGAGGCGATTATAAGACCATTCGTTTTACCTTCCAGGAATATTTCCGCCGTATGAGCGAGGAAGCAAAACGTTGGAGCCAGCCTTTTGCAGCCCTGCTTGGTGCTTATGATGCACAGATGGGTTACGGACTGCCTTCGATTGGCGGTAAGGATTCCATGTCCGGTACCTTTAATGATATTGATGTTCCGCCGACTCTGGTATCTTTTGCGGTAGATATTGGTAAGAAACAGAACATCATCAGTCCTGAGCTTAAGAAAGCCGGTGATAAGCTGGTTCGCTTCCATATTGCCAAGGATGAATACGATTTGCCGGTTTATGAAGATGTCATGAAAGTATATGACGGCATTCTGGCGTTGATGGAACAAGGTGTTATCAAAGCTGCTTATGCACTGGATGCCAAAGGCGTGGCAGCGGCTGTCAGCAAAATGGCATTTGGTAATAAACTTGGTGTTACGATAGAAAAAGACCTTGCAAAAGAAGAACTCTTTACAAACGGCTTAGGCGATATCGTAGTGGAGATGCCGGCAGATGCCGTAGAAAAACTGGCAGCAGGCAGTCTGGCTTATACGGTAATCGGTACGGTAACAGAGGATGCGGCTTTTGCATATGGCGATGTGAAGATTACAATGGAAGAAGCACTGCAGGCATGGAGATCCAAGCTGGACAAGGTGTTCCCGTATACCGCCGGAACAGATAAGAGTGCAGTTGATTCTTCCGTATATGATACCAAAGAAATCTATGTATGTAAGAACAAAGTGGCAAAGCCTACCGTATTTATTCCGGTATTTCCGGGTACGAACTGTGAATACGACAGTACGAAAGCATTTGAAAGAGCCGGAGCAGAGGTTGTAACCAAAGTATTTAAGAATCTGACGGCAGAAGATATCCGGGAAAGTGTGGATGTTTTTGAAAAAGCTATCAGTCAGGCACAGATTATTATGTTCCCGGGTGGATTTTCCGCAGGTGATGAACCGGACGGTTCTGCGAAATTCTTTGCTACGGCATTCCAGAATGCCAAACTCAAAGAAGCGGTTATGAAGCTGTTACAGGAAAGAGACGGTCTGGCGCTGGGTATCTGTAACGGATTCCAGGCGCTGATTAAACTGGGACTTGTTCCATACGGTGAGATTACCGGACAGAAAGAGGATTCGCCGACCCTGACCTTTAATACCGTAAACCGTCATATTTCCAAGATGGTATATACAAAGGTTGTTTCCAACAAATCCCCATGGTTACAGGGTGCGGAACTTGGTAAAACTTATGTAAACCCAGCTTCCCATGGCGAAGGTAGATTCGTTGCGCCGAAGGAGTGGATTGACAAGCTGTTTGCAAACGGACAGGTGGCAACCCAGTATGCGGATATCAATGGCAATATTTCTATGGATGAAGAGTGGAACATCAACGGTTCTTATGCTTCTATCGAAGGTATTACTTCTCCGGACGGAAGATGTCTCGGTAAGATGGCGCATTCCGAAAGAAGAGATGATGCGGTGGCAATCAATATTTATGGTGAGCAGGATATGAAGATATTTGAATCCGGCGTGGCTTATTTTAAATAGTAACGGTATGACAGACAGAACCTTATAGAGAGGGATAAATCTTTCTATGAGGTTTTGTCCTGTCCGGTTACCATTTTGACGTGGTGTGAAGAGGAAAGTTGCTGCTGCGTGGCAGACGAAAGGATAGAGAAATGGCAGAGAACGAAAGAAAAGAAGAAGTGAAAGAACAAATGAATCAATCTTATGGATTTGCACCGGATATAAAACTCAAGGAGTGTAAATATTGTCGTGTGCTGATACCGAAAAAAGCGAAGATTTGTCCGAATTGCAAAATGCGCCTGAAAAAAAGATGGCTTCGGAATTTCTTCCTTTTGCTGCTTTTGCTCGCAGTGATTGCGCTTGGTGTAGCTGGCGGTTATTATTATTTCTATGTGTATCAGGTACCGGCGGCAACATCCGTAGCAGTCATCAGTGGGTATGAAAGTGAAGATAACAGTGGGGAGATTATCAAAGAAGATAATGTAGCGAAAGAAACAGACATAGTAGCAGAAGCACAGGAAGAAAAACAGGAAACGGAATTTGTTGCGCCTGTGGCAGAGGTGGATGCGGAAAAAGCAGAGAACGGACAGAATAACGAACAGGAAATCACGACGGAAGAAGAGAAAGATACACCAGACGAAGAATCTGCCGATGAGGCTGATGAAACAATTTTAGATTCTTCCGAACAGGACAATGCGGAACAGGATAACGAGGAAACGATAGCGATTAATCTGCCATTACAGACGCAGGAAAGTGAAAGTCAGGAAATTGCAGAGGAAGCAGGTCAGGAAACAGGGCAGGAAACAGATAAGGATGTGGAAAGTTTTAAGGAAAGCTGTGAGCAGGTAAGCTACAAAGCAATGCTCAGACAGACGGAAGACTATCTGAACACACCATTGATGATTGAGGTCACTGTAGTGGCACAGATAGATGGCGGACTCTTTGATGAAAATATCTATTATCTGTGCGTGGAAGAGGATAAAAATGGAATAGATCGTTATTATATTATTAGGGATGACCGGACAGAAGATACCATGCTGATTTTGGAAGGCGATGTGCTTTGTATTTACGGAACGCTTTTTGACCGGTGTATTCTTCCGGCAGATGTGATAAAAACACGTCCCGTTGTTCCTGCAATTGCCATGCGGTATTGTGAACTTTTGGAAGAATAACGGAAAAGAATGATTGAATAGAAAAAGGTCTTGTGCTATAATTAGACGATTATGCGAAAGAATATTCAGAGAGGGAACAGGTGACAAAATGAAGGCATTTTTAATTTTGGAAGACGGCACCGTTTTTGAGGGAACTCACATCGGTGCGCAGAAAGAAATCATCAGTGAAATCGTTTTCAATACCTCTATGGCAGGTTATCTGGAAGTGTTGACAGATCCTTCTTATGCCGGACAGGCAGTCTGTATGACATATCCGTTGATTGGCAATTACGGAGTATGTAACGAGGATATGGAATCAAAGAAACCTTGGCCGGACGGATTTATTGTAAGGGAATTGAGCAGACTTCCGAGTAATTTTCGGTGTGACAAAACCATTCAGGAATTTCTGGAAGAAAACGGTGTGCCGGGTATTGCCGGAATTGATACGAGAGCATTGACCAAAATCCTTCGTGAGAAGGGTACCATGAATGGTATGATTACGACCAATGAAAATTATAAGATAGAAGAAATTATTCCAAGATTAAAAGAATACACAACCGGAAAGGTTGTAGAAATTGTGACCTGTGATAAAAAATATGAATTAAAGGGTTCTAAGGAACTGGCTGACAACGGTCCGATTTCCGGAAGCTCCCAATTTAAAAAAGAGGATTATGAGAGCGGCATCCGGGAAAAGAGACCAAGCATGGTGCGCGAGTTAAACGGAAAAGGCCTGAAGGTAGCACTGTTAGATTTGGGTGCGAAAGACAATATTGCAAAATCCCTGGCAGCCAGAGGATGTGATGTAACCGTATATCCGGCACTGACACCGGCGGAAGAAATTATTGCATCCAATCCGGATGGCATCATGTTAAGTAACGGACCGGGAGATCCGAAGGAATGTACCAGCATTATTGCAGAAATTAAGAAATTATATGATACGGAAATACCGATTTTTGCAATCTGCTTAGGACATCAGCTGATGGCGCTGGCAACCGGTGCCGATACCTTTAAAATGAAATATGGTCATAGAGGCGGCAACCATCCGGTAAAGGATCTTGCTACCGGAAGAGTTTATATCTCTTCTCAGAATCATGGCTATGTAGTCGATATGGACAAGTTGGACCCGAAGGTAGCAACACCTGCCTTTATCAATGTAAATGATGGAACAAATGAAGGACTTTCTTATACCGGTAAAAATATCTTTACCGTACAGTTCCACCCGGAAGCATGTCCGGGGCCGCAGGACTCGGGATACTTGTTTGACCGGTTTATTACAATGATGAGAAAGGCAGGGCCATTCTCCCCGGAGCAGAGTAAATGTTTCATATAGATTACAGAATGTAGATAGATGGAGGTTAAGTGATGCCAAAGAATCCGAATGTAAAGAGAGTATTGGTTATCGGTTCCGGTCCGATTGTCATCGGACAGGCAGCGGAGTTCGACTATGCAGGTACCCAGGCATGTCGTTCCCTGAAAGAAGAAGGAATGGAAGTTATTCTGGTAAATTCCAATCCTGCAACCATTATGACCGATGGCGATATTGCAGATAAAGTATATATAGAACCACTGACGGCAAAAGTTTTGGAAGAAATTATTATCAAAGAAAAACCGGACAGCCTACTGCCGAACATGGGCGGACAGGCAGGTTTAAATCTTGGTATGGAGCTGGATGAATCCGGTTTCCTTGCTGCACATGGGGTAACACTGCTTGGTACAACTGCTAAAACGATTAAAAAGGCAGAAGACCGTCTGGAATTCAAAGAGACTATGGAAAAGATTGGGGAGCCCTGTGCACCCTCTCTGGTAGTGGAAAATATTGAAGATGGCGTGGATTTTGCCAATAAAATCGGTTATCCGGTGGTACTTCGTCCGGCATATACACTGGGTGGTTCCGGCGGTGGTATTGCGCACAATCAGGTAGAACTGGAAGAAATTCTGGCAAACGGACTTAGACTTTCCCGCGTGGGACAGGTTCTGGTAGAACGTTGCATTGCAGGCTGGAAAGAAATCGAGTATGAGGTAATGCGTGACGGCGCCGGAAACTGCATTACCGTATGTAACATGGAAAATATCGATCCGGTTGGTGTGCATACCGGTGACAGTATCGTTGTAGCACCTTCCCAGACATTAGGCGATAAAGAGTACCAGATGCTTCGAAGCTCGGCCTTGAATATTATTAACGAGCTGGGGATTACCGGTGGCTGTAACGTACAGTTTGCCCTGCATCCGACCAGTTTTGAATACTGTGTTATCGAGGTAAACCCTCGTGTAAGCCGTTCCTCTGCGTTAGCATCCAAGGCAACCGGCTATCCAATTGCCAAAGTAGCAGCTAAGATTGCACTGGGGTATACACTGGATGAAATTAAGAATGCCATTACCGGGAAAACTTATGCAAGTTTTGAACCGACTTTGGATTACTGCGTTGTGAAGATTCCGCGTCTTCCTTTTGACAAGTTCATTACGGCAAAGAGAACGCTGACTACACAGATGAAGGCAACCGGTGAAGTTATGAGTATCGGCAATAACTTTGAGGGTGCTTTGATGAAGGCTATCCGTTCTCTGGAGCAGCATGTGGACTGTCTGCGTAGCTATGATTTTACGGAGTTGTCCAAAGAAGAACTGATTGAACGCATGAAAATCGTGGATGACCAGAGAATTTACATTATTGCGGAAGCTATTCGTAAGGGCATAGATTATGATACGATTCATGAAATTACTATGGTCGACCACTGGTTTATCGATAAGATAGCCATTTTGACCGAGATGGAAGCGGCGTTGGAAAAAGGACCGCTTACCGTAGAACTGTTGAAAGAAGCAAAAAGACTGGAGTTCCCGGACAATGTGATTGCCAGACTGACCGGCAAAACCGAAGAAGAAATCAAGAAGATGCGTTACGATAACGGCATCGTGGCAGCCTTCAAGATGGTAGACACCTGTGCGGCTGAATTCGCAGCATCCACGCCGTATTATTATTCCGTATTCGGTTCCGAAACCGAGGTGGTAGAGAGCCATCCGAAGAAAAAGGTACTGGTACTGGGTTCCGGTCCTATCCGTATCGGACAGGGTATTGAATTTGACTATTGTTCTGTTCATGCAACCTGGGCATTTGCAAGAGAAGGCTATGAAACGATTATTATCAACAACAATCCGGAAACCGTCAGCACCGACTTTGATATTGCAGATAAGCTGTATTTTGAGCCGTTGACACCGGAAGATGTGGAGAATATTGTCAACGTGGAGAAACCGGACGGTGCGGTAGTACAGTTTGGTGGTCAGACTGCCATTAAGCTGACGGAAAGCCTGATGAAAATGGGTGTTCCGATTCTGGGTACCAAGGCAGAAGATGTGGATGCGGCAGAAGACCGAGAATTGTTTGATAAGATTCTGGAAGAAACCGAAATTCCGAGAGCAGCAGGCGGTACCGTTTATACGGCAGAGGAAGCCAAAGCGGTTGCCAATCGTCTTGGTTATCCGGTGTTAGTCCGTCCTTCCTATGTACTGGGTGGACAGGGTATGCAGATTGCCATATCTGACCAGGAAATAGAAGAATTTATGGCGGTTATCAACCGTTACGAACAGGATCATCCGATTCTGGTGGATAAATACTTACAGGGAAAAGAGCTGGAGGTGGATGCCGTATGTGACGGCACCGATATCCTGATTCCGGGTATCATGGAGCACATCGAAAGAACCGGTGTCCATTCCGGTGACAGTATCTCCGTTTATCCGGCACCGACGGTCAGCGAGAAGGTAAAAGAAACCATTGCAGAATATTCCAGAAGACTGGCAAAGGCACTGCATGTTATCGGTTTAATCAACATTCAGTTTATTGCGGTAGGCGATGAAGTATATGTCATCGAGGTAAATCCTCGTTCGTCCCGTACCGTACCATATATCAGCAAAGTAACAGGTATTCCGATTGTAGATTTGGCAACCGAAGTCATTATCGGAAAGAAAATCCGCGACCTCGGTTATGAGCCGGGCTTACAGCCGGCGGCTGACTATTTTGCCATTAAGATGCCGGTATTCTCCTTTGAGAAAATTCGCGGTGCAGAAATCAGCTTAGGACCGGAAATGAAGTCTACCGGAGAATGTCTTGGTATTGCCAAGACCTTTAACGAAGCACTTTACAAAGCGTTCCTCGGAGCCGGTGTGAATCTGCCGAAGTACAAGCAAATGATTATTACCGTTAAAGATGCGGATAAGGGAGAAGCAATCGAGGTGGCACGTCGCTTTGAAAAACTTGGTTACACGATTTACGCAACCAGAAGTACGGCAGCAGCCTTAAACGATGCCGGAGTTAAAGCCAGAAAGGTCAACAAGATTTCTCAGGAATCGCCGACCGTTATGGATTTGATTCTCGGACATAAGATAGACCTTGTCATCGATACCCCGACTCAGGGGCGCGATAAGAGCCGGGATGGTTTCTTAATCAGAAGAACGGCGATTGAAACCGTTGTAAACTGTATCACAGCCATGGAGACGGCAACCGCCCTTGTGACAAGCCTTGAATATGCCGCTT
>JAQXTA010000002.1 GCA_029219245.1 Lachnospiraceae bacterium | reverse complement strand
TGTTATTTGTTATTTTGGATTTATTTCTTTTGACAGGAATAAGGGAGTATGGATTTCCAACATATTTCCAATCTTTAATTTATGTCGGAATGTTCCTGTATGGTTTGATAGAATATAGCAACACAATAAGAACTACAGTGGTGAATTGTTTTATGGCTGCAGTTATTGTTACATTATTGCAATTAGTAATATGCTTGCCAGTTTATTATTTAATAATAACACAATATGGTCAGCAAGAATTTAATGAACTTATAATCAACACAGTATGCTTAATTACAATTATATTTATAAATGGAAAAAATAGGCTACAAAAGATATCGGCATTTTTTATAAAACGCGATAAACTTATTACCATAATTTCTGTGCTTACCTTAGTAGGAATAAATTTATACTCAGTAAAGAAAAATGGTAAATTTCTTGGTAAGGAATATATTCAAATAATCTACTTTTTATTATTATTTGCTTATATAATTTATGAATGGCAAAAATCAAGATTAGATGTAGAAAAGAAAAAGATGCAATTAGAAATAAATGCATTATATTATGATACATACGAACAGTTAATTAAAGTTATTAGAGAGAGGCAACATGATATTAAAAGTCATATTAATACTATTTATAGTATGATTTATACAACAAATAATTATGATGAATTAATTGATAAACAGAAGGAGTATTGTGGGTATGTTCTTAAACAAAATGAGAAAACTAAATTACTTCTGTCGGTGGAAAATCCTTTGATAGCGGGTTTCCTTTATAGTAAGATACAGGAAACTGATAAAAAAGGAATTGTTTTTGAATATGATGTCAAGTTGCCAAAAAACAATACATTTATACTAGAGTATGAATTAATTGAAATGACAGGGATTCTTTTGGATAATGCAGTGGAAGAACTGGAAAATCTAAAGTGTAACGAGAAAAGAATTAAATTAATTCTTATAGAACAAAAAGATGGTGTGTTTTTCAAGGTGGCTAATACAAGTGTTGTGTATGAGGATGATACTATAAATCAATTTTTCGAAAAGGATTATAGTAGTAAATCATCAAATCGAGGAATAGGATTGACAAAATTAAAGAACTGGGTAAATGAAAAGAATGGAAATATTGTAGTCTGTAATGAAAGCTATGATGGAAAAAATTATTTATCATTTGAAATTCATATTATAAAGTAAAAAGGTCAGAAATTGCCTTTTAAACGATTTCTGACCTCTTTTTTATTCTGCTGTTGGAAAATCAGGTTCTCCAAAAAGAAAGTTACAAGGAGCACCGAAAACAATTAGAAAAGATAGTGCTAAACACCCGCTGCATAAATTGTAAATATTCTTCTTAAGCCAATTTTTCATAATATTTCACCTCCCGTAATAATTTTGTTATAGATAACTGGAGAGTATGCAACACTACTGTCCAGAAACTAACGATAAGATATTGATTTTTCGGAAAGATAAAAAATAAAACGGCAATCCAGAAAACAACCTGAAAGGCTTGTATCTTTGATTTCTTTATAAAATCCTTACACGCGGAAGGATTTTTCTTTAAAGATGTTGGTCCGATACAATAATCAATTACCGCACAGAATAGAAGAATCAGATATATCATTAGTGGATGTACATTTATTATGTTAGGTAATAAATTAATGGCTGCCATTAAATAAAGAAACGAAAATAAAAGGCAGGACCAATATTTTTGCATATGCATTCCTCCGGTTCTGGTTCTAAGCAGAATGAGTGGAACTACTGCAAAAAGGAAATCCACTAATTTCCCGGTTAAATAGAAATATACACTAAAAATAAGTACTTTACTGACATCGTATAGAATGGCGGTTAAAGTAAAACGTATCAATCGAGTCTGATAATCAGTAAATCCATATTCTTGTTGTACCCTGCTCATAAGATAATTCATTTTTTCACCAATCCAATCGTACTTAAAAGAAATTTAAAATTTTCTCCATTTTAGAAAAAAATGAACCAATCATATGATTTTTAGCTTTAAATAATGGATTTTGACATTTAATACGCAAAAGGCGACAAAATTTTCCATTGTTTTATTGTATAAAAGTGATTCGATACGAAAAACAAACGGTTCAGGCAAATATTTTAGAATATGACATTTTTTGCGCCACAATAAGGATAATATGGCGAGGAAAGACCATATAAAAAATAATATAGAAACGGTGTGAGAAAGCTATGAATTATTTGTTTTATGTTGCTCAGTTTTTGATTTGTGTAATGGAGATTTGTTTGTTCTATATATGGGGCAGAACATTTATCGGAGTAAAAGAACGCAGCAAATTGATATCCGGAATCTGTATTGCAGTGGCTTCAGGTATTATGTTCCTTTTTGAAATAATTCCGGTTGCACTTCTATATAGAAGCTTTTTATGTTTGATTCCGTTTATTGGAGTTGGAGTTGCTTTGCTACAAAGAAAAGGCAAGATTCTTCTTTTCTATACGTTTGTATATTGTACCCTTGGTTTATCGATTGCTTTTATTTTCAATCGAGAACTACATTTGCCAATAACGGTTCTGGTTCAAGGCATTATTTGTTTCTTACTTATGAAAAAATTGAAGCCGGAAAGAAGCGCATATTGTGTAGAAAAGCATTTCTTATTTGACGTATTAGCGGGATGTGTCTTTATTTTTACAGCGTGTGCATATAGTTTAGCGGATATAACCGATGGATTTAATGTAGAGAATGGTCTGGTCGTTGGAGGAAGCTTTGTTGTTATTCTGACGGAAGCAATATTGCTGTACCTTGTCAAAGAGTTTTCGAAAAGTATATGGGCCAGTGAAGAGGCAAGGCTTTGTATAGAGCGTGATGAGATGGCGAAGAAGCATTACCAGAACATGGAGGAACAGCATGAGCAGTACGATGTGGTTATTCATGATATGAAACATGTAATAGGTGCGATGGCAGCATTGTCACAGTTAAAAGGTGAGAATTCTGAGGATATTATCAGACTGATGAAACGCATTAATCTTTCTATTGGTAAAGTTTCAGATAAAGAATACTGTCGTAACAAGGTTTTAAATGCATTGTTGATTGAAAAAAGTAATTTTGCGGAAGAAATGGGTGTTGAATTGGATTTGGAGGTTATTGAACCCTTGCAACTTAGTAAAATTGATGAGTTGGACTTGATTACACTTATGGGGAATCTGTTGGATAATGCAATCATCGCAGAAAGCAAGGTGAATAATCCAGAAGGTGTATTTTGCCGTATCGCTTTATCAATGAATTTTGAACATATCACGATTCAGGTGGAAAACAGTTATGAGGGTAAACCGTTTAAAGTAAAAATGAAGCCGGAAGGCGAAATTGGAAATAAGCATGGAATTGGACTGGATAGTATTGAGGAAATAGTAAGAAAATACGGTGGAGTTATGAATACTTTCAAGGAAGAAGGAAGGTATTTCACCGGAATAGTAATTCCTATTTAAAGGATGGGTTTCCCATCCTTTTTATAAATTTATTATTAAACGCTTGACATTATACAAAATATCATATAAATTGTATTTATCAGAGAAATTCAAGATAGTGTGCAATTCGCACATTCATGGCAGTTTCTGCCAGATTTTCTTAGAAAATAATAGAATATGGCAGAAATTGGAGAAAGAATATCCAGTTCCTGCCAAAAAAAGGGAGGAAAGGGTATGCCAAGAAGTAGCAAAGAAAATGGTAAAAGTATCTGGAAACAATGGTTTAAAGCAAGAAGCGCAAAACGAAAGGTACATCGAAATACTAAGGACAGGATTTTTCGGTTTCTGTTTGAAAAAGACAGGGAGGCGTTATTGCAATTATATAATGCATTGAATGGAACGGATTATCAGGATGCGTTACAACTGCAGATTGTAACGATTGAAAGTGCCGTATACATTGTCATGAAAAATGATTTGGCTTATGTCCTTGCGGGAACATTGAATATGTATGAGCATCAGAGCAGCTATAATCCCAATTTACCGGTACGGTTTTTGATTTATCTTGCGCAGGAATATCAAAAGCTTATTGAAGAAGTAGGCATTAGTCTTTATGGTACCAGGCAGATTGTATTGCCAACTCCGCAATGTATCGTTTTTTATAATGGTGAGAAAGAAATGCCAGAGGAGCAGATTTTACGACTTTCGGATGCTTTTGAAAACAAAGAACATAAGGCTGATGTGGAACTGACGGTGCGGATGCTTAACATAAATTATGGATATAATCGTGAATTAATGGAAAAATGTAAAATTTTGGAAGAGTATGCAGAATTTGTATCCGTATCCAGAAAATTTGCTGAGCAGGAAAATGATAAAAAGGTTGCTTTAAACAAGGCAATTGATTATTGTATCGAAAATGAAATTTTGAGAGACTTTTTAAAGAAGTATCGTGCGGAGGTGCTTGGAATGCTGCTGGAAGAGTTTGATGCGGAGAAATATGAGAAAACGATTCGGGAGGAAGGACGGAAGGAAGGTCAGTATTGCGCTATAATTGAAATCCTACAGGAAATGAACCAGTCCAAAGAGTTTGTAAAAAACAAGTTAATGGAAAAATACGTTTTGACAGAAAAGGAAGCAGATGAGATAGTGCGGCGTTTCTGGAAAGAATAAAGGAAACAGGCATTGTATAATGATGGAAAATAAGGTAAAATTCCTAATAGGAATTTTACCTTATTTTGTTGGAAAAGAGATAAACTGCAAAAGCAGTAGAGTGTGAGGAAGAATGAAATTACAGAAATGGATTTATAACATTGCGAATTATACAATTCGTATCTTGTTTGGGGTAATTGTATTTGGGCTGTGCCTGCAAAGTATGTTCAGTACCAGTTTTATCGGTGTTATTACGAAAGAGGATGGCAGCTTACAGGAAAGAACGTTAAATATAGCAGATTCTCCCTTAAAGCATCTGGTGATAGCAGTATTGTTTATGGCGGCGCTTGTACTGATGCGAAAAGTCTGGCAAAGAGCAAAGAAAACAACAAAGTGGAGCTGCTATATAGAGAAAATGACAGCTTCAAGACTACTCAAAATATTTTCCATCATTGTGGGTGCGGCGGGAGTATTCTGGATTCTCGCAACGCAGTTAAAAGCCGGATCTGACCCGGCCAAAATTTATGCGCTTGCGATGCAGTGGCGCGAAAATGATTTTTCCGGCTTTGCAGAAGGTGGGTATCTGTTCCGTTATCCATACCAGGCAGGGATTGTATTGTTTTATTATTTCCTTTCCTTTCTATTTGGAGTGGATAATTTTATTGCATTGCAGCTTGTGAATGTGGCTGCACTATTGTGCGTCTATTATCTGTTGGCGAAACTGGCTGGTTATTATTGGAAAGAGGATGCCAAAATCCAGATAGCGGTTTTTCTGGGTCTTGCGCTCTGGATTCCTATTCTTTTCTATATTACATACCTGTATGGCATTCTGCTTGGGATGGCATGCTCCTTAGCGGCTGTTTATTTAGCGGTAAAATATCTGGAAACAAGGAAATATCGTTACATGTTTGTAGCAGCGTTGTGTATGGGAATTGCAACGGTATTTAAAATGAATTGTCTTATTTACCTGGTTGCCATTTCCTGCTTTCTTGTATATGACATGATTGTCACGTCGGGATGGAAAAATAAGCTTCGTTCGTTATTGTTTATCGTGTTGATGATTCTGAGTGTGCAGGGATGTAATCAGGCGGTCTACAGCTATGTAGAGAATCTTTCCGGCTACGAAACACCGGAAGGAGAAGTCATGGTATCCTGGATTGTAATGGGGTTGCAGGACACTCCGATTGGACCGGGACATTACAGCGGCTATATCGGAGATGTGTTTGTGAAATACAATTATGATACGGAGAAAATAACAGAAGCATCCATTTCGGATATCAAAAAGATATTGACACGAATGTCAGAAAATCCACTGGATGAAGGTATTCCGTTTTTTGCGAGAAAAAATGCTTTTCAGTGGAATGATCCGACGTTTATTGGCATGAAGCTGAATGCCGATAGAATATCTGCAATTGATATGCCCGGTTTTGCAGAAAGCATCATTGACGGTGAGGCAAGTGTGGCTTTATCGGTATGTTTGAATTATATTCAGACACTTATTTTACTGGGTGCTTTGGGCTATATCATTTTGCATTGGCGGAGTAAAAATTTATATGAATTGTTTGGCGGTGTGATTTTTATCGGAGGTTATCTTTTTCATTCTTTCTGGGAATCCAGCAGTTCCTATACCATTCCGTATTTTGTCATGCTGATTCCGTATGCAGTGAAAGGTTGGTTGGATTTAGTGCGCATACAAATTTCGCCCAATCCCAAAGCGGGCAGAAGGTATTTTATGACATGTGCAGCCATTATTGTATGGGGGATTTTGCTTTTGAATTTTAGCAGGACGAATCTTTTTGCCAATACGATTGCGCTGGATGACGGAGAGGATGCCAGAAACCAGTTTTATCACAGAAATCAGACAGAAGCAACAGAGCTGGAAGACAACTATTATACGGTATCCCCTTATCTGGCAGAAGAGGTGGCTTTGACAGAGCAGGGTGGAGCGATTCTGACGGAACCGGTCAGCGATGAACTGGCACAGAAAATTGCTTTTTCGACTAAGGAAAAGGGCAAGGTGATACGGTTCCGGGATTCAGAGCAGGTACTTGCTGTATTGCCGGGGGAAAGTAATCGCCTGACAACCTATATGGATGACAGTATGAATATGTTCTATGATTTTGATTTGGAAGCCGACTATCAGTGGACGGTTGTAGCGGCAGAAAACGGAGTGTATTACCTTGTGTTGGACGGAATGGCACTGACCTATGAGGCGGACAGTGACCAGATTCATTTGGAAGAATATGCACAGAAGGATTCCCAGAAATGGCTGATAAGATAACAGATGAAAAACAGACAACCGAAAAAAGCTGTAAGAATAAATAAGAGCAGGTAACGATGAAGATGGCTGGACTAAAAAATAAAATTAAAACAGAATATTTGGTATTACTCCTTGTAGTAGTATTGTTTCTGTTGTCCCTGTCGCGTTATTGTGTGCATGGAGAGCCAAGAACGATTGTGAGTGATGATACGATGCAATCGGAGTTGTTTCTTTCGGATGGAAAGGAAATCAGCCAGCCACTTACGATAACAGAAGAGATGAACTGGCGGCAGGGAGAATATGGACTGCAGTTTCTGACCGTTTCTACGGAAAGCGATGGAAAAGTTTTGTTTCAACTGATGCAGAACCAGGAAGTTTTGGAGCAGGAAAGTGTATCGTTGCAGGATTTGGCAGCTATACAGGAAACGTTGGGCGGTTCTTCGGGAAAAGGGGCTTATATTCCGGTGCTGTTGGATTTTACAAAGCTTGATGCAGGTGAAGCAGCTTTGCTTATTACAACGGAAAATGTGTTGGAAGGAGAGTTATCCTTTGCCAGTGGAACAGACTATTATGGCTTTGGAGAGACTACCGTTGATGGAAAAGGTAGTGGTATGACCTTATTTCAGAAATATACTTATCATATCTTAAACGGAGAATATTGGCTTCGTCTTGTATGTTTTGGACTGGTTGTATTGGGAATGATAGGGTTATGTTTGCTTGTGGCAGGGAAAGAGGAAAGCAGGAAAAGATGCTATGCGGTCTTTTTGTTGTTAAGTGGAATGTTTCTTGCCATATTGTATATTTATGACAGCTCTGTCATGCTTGAACCTACCTATGCAGAAGCGGTAACAAACTTTATGAAGTATGCGCGGGAGGAGAGCTTTTTCAAGAATCTTCTGATAACAGATGCCGGCTATCTGCCGTTATTTCCACGGCTGATTACACTTTTTTATATCAAAATATTGCGACTTCCTGCGGCAGATGCATTATATTTTATGCAGATGACGGCTTGTATTTTGTGCTGCATGATGTGGGCATTTTTTTGCCTCTATCCGTTCCGGAAATATATGTCATTGCCGCTGCGGATGGTATCTTGTATGCTGGTTATGGCAGTTTGTTTTCATCAGGAAACATTGTTTTTTACCAATTTCCCGTACTGGGGCATTTTATTGATTCTTTTGTCTCTGTTTTCAGAAATGGAAGAGTGGAATAAGGCTGAGTTTTGGATTCTGACGATACTGGGAGCATTGTTCTGTTTGTCGAAGGGGGCTTATGCGGTCATCTTGCCTTTTATGCTTCTTTACTTGTGCTTTTTCTATGCAGAGCTTACAAAACGTCAGAAACTGTATGGCTTCTGCACATCAGGAGCCGCTTTGCTACAACTTCTGTATTCTTTTGGCGGAAGTGGAGAAGGTGAAAGCTGGATTCGGGCAGAACAGATGGGGCAGATGGAATATTGGTTGAAGTTGTTATGCAGAAGCTTCTTAGATATGACAGGCTATCTTTTTATCTGGATTGGAAAGCATATCACAAGATTCGGTGTGGCATTTGGAATGGTAGCAGCGGTGTTGACCGTTTTGATGGTAACCGGATTTGTTTGTAAGCTTCTTTTGCCGAAGCTTAGGAAAGAAAAAATAGAGGAAAAATGGATTGTGCTTTATTCACTGCTCCTGTTTCTTGCAATTACAGTGGTGTTTTACCGGGTTACAACGAAAGCGGTACCCGAGAACTGGCGTGGAGTACTTTCTGCTTCGTTTGCACAAATGGGTAACAAATATGAGATTTTCTGTGATGTAGCAGCATTACTGTTCTTGATTCTGGGCATTTCCTATACAGCAGACGCACTGAAAAGCAAGGGGATATTTCTCCTGTTCCTGGCATTTTGCCTGACGAGTCCGAGGATGCAGCTTAGCGGTCTGGGAGAAGTGAAGGTTTCTGATGGGCGGATTTATGAAAGCCATTTGAATACAAACTGGGAGCAGACCAAGGACATTATTAATAGAGATGCTTTCTTTATTCCTGTGAGAAGCGATTGGTGGTCTTACAGCAGGAATGTTACCGTATATCAGGTAGGCGAGGAAAACTATTATGAGGAATCGCAGGGAACCAATCTTGGAATGATGGAGCCCGGTTATCGTTCTTCTTATACGATAGAAGAGGGAATGCCTTCCGAAAATCTGCTGGAGGTCTGGATAAACAGACCAAACCGGATTACAGATACTTCGTACAAAATCCGACTCCTGAATGAGCAGGGAAATGTCCTGCAGGAAGTCACGCAGTTTGGTGGTAACGGAAACAGCAAGGTAGGGTTTGTTTTGGATACCCCCGTAAACGGTGTGAAAACCATACAATTCCTTGACGAAAATGAAAAGGAAGTCTATATTGACGACTATATTTGTTGGATATCTGCATGGTAGCCATGGGATACTTTACAGGAAAGCGGTAAAGACTCCATAAAGCTTATGCCTTATGCAAAAGGCATAAATTTTATTGCGGGAACCTTTGATATCGCCGATTTTTGTATGGGCAAAAGCATCTTGAATGGCAGGAAACTGGCATTCTTCCAGAAAAAGTTTTTTGATTTCTCCGGCAGGCATTGTTTTTTCCTGTAAGAGAGTCTGAAAAACAGGAACAAGTGTCAGAAGACTCTGGTAGGTAAAGAAATATTGAAGCTGCTTTTGCA
>JAQXTA010000001.1 GCA_029219245.1 Lachnospiraceae bacterium | reverse complement strand
CTTTCATTTGATAATAAGTGATTTGCCGGCGAAACGCCTGAAATAAAGATGTACAGTGATGTACAGAATCCGGTCGAAAAATCGAATAACTATAGTATAGCAGATGACGAAAAATATGCAATGGAAAACAGGAAAATTTTCACAAGAAAGATGCAGAAAAATAAAGAGTGCAAAACATTGCATTTTATGATATGCTATTATAGATATATATTTAGCAATAAAAATATATCTATAATAGCATTTTTGTTTTGAAAGGAAAAACTCATGCCCAAAAAGATTCCATATAAGCGAATATCGGAACTTGGAGTAGGAATGCTGATTATTTTATCCATGCTTCTCCTTAGTTCTACTGAGATCGCAGGTTTTTCGCTCTATACGTTACTTCTTTTTCTTATTCTTTTCGGTTGGATGGTGGTTGGAATCCATCTTTCCACAAAAGAAGGAAAAGTCTTTTGGAAAATACGCAATTTAGGTGATATGATAGCTGCTGTATTTCTTATTATAGAGGTATTCACGATCATCGTAAAACTTTTCCAGAATCCGGAGAACGGAGATATTGGTATTACAAGAAATGTGACAGTTATAGTGTTCGTGGGTATTTATTTCCTTTTTGCCAGGGGAATTACGTTTCAAGGTATTTACTTTGATTTGCTTTTATATTGTGGACTGCTTGTTGTTGGAATTTTTTTATTTCCTTATTTTACGGAAGTACAGGACAGTCATCTGATAGAAGCTGTTACAAAAAGCACTGGTTCTATGGCATCCTATCTTATGCTGATAGGGATGGTAAGCGTTTATCAATACTGTACTTGTAGAGATAAATTACGGTCATGGTTTTATCTGTTGGTAGCAGGCATTGATTTTTTTGCATTGTTTTTAAACCAAAATGTGATTAGTTTTTGGTTGATGGTAATGTATTTTCTGGCAATACCGGTAGTGTTTCGCTCAACGGCAGCTCTGATAAAGCGTGCTACGCAGATGCTTGCGTTATTTGGCTTTATGCTTAGCAATATGAGCCTTCTGACAAAATATATTATTGTTCTTCAAAAAAAAGTGAGCTTTTCTATAGAGCATAGTGTGTATTTGGATTTATTATTAGCAATGGGCGGTATTTTTTTCTTTCATTATTGGGACAGGATTCCGGAAGGAATGGACTTGGATCGGCTTGTTATGAGGAAGATGCGAAAAGGATATCAGTTTTTATTAAAAGTAGTCGGCATTGTCTTCGTAGGAATTTTGCTTAGTGGTAATAACTGGAGTTCGCTTCCGGAAGGTATAGGAAAGGATGCGATTAGTGGATTTGTGATTCCCTTAGTCACAGCGTTACAGCAGGAAAAAAGCGGTTTTTATACATGGTTTGCTGAGGCAGGAGTCATTGGAAGCATTGTGATTATTTTCGTTCTTGCATCGTTGCTTGGGAAAATGAAACAGAATTACCAATTGGACAAGCCATACACAGGAATCTTAATATTGATTTCTACCATTTTTATTTTTCAGCTATTTTTCTGGAGTCCCGGAATACCGACCTATACAGTTTATTTTATACTGCTTTTGGAAGCAGCTTTTTATAAGGAAAAAAGAGTAAGGATTACCAGTACAAAAATAAAGTTAGAGGAGAAAGGGAGCAAGGAAGAAAATGAAAAAATTTAAATTTGTACAAAAGTTTTTTTTATGGACAGTTGTAGTATGCATGTTATTAAGTGGGGAATGTGCGTTTGTATACGCGGCAGGAACAGAGCAGTCAGAAGATACACAGGAAAATGGTATCACTGAGTTAAGTCAGCTTATGGTTGCAAACCAAAAAACAGATATGAAAGAAATACCGGATAAAAGTTCGGCAACTTTAATGACCTATGAGAAAGGCGATTCTGTCTTTGTCATTGGGGAAACAGCAGACGGATGGTATCAGGTAACTTATCAGGATAAAGAGGGTTTTGTGGAAAAGACAGCTCTGCTGAAACAGGAACTGGATGTGGCGGGTATCGATGCAGAGATGGCGGTAGAGGCGGAAGAAACAAAGTTTGTATTGGAAGAAGTGGAACGTTATCGACAGGAAGCCAGACGTTCCAAGATATGGGGAACAATTATTGTAATTCTGGTAATCGGAATTTTTGCAATGGGAATTGCATCTACGATTCGCGCCAGAAAAAATGAAGACACCGATGAGCCGGAGAATAAGAAAACGGAAAGGAACGCTGTAGAAACTTCTTTAAATATAGAAGATTTAGATAAAGATATAGAGTAAGATAATATATACACCTGCTCTCGAAAAATGAAATGGCTGTTACAAAATTTATTTGGATTTTCCAACAGAGTACTATAAAATACCCCTTAAAAATGTTACAATATAACTCCCAAAAGAATTTCAGAAAGAATTCTTCCGGGAGTTTTTTGCTTTCGGAAAGCAGTTTTTTAAAGAAGGATTTTTACAATGGCAAAGTGGATGGTAGCAGCTAAGAAAGCTGATTTTAACGCAATCGCAGAACAGTTTCGGATTGATCCGGTACTGGCAAGGATTATCAGGAACCGGGATATTACAGAGGAAGAGGACATTGCTCTTTTTCTAAACGGAACATTAGAGAATCTGCATAATCCGAGACAGCTTCACGATATAGAGAAAGCAGTAGCCTATATGCTTTCCCGGATAGAAGAAAAGGCATCAATCCGGATTATCGGTGATTATGATATTGATGGCATCTGCTCGACCTATATTCTGCTGCGTGGGTTGCAGGCATGCGGGGCGAAGGTCGATACAGTGATTCCTCACCGGATTAAGGACGGCTATGGATTAAATGACAATTTGATAGAAGAAGCGCATAAGGATGGTATTGATACGATTATTACCTGCGATAATGGCATTGCAGCATCACAGCAGATTGCTTATGCCAGAGAACTGGGGATGAGTGTGATTGTGACGGACCACCACGAAGTACCATATGAAGTGCAGGAGGATGGAAACCGTATAGAACTTTTACCGCCGGCAGAAGCGGTAATCGATCCGAAGCAGGAAGCTTGCCATTATCCTTATGACGGCATCTGCGGGGCGGTGGTAGCGTATAAGTTTGTTCAGGTATTGCTGGAAGAATATGAAAAGAGAACGGAACGGAAAACAGAGCAGAAGGACAGCCTGACAGATGGAACAGAAGCGGCGATGGAAAAGGAGAAGCACAAGGAACTGTTGCAGGAATTATTGGAGTTTGCCGCCTTTGCTACAGTGGGTGATGTCATGGAGCTGTTAGATGAAAATCGTATTTTGGTAAAATACGGACTGAAACAAATGGTACATACAAAGAACCCGGGTTTAAAGGCTTTGATAGAGGTAAACGGACTGCAGGGAAAGACACTGTCGGCGTACCATATCGGCTTTGTATTAGGACCCTGTCTCAATGCCACAGGCAGGCTGGATACGGCATCGAAGGCATTACAGATGCTGCAAAGCAAAGACTTTGCGCAGGCGGTTACGATTGCCGGGGAATTGAAGGAATTAAACGACAGCCGTAAGGAAATGACAAGGAAAGGAACGGAAGAGGCCATTTCTTTGATGGAAAGCAGTGGCATTGTGAAAGATAAGGTTCTGGTCGTGTATTTGCCGGAGTGTCATGAAAGTCTGGCAGGCATCATTGCAGGCAGAATTAAAGAAAAGTATCATAAGCCGGTCTTCGTGCTGACAAGGGGAGAAGAAGGAGTAAAAGGCTCAGGTCGTTCCATAGAAGCCTATCACATGTATGAGCAGATGAGTCTTTGCAAGCAGCTTTTTACCAGATACGGCGGTCATAAGATGGCAGCGGGCTTATCCATGCCGGAAGAAAATATAGAAGAATTTCGCCAGACTCTTAACCGGAACTGTCAATTATCCGATGAAGACTTTGAGGAAAAAATATTGATTGATGTTCCGATGCCGCTTTCTTATGTACGCAAGGATTTTGTAGAGCAGTTAGGACGTTTGGAACCGTTTGGAAACGGGAACCCGAAGCCTGTTTTTGCACAGAAGAATGTACGGCTTTTACAGGGAAGAGTACTTGGGAAAAATGCCAATGTAGGAAAATACAGAATTATGGATGAATCGGGGCAAACTTATGATATGATTTATTTCGGGGATATGGATAAATGGCACACTTTTTTGCGGGAAAACTTTGGAGAGCAGGAAACGGAAAAGTTATATCATGGCAGAAGTGACAAGATTGTGATACAGATGATTTATTATCCGGATATTAATGTATATCAGGGAAAAGAAAGCTTACAGATTGTCATGCAGGACTATGCAAAATAAAAAGATGGCAGATAGGAGGATAGCGATGATACTTACAGTGACTTTAAATCCGGCAGTGGATAAAACCTATACGACGGGAGAACTGATAACCGGACATGTGAACCGTATGCGGACGGTAATGAAAATTGCCGGAGGGAAAGGAATTAATGTAACGAAAATATTGAACCAATACGGCTTCCCGGTTTGCGCAACAGGCTTTCTTGGCGGTTATTCGGGGCAGTTTATCGAAGATTATCTGAAAGAAAAACAGGTTATGTGCCGTTTTATAGCGGTGGAGGAAGAAACAAGGAATAATATGAATATTCTGGCAGATAATGGGTATGTGACGGAGATTCTGGAGCCGGGTCCGGTTATTGATGAAGCAGGTCAGCAAAAGTTTCTTGCACAGTATGAAGAATTGCTGTCTTCCTGTGAACTGGTGGTACTATCCGGCAGCATCGGAAATGGTATGCAGGAGAATATCTATAAAACACTGATAGAGACAGCAGCCTGTAAGGGGATTCGTGTACTGTTAGATACCAGTGGAGAAAGTTTGCGGAAAGGAATTGGCGGCAAACCATATCTGATCAAACCGAATCAGAAGGAATTAGAATATATTATCGGGCATAAACTGGTTAATAAAGAGGCAGTAATCAGTGCGGCAAGGGCATTGCAGGCAGCAGGCATCAACCGGGTAATTGTATCAATGGGAAAAAGTGGACTGCTTTCGGTAAGCGGAGAACATATCTATTTTGCCAAAACCAAAAGAATTCATGCAGTTAATACGGTAGGCTGCGGAGACAGTGTCGTGGCTTCTTATGCGATGTCCATACTGCGGGGTGATTCGGAGGAAGAGGCATTGCGTAGGGCTGCCGCGCTTTCGGCTGCGAATGCGACAACCATTGAAAGCGCAAATATTCCGATGGAAACGGCAGAAGAATTATATGATACGGTGACAATCGAAGAACTTGCATAAAGTACAACGAAAAAGCCTGAGAAAATCTCAGGCTTTTCGCATTTTCTTATGAGGGGGGAGATAGTGAGTTTTTCAACTATCTTGGTTATTATCATAAATTGAAAATGTGTCCAAAATGTGTTTACTTTCTAATAAAAATATAAACTTCCATTAACAAAGTTTGAAGTAAGTATGAAGACAAAGTAAAGTTGAAAAAGGGTGTGTTTCGTGCTATTTTATTTAAAGAAGAATGTGAGAGGGCAAGGAGTGGATTTCATGAGCAGATTAAAGGAATTATTATCCGGACTAGAGTATCAGTGCGTGAGAGGAACTGAGGATACAGAGGTTTCAGAAGTCGTATATGATTCCAGAAAGGTAACACCGGGCTGTCTGTTTATTTGTATTAAAGGAGCGAATGTAGACGGACATGATTTCGCTTCGCAGGTAGTTTCTGATGGAGCAGTTGTTCTGGTGGTACAGGAGGAGATAGAACTTCCCAAAGAAGCAGAGGTAACGGTTATTAAAGTAGAGGATACCCGATATGCCATGGCATTTATTTCTGCCGCCTATTTTGGAAATCCGGCTGAAAAACTGCAGGTTATCGGCATTACGGGAACCAAGGGCAAGACGACAACGACCTATCTGGTAAAATCCATTCTGGAGCAGGCAGGGCGCAAGGTCGGTCTGATTGGTACCATCGAAGTGATTATTGGAGACACGCATATTCATGCCAACAATACCACACCGGAATCTTATCTGGTGCAGCAGTATTTCAGGCAGATGGTGGATGCCGGATGCGATACGGTAGTGATGGAAGTATCTTCCCAGGGGCTGATGCTTCATAGAACCCAGGGCTTTGTTTTTGATTTTGGTATTTTTACCAATATTGAACCGGACCATATTGGGCCCAATGAACATAAAGATTTTGAAGACTACATGGCCTGTAAAGGGATGTTGTTTCAACAATGTAAAGTAGGAATCGTTAATAAAGATGATAAGCACTGGGAGCAGATAACCGCAGGACACACTTGTAAGCTGGAAACCTATGGAATAGAAACCGATGCGGATTTGAAAGCGGAAAATTTACAGTTGATTTCCGGTGGTGGTAGACTGGGAGTATCCTTTGAGGTAAAAGGTCTGATGGACTTTCCGGTAGAGATTGCAACACCGGGCAGATTCAGTGTTTATAATGCACTAACGGCAATTGCCATCTGCCGTCATTTTGGAGTAACCAAAGAAGCCGTTCAGAAAGCTCTTTTGCAGGCGAAGGTAAAAGGCAGAATCGAATTGGTAAAAGTATCGGATGACTTTACCTTGATGATTGATTATGCACACAATGCCATGGCATTGGAGAGTCTTTTGTCCACCCTGAAGGAATATAAGCCGCATCGGCTGGTATGTGTTTTCGGCTGTGGCGGAAATCGTTCCAAACTGCGGAGATATGAAATGGGCGAGGTCAGTGGCAAAATGGCCGACTTGACTATTATTACTTCCGATAACCCTCGTTTTGAAGAACCGCAGGCGATTATTGATGATATTAAAATCGGCATTGCGAAAACGGATGGAAAATATGTGGAAATCTGTGACCGGAAGGAAGCAATTGCCTATGCGATAGAACATGGCGAACCGGGGGATATTATTGTCCTGGCAGGAAAAGGACATGAGGATTATCAGGAAATCAAGGGAGTAAAATACCCAATGGATGAAAGAGATTTAATCCGGGATATTCTGACAGGCAGATAAGATACTAAAGCGAGAGGTTAAGGAATGAGTGATAAATATGCGGATATTATCATTGATATATCCCATGAAAAAGTTGACAGACCTTTTCAATATAGAATTCCGGATAGACTGCGTGCTCAAGTTACACCCGGTGTCAGGGTGCATGTCCCTTTTGGAAAAGGAAATCATGACAGGATAGGCTATGTTGTGGATGTTTCGGATAAGACGGATTATCCGCTGAATAAAATCAAGGAAATTACCTGTTTGGATGAAAAAGGAACTACGGTAGAGGGCGATTTGATTCAGACAGCTTACTGGATGAAACGTCATTATGGTTCGACCATGATTACGGCACTCAAAACCGTACTGCCGGTAAAGCAGAAGTTGAAGCAGTTAGAAAAAAAGAAAGTAACCAGGTGCTGTGGCGAACAGGAAATTGAACGGCAGCTTGCGGAGTGTATCAGAAAGCACCAGACAGCCAAGGCAAGAGTGCTGGAAGCATTGCGCAAAGAAGAGGTTCTTCCCTATGAACTTCTTCGACAGAAATTGAATGTGGCGGCAGCAACATTAAACAGTCTGGAAAAGCAAGGGATTCTGACCATAGAATCCGAGTCGTATTACCGCAATCCGGTCAAAAGGATTTCCGAACGGGACAGCGCCAAAATTCTCAGCAAAGAACAGCGGTTTATTATGGAAGATGTGATGCACGACTACCTGGCGGGAAAGCGGGAAACCTATCTGATTCATGGGATTACCGGCAGTGGAAAAACCGAAGTCTATCTTGGAATTATTGAGCAGATGATAGCGATGGGAAAGCAGGCAATTGTGTTAATTCCTGAAATTGCATTAACTTATCAGACACTTTTGCGGTTTTACAAAAGATTCGGGGACCGGGTTTCGGTTATGAATTCGACCTTATCCATGGGAGAAAAATATGACCAGATGGAGCGCGCAAAAAACGGACTGTTGGATGTGATGATTGGACCGCGCTCGGCACTTTTTACCCCGTTTCCCAATCTGGGTGTGATTGTGATTGATGAAGAACATGAGAACAGCTATAAAAGTGAGTCCATGCCGAAGTACCATGCCAGAGAAACGGCAATCCAGATTGCTTCCTGCAAAGGAGCCAGTGTGGTGCTAGGCTCGGCAACCCCTTCTTTAGAAGCCTATTTTCGGGCAAAGAAAGGGGAATATAAATTGTATACGTTAAAAGAACGTCTGACCGGAGGACGGCTTCCGCAGGTATATACCGTAGATTTGCGGGAAGAATTGAAAGAAGGAAACCGTTCCATTTTCAGTCGGAAATTAAAGGAACTTATTTCAGTACGGCTGGAAAAAGGAGAACAGACGATGCTCTTTTTAAACCGGAGAGGTTATGCAGGATTTGTTTCCTGCAGGGCATGTGGACATGTGATGAAATGTCTCCACTGTGATGTATCCTTATCCGAACATCGAAATGGCAGTCTGGTGTGCCATTATTGCGGCTATGAAGAGAGAAAACCGGAAAAATGTCCATCCTGTGGTTCCAAATATCTGCTGGGCTTCAAGGCGGGAACAGAGCAGATAGAGGCGGCAGTGCATAAAGAATTTCCGGGTGCAAGAGTGCTGCGGATGGATGCCGACTCCACGAGGACAAAGGACAGCTATGAGAAAATTCTGTCCACGTTTGCCGATGGGCAGGCAGACGTTTTGGTAGGAACCCAGATGATTGTGAAAGGGCATGATTTTCCGAATGTAACATTAGTAGGAATTCTGGCAGCTGATTTGTCACTGAATCAGAATGATTATCGTGCCGGCGAGAGAACCTTCCAGTTATTGACTCAGGCTGCCGGAAGAGCGGGCAGAGGAGATAAGCCGGGGGAAGTTGTCATACAGACCTATCAACCCGAGCATTATAGCATTGTCCATGCGGCAAATCAGGATTATGAAAGCTTTTACGAAGAAGAAATGATGTACAGGGAGCTGTTGGCTTATCCGCCGGCCGCGCATATGCTTGCGGTTCTGGTGATTTCCGGAACAGAAGAGGCAGGAAACCGACTGATGGAGAAGTTTGTCGTACTTCTGCATCAGAAAATCGGAGAGGAAAAAGAGCTTATTGTTATCGGACCGGCTCCGGCGGCAGTTTCTAAGATAAACGACATGTATCGACATGTGTTATACTTAAAGAATTCCGATTATGAGAAGCTTGTGCAGATAAAGGATATTTTAGAAGAATACATTAGACAGCAGGAATTAAAAAATCAGACGGTTCAGTTTGATTTTGATCCGATGAATACTTATTAAGAAGGAGAAAAAAGATGGCAATCAGAAAAATCAGAGAGATGGGAGATCACGTTTTGGAAAAGCGTTGTAAAGAGGTGACGGAGATAACACCACGCATTCAGGAGTTAATTGACGACATGTTTGATACCTTGTATGAAGCAAATGGCGTAGGCCTGGCAGCACCCCAGGTCGGAATTTTGAAAAGGATTGTTGTGATTGATACGACCGGGGAAGACCCGATTCTGATGATAAATCCGAAAATTGTAGAAATGAGCGGAGAACAGACCGGCTACGAAGGCTGTCTCAGTGTTCCGGGCAAGACTGGTAATGTAACAAGGGCAAACTATGTCAAGGTACTTGCATATGATGAAAATCTAGAGCCTTTTGAACTCGAAGGAACAGAGCTGCTTGCCAGAGCAATTCAGCATGAGCTGGATCACTTGGACGGACATCTGTATGTGGAAAAGGTGGATGGACCACTTCAGAATGTGGAAGATTTGGAAGAAGAGTAACGGTTACAGAAAAAGAAGAAAAGGTTTCGGAACGGAGAGAAAAGATGAAAGTAGTATTTATGGGAACACCGGATTTTTCAGTGGCTGCATTGGAAACGATTATAAAAGCCGGACATCAGGTAACGGCAGTAGTAACACAGCCGGATAAACCGAAGGGACGCGGCAAAGAGATGCAGATTACACCGGTAAAGGCTTGTGCACTCAAATATAATATTCCGGTTTTTCAACCGGTAAAAATAAAAATGCCGGATGAGGTGGAGCGGCTTCGGACTTATGAGGCGGATGTTTTTGTGGTGGCAGCTTTCGGACAGATTCTTTCTGAGGAAATTTTAACGATGCCGAAATTTGGCTGTATCAATATCCATGCATCGCTTCTGCCCAAATACCGCGGTGCGGGACCGATTCAATGGGCAATCCTGAATGGGGAGAAGGAAACCGGTGTTACCATTATGCAGATGGACAAGGGAATCGACACCGGGGATATGCTGTTTGCCCGTAAGATTCCGATTGCAAAGAAGGAAACCGGGGACAGCCTGCATGATAAACTGGCACAGCTGGGTGCGGAAATGATAGTGGAGGCATTATCGAAAATAGAAGCAGGAGAAGTTACACCGGTAAAACAGAACGATGCCGATTCCTGCTATGCGAAAATGCTTCAGAAATCGATGGGAAAAATCGAATGGACAAAACCGGCAGCGGAGATAGAAAGACTTGTGAGAGGACTGAATTCCTGGCCCAGTGCATATACCTCTTTCCATGGCAAAACTTTGAAAATCTGGGAAAGTGATGTCTGTGAGAAAAATGCAACAGAATTAAGGACAGAAGGAGCAGTACTTCCGGGTATGGTGGCAGCAGTGGAAAAGGATGCTGTTTATGTACAGACAGGAGATGGTCTTCTGAAAGTCACAGAAGTACAGTTGGAAGGCAAAAAAAGAATGCCGGTCAAGGATTTTTTGTTAGGGTATCCGATTAAGCCGGGAGAAATTTTCGGATAACATTGCATGGAAAGATAAGATAACTGTATAGCATTGTATAGGAAGATAAAGTGGATGTTATATGAAAAGACAGGCAGTAAGCAAAAAACGGAGGAATGAATATGAGATATTACGGTGGTTTTTATGGAATGTATTTTGATCCAACTTACTTTTTGGTAATTATTGGTGCGCTGCTTTGTATCTTTGCACAAATGAAAGTCAGCAGTACTTTTCATAAATATGCGAAGGTAAGAAGCCGGAGCGGACTGACCGGAGCACAGGTAGCACAGCGTATTTTAGAGCTTTCCGGTATTTATGATGTGCGTGTGGAACACATTGGAGGGGAGCTCACTGACCATTATGATCCGTCTTCCAAAGTATTGCGGTTGTCAGATGCTACTTATGGTTCTACTTCTGTTGCGGCAATCGGGGTAGCGGCACACGAATGTGGCCATGCCCTTCAGCATAACAAGGGTTATGCACCCCTCAAAATCAGAACGGCTTTAGTTCCGGCGGCAAATATTGGTTCGAAACTGGGAATTCCGATTATTCTGCTGGGAGTACTGTTTGGCATGAATCAGTTGTTTATCCAGATTGGTATCTGGGTATTTGCGCTGGCTGTCTTATTTCAGGTAGTAACCCTTCCGGTAGAATTTAATGCTTCCGGCAGAGCACTTTCCATGTTGGGGAGCTACGGTTTGATGGAAAATGATGAAACAAGAGGATGCCGGAAGGTGTTAAGCGCAGCGGCATTGACTTATGTAGCGGCAGCAGCTTCCTCGATTTTACAGCTGCTTCGTCTTATCCTTTTGTTTGGCAATAACAATAGAAGAAGAGATTAAAGATGAATACAAGAGAAATTATTTTGGATATTCTGCTGGAGCTGTCTAAAACGGATGCGTACAGTAACCGGCTGCTTGCGGATGTGTTAGAGAAATATGATTACCTGGATGCGAAAGAAAAGGCATTTATCAAAAGAGTAACGGAAGGGACGATTGAACGCAGGATACAGATTGACTATATTTTGAATCAGATTTCCAAGGTGCCGGTTAAAAAGATGAAACCGCTTATCCGGGAACTTTTACGGATGAGTGTATATCAGATGCTGTTTTTAGATGGAATACCGGATGCGGCAGTCTGTAATGAAGCAGTAAAATTAGCCAAAAAGAGGAAATTTCAATCCTTGCAGGGCTATGTGAACGGGGTACTGCGGAATGTATCCAGACAGAAAGAAAGCATAGCTTATCCGGAGAAAGAAAATGATAAATTAAATTATCTGTCAGTGGTTTATTCCATGCCACAGTGGCTTGTGGAACGGTTCATCCAAGCATACGGAGAAGAACAAACGGAGAAGATGCTAAAGGCCTTCTTAGAAGAGGGTGCTGTCACGATTCGTCTGGAGGAGAGTCTGACAGAGCCGGAGCGGCAGGAGCTTCTGACAAAGTGGAGTAAAAAAGGAGCAGTTGTGACAAAACATCCCTATCTTCCTTACGCGGTGCAGGTGGAAAAGACAGAAGGTATTCGCAGCCTTGCGGGCTATGAGGAAGGTCTTTTTGCGGTGCAGGATGTTAGTTCCATGCTGGTTGTAGAGGCAGCAGATATTCAGGCGGGAGATACCGTTATCGATGTCTGCGCGGCACCGGGTGGAAAAACCCTTCATGCGGCCTGTAAAGCCGGAGAAAAGGGAAGAGTGCTTGCTTTTGATCTGACAGAATCCAAAGTGGACAAGATAGAAGAAAACCGGAAGCGCATGAGAAAGGAAAATGTAAAGGCGGCCGTAGGAGATGCCCGTATCTTTCAAAAACCTTTGCAGCAGCTTGCCGATGTGGTGCTTGCCGATGTGCCTTGTTCCGGCCTTGGTGTGATTGGGAAAAAGCAGGATATCAAATATCATGTAACACCGCAGTCACTGGAAGAGATTACAAATCTTCAGAAGGAAATATTAAAGAATGTTATCTCCTATGTAAAACCGGGAGGTATTTTCATGTATAGTACCTGTACCATTAATCCGGATGAAAATGAGAAAATGGTGGAATGGCTTTGTGAAAATTTCCCGTTTCGCAAAGAAAGTATGGCTCCGTTTTTGCAGGAACCATTGAAAGAAGAAGGGGCAGATGGTATGATACAACTGTTGCCCGGCGTTCACAAAACGGATGGTTTTTTCTTTGCCAGACTGCGCAGAGAGGAATCACTATCGGAAACAAAGAGTTAGCGGAGAGTAATTTTATATGATACAGGAAAGCAGACAGGATATCAAATCATTTACATTGGCAGAAATGAAAGAGCAGATGCAGGAGCTTGGTGAAAAATCGTTCCGGGCAAAGCAGCTCTATGAGTGGATGCATGTGAAATTAGCCAGAAGTTATGATGAGATGACAAATCTGCCAAATGCACTAAAGGAAAGATGCGGGGAACTGTTTACTTATACGTCACTGGAAGCGGTTAAAATACAGGAATCTAAGCTGGATGGTACCAAAAAGTTTTTATTCCGTTTAGCAGACGGGAATCTGGTAGAAAGTGTCTGGATGCGTTACAAACATGGAAATTCTGTTTGCATTTCATCTCAGGTAGGGTGTAAAATGGGGTGTCGTTTTTGTGCCTCCACTTTGGATGGCTGGGAAAGAAATTTGCTGCCTTCCGAGATGTTAGACCAGATTTATGCTATTACGCGGTTAACCGGAGAAAGAGTGTCAAACGTGGTTGTTATGGGAACCGGAGAACCTATGGATAATTATGAGAATCTTCTGCGTTTCCTGACACTATTGACCGATGAAAACGGACTGCATATCAGTCAGCGTAATATTACGGTTTCCACCTGTGGCATTGTGCCCAAAATGCGTCAGCTTGCAGAGGAAAAACTGCAGATTACACTTGCGCTTTCGCTTCATGCAACAACGGATGAGAAACGGAGGAAGCTGATGCCGATTGCGAACCGTTATTCGTTAGATGAGTTGATGGAAGCGTGTGCCTATTATTTTGAACAGACCGGCAGAAGGATTACATTTGAATATAGTCTGGTGGGTGGCGTGAATGATACGAAAGAGGATGCGGAGGAATTGATTGCATTGGCAAGACCCTTAAACTGCCATATAAATCTGATTCCGGTAAACCCGATTAAAGAGCGGGATTATGTACAATCTGACAAGACTGCCATAGAGGCATTTAAAAATAAACTTGAAAAAAATAGAATAAATGTTACTATTAGAAGGGAAATGGGCAGGGACATAGATGGTGCCTGCGGACAGCTTAGGCGGAGTCATATTGCGAAGCAGTCATAGGAGGGAAAAAAGTGTTAAAGTCCTATGCGATAACAGATATCGGACAAAGAAGACAACTGAATCAGGATTTTATTTATCTTTCGGAAACTCCTATCGGAAATCTGCCGAATGTATTTATTGTTGCCGATGGTATGGGCGGACATAATGCGGGTGATTTTGCTTCCCGGTATGCAGTGGAAACAATTGTGGATGAGATTGCTTTTTCTTTTGAAAAAAATCCTGTTGTGATTCTGGGAAAAGCGATTGAGAAAGCCAATGCTTGTACAAGACAGAAGGCAAAAGAAGATAAACAGCTTATGGGTATGGGGACTACCGTAGTGATTGCGACCTGTATCGGAAAGTATCTGGAAGTTGCCAATGTAGGAGACAGCAGACTCTATGTTGTGAATGATAGAATAGAGCAGGTTACAGTCGATCATTCTCTGGTTGAAGAGATGATACGGATGGGTGGTATTGACAGGGCATCTGCCAGAAATCATCCGGACAAAAATATTATTACAAGAGCAATTGGTGCAAGGGATACAGTAGAAGCAGACTTTTTTAATCTGGAATTAAAGTCGGGGGATATCGTGCTTCTTTGTTCAGATGGATTGACGAATATGGTGGATGATGATACGATACAGCATGTTCTGAAAAAACAGATCAGTCTGAAGGAAAGGGCAGAGGAATTGGTGGAGATAGCCAACTATAACGGCGGAAAAGATAATATTTCGGTAATTATTATTGAACCGTTAGCAGACGAGGTGGAACATGATTAAGATTGGAATGATAATCGGGGACCGATATGAAATTCTGGAAAAAATCGGTACCGGCGGTATGTCAGATGTATATAAGGCAAAAGACCATAAGTTGAACCGTTTTGTTGCGGTAAAGGTTTTGAAGCAGGAATTTAGTGAGAATGCAAATTTTGTTTCCAAATTCCGGATTGAAGCTCAGGCAGCAGCAGGACTTATGCATCCGAATATCGTAAATGTATATGATGTTGGAGAAGAAGGTGGTATTTACTACATTGTTATGGAGCTGGTAGAGGGTATCACTTTAAAGAAATATATAGAGAAAAAAGCCAGACTTTCCGTAAAGGAAGCCATCAGTATTGCCATTCAGGTTTCTATGGGAATCGAGGCGGCACATAATAATCATATTATTCATCGTGATATCAAGCCGCAGAACATTATTATTTCCAAAGAAGGAAAGGTAAAAGTAACCGATTTCGGTATTGCTAAGGCAGCAACCAGCAATACCATTACTTCCAATGTAATGGGGTCTGTACACTATACATCGCCGGAGCAGGCAAGAGGCGGATACAGTGACGAAAAGAGTGACATTTATTCCCTTGGTATTACCATGTTTGAAATGCTTACCGGACGTGTTCCTTTTAATGGAGAAACAACGGTAGCGATTGCCATTAAACATATTCAGGAGGAACTTCCTTCTCCGAGAGATTATGTACCGGAGATTCCGATTAGTGTAGAACAGATTGTATTCAAATGCTGTCAGAAAAGTCCTGACAGGCGTTATCAGTCTATGGGAGAATTGATTGTGGATTTGAAGCAGTCTTTGATGAATCCCGATGAAGACTTTGTGAAAGTCATTGATCCGGATGAGGAAGCTTCTACCAGAATGATTACCGATAAAGATATGGCGCAGATTAAGAAACAGTCCGATAGAAGGGATTCTATGGAGGAAGCAATGCGTCTGAGAAAAGATACGAAATATTCCAGAGATGAGTATGAAGATGAGGAGGATGATGACGAGGAAGAGTACTATGAAGATGAGGAAGAAGATGATGATTATGATCCGAAGATGGAGAAAATCACCACTGTCCTTGCTGTTGTAGCAGCTCTTTTAGTCGGAGGTATTATTATCTTCTTAGTAGGACGTGCTTTTGGTATGTTTCAGTTTGGAGGCTCGGAAGTAGCTCCCACAAAAGAACCACAACAGACGGAACAGACAGAACAGGTTGCCATGATTGCCGTAACAGGTAAATCGGTGGATGAAGCCAAACGTGCTCTGTTAGAACTTGGACTGACACCGGAAATCCAATACGAGGTAACGGACGCTTACGACGAGGGGATTGTTATCAAGGCAAGCGTTTCCGAGGGAGAAATGGTTCCTTTAAATACGAATATTATTTTAACCGTAGCAGAGGGAAGTAACGGTGTAACGGTCCCGACCGTAACCGGTAAATCCAAATCCGAAGCAACGTCGATTCTGGAAAAGGCCGGTTTCGTAGTGAATGTAACAGAGAGCTATGACTCGGCAGTACAGAACGGATATGTTATTTCCCAATCGCCGGAGGCAGAAACAACCGCACCTGCCGGTTCTTCCATTACGATTCGCGTGAGTCAGGGAGCAGAGGATACCAAGGTTAGAGTACCGAATGTAATCGGGTTATCCGAAATGGATGCGATTGTAAGTCTGACAGAAAGTGGATTGACGGCAGGATCTATTACGCAGGTGCATCATGAGGACGCTGCGCTTACGGATAAAGTATGTTATCAGAGTTATTCAGTAGGCTCTTATGTAGATAAGGGAACTTTGATTGATATGAAAGTAAGTCTGGGACCGGAAGAAGCAACCTACAGTTATGCCGAAAGCATTTCGGCGCCGACAGAAGATGCAGATTATCAAAACGGAATGTCTGTTACGGTTACGGTAACAACTGCAGACGGTACACAGCTTTTGAGTACGCAGACTTCTTCTTTTCCGGTATCCGTTAACTATAAAGGAATCAAATCACCGTCAGGAACCATTACGTTTAAATTTACGGTTATAACGCAAGCAACAACAACCACAGATCCGGATACGGGAGAAACGGTAACGACAGAGGGAACATCGACTGAGAAGACCGTTGTGAGAGAGATTACGTTTGTACGCGAATAGGGCGAAAAGAAGGATAATAAATAGGATAGATGGCAGAGTTGACAGGAAAGATAATAAAAGGAATTGCCGGTTTCTACTATGTGCATGTGGATGACAGAGGTATTTATGAGTGCCGGGCAAAAGGTGTTTTCCGAAATGTTCATATCAAACCGCTTGTAGGCGATAATGTCCGTATGGATGTGTTGGATGAATCGGAGAAAAAGGGTAATGTAACAGAAATATTGCCGCGTAAAAATGAACTGTTACGTCCGGCGGTTGCCAATATCGATAAGGCACTTGTCATTTTTGCCATTGTAAAGCCAAATCCCAATTTTAATTTATTGGATCGTTTTTTAATCCGGATGGAGCGGCAGAAACTGCCGAGTATTATCTGCTTTAACAAGCAGGATATTGCATCAGAGGAAGAAAAAACCGCACTCCGTAAGGCTTATGAGACCTGTGGATACCAGGTGCTTTTTGTCAGTGCTCTGGAACAGGAGGGTATGGATGAGCTGAAAAGACTTCTGACTGGTAAAACGACAACCGTAGCGGGACCAAGCGGGGTTGGCAAATCTACGATTATTAACTGCCTTTGTCCGGAAGCAAATATGGAAACCGGAAATATCAGTCGGAAGATTGAACGTGGCAAGCATACTACCAGACATTCGGAAATGCTTGCACTTGGGGAAGAGACTTATATTATGGATACACCTGGATTTACCTCTCTCAGCATTTCAGAGATTACAAAAGAGGAACTTGGTGATTACTATCCTGAGTTTAAACAGTATGAACCTGGTTGTAAATTCAGTGGGTGTGCTCACATCAGTGAACCGTCCTGTGGCGTGAAAAAAGCCGTGGAAGAGGAAAAAATCAGTCGGGTGCGGTATGAGAACTATAAGGTGCTGTATCAGGAACTGAAGGAGATTAAACGGTATTAGCATATTATTACAAAATACAGAGGTAAGAGACAAAGACGTATCAATACCCTGGCGGTAGCGATATGTCTTTTTTATTTGCCCGGCTATAGAAAGGAGATTTTATGAGTGTATTTGACATATTAGGTCCGGTGATGGTAGGGCCCTCCAGTTCCCATACGGCTGGTGCCGTACGAATAGGATATGTGACCAGAGTTATGCTTGCGGAGGAACCGGTGCAGGCACACATACAGCTTCATGGATCGTTTGCGGCTACGGGGAAAGGACATGGCACCGATACTGCACTGATAGCAGGACTTTTAGGGATGAAACCATCCGACATGAATGTACCAAAAAGTTTTGAGATAGCAAGGGAAAAAGGTCTGCAGTACAGCTTTGAAAACATAAATCTAAGAGACGCCCATCCGAATACCGTTGTTATTAACGTTAAGGGTAAGGGAGATAGATGCATAAAAATACAAGCTTCTTCTATTGGTGGTGGTCGTATTATGATAAACCGGATAGATGATATCGAAGTGAATTTTAGTGGTGAAAACAATACGCTGATTGTACACAACAGAGATATTCCGGGAAATGTCAGCCGGATTACCTCTCTTTTGGCTGCTAATGATATCAATATAGCAACCATGCAGCTATATCGCCATCAAAAAGGAGGATTTGCAGTTATGATACTGGAAACCGACCAGGATGTACCTCAGGATATTTTGAATAGTGCAGGAGCACTGGATGGCATAATAAAAGTAACATATCTGAATGCAGTAACAGTATAAGGAGACTAAATAAATATGGCATACAACGCGTTGAGTGAAATATTGGATATCTGTAAGGAAAGGAATATTTCTTTTTATGAAGCGGTGATGCAGGATACATGCAGAGATACCGAGTTAAGCGAAGAAGAAAACAGAAAGCGGATGTCAGAAATGTGGCGGGTAATGTTAGAAACATCTGAGGACTATGATAAGAATTTAAAGTCCAGGAGCGGACTTGTAGGCGGCAATGGAGGGATGATGGAAATCTATGCGAAGAGCCATACCGGTTATTGTGGAGAGTTCCTGCTGATGGTCATAACGGAGGCACTGAAAATGGGCGAGTCAAATGCCTGTATGAAGCGTATCGTGGCGGCACCGACTGCCGGTTCCTGTGGAGTTATGCCGGCAGTGTATGTAGCGGCAAAGAAGCTACATGGATTTTCAGATGAGAGCATTATTACCAGTATGTTCGTGGCAGCGTCTATCGGGCAGATAATTGCGAAGAGAGCCTTTATAGCAGGTGCTACAGGCGGTTGTCAGGCAGAAATAGGCACAGCCGCAGCGATGACAGCGGGTGGAATGACCGCATTAAAAGGCGGCACTCCTAAACAGATAACAAATGCTGTGGCTATGGCATTAAAAAGTATGTTGGGGCTTGTGTGTGATCCGGTTGCAGGTCTTGTGGAGGTACCCTGTGTGAAGAGAAATGTGACAGGAGCTGTCAATGCGGTTGCCTGTGCGGAGATGGCTTTGGCAGGTATAGAAAGCGCCATACCTGTCGATCAGGTAATTGATGCGATGCGTGAGGTAGGTGAAAATATGCCGTCTATGTATAAAGAAACTGCCTGTGGAGGCTGTGCCAATACACCGAAAGGACTGGAAGTGGCTGCCATGCTTGAATCTGGACAGTAAGACAAAATACGATTGGATAAATACGATATTGACAAAAGTATGAGGAAGGAATATTGTAAATATGTAGCGTACTACAAAAAAGAGGGAAACATGAAAGAACAAGATATCGGTTTCTGGCTGAAACAAATAAATGATAAATTGAGAATGTCAGCAGATGCTTCTTTAAAGAAAAGCGGACTGACGATGTCACAGACCAGAATCATGGAATTTTTATATGAAAAAGGCGGGCAGGCGACACAGAAGGAAATTGAAAATTATTTGGAAGTGTCCCATCCTACTGTGGTAGGAATGGTTTCTCGTCTGGAAAAGAATGGATTCCTTACTTGCTGTGTAGATAAAACTGACCGGAGAAATAAAATAGTCTGCACTACGGATAAAGCAGTCGAAAGTGCGGAAATGATGTTTCAGGGGAGGAAAGAAACAGAGAATCGTCTGTTAAAGTCACTTGGCGAAGAAGAAATTGAAGAACTGAGAAGGCTTTTGAAGATATTGTACAAAAACATTGAATAATAGAATTGTCGGAACAAAATCCGGCAATTTTTTCTGAATAGAACTGTAGCGTGCTACAAATGAAAATAGGAGGAACTATTTATGTTGCAAATTTTAGCAAAAAGTCTCAGGGAATACAAAAAGGCATCTATTGTTACCGTTTTTCTTGCCATCCTTGAGGTGTTATTTGAAATTGTCATTCCATTGTGCATGTCAAATCTGATTGACTTTGGAATTGAGGAAGGAGCGATGAAGGTTGTTATCCGCTATGGATGTTTTCTGCTGATATTTGCTGTTTTGCAGCTGATAACCGGATGTGCATCTGCACAGATTGGGGCGAAGGCATCTGCCGGTTTCTCCGCGAATCTGCGGCAGGATATTTATGATAATGTACAGACATTTTCTTTTTCCAATATTGATAAATTCTCTACATCTTCGATTGTTACAAGACTGACAACGGATGTGACAAATGTGCAGAATGCTTACCAGATGATTATCAGAATGGCAGTCAGAGGACCGGTTATGATTCTTTTTTCCATGATTGTTTCTTTTCAAATTCATGCCGGAATTTCCATGATTTTCCTCATTTTGATACCGATTCTTGCCATATGCCTGTATTTTATCATCAGCAAATCACATCCGATTCTTGTCAGGGTCTTTGGGACTTATGATGGACTAAATAACATTGTACAGGAAAATCTCAAGGGAATCCGGGTTGTGAAATCTTTCTGCTCGGAGCAGTATGAGGTGGAAAAATTTAAAAAGGTATCCGAAACCATTTTCCGGGATTTTGTGAAGGCAGAGAGGTTTATTGCATTCAATTCACCGGTTATGCAGTTTTTTATGTATGGGTGTATGATTTTGATTTCCTGGATTGGCGCAAAAGCTGTTGTTGCAAGCGGTAATAATGCTGCCGTAGGACTTACCACAGGAAATCTGACGGCACTCATCACATATTCCATACAAATTTTAATGAGTCTGATGATGCTGTCTATGGTGTTTGTCATGATTGTTATTTCACGTTCCAGTGCCGGACGTATTGTGGAAATTTTGCAGGAACAGACAACTATCCATAATCCGAAAAATCCGGTTATGGAAGTTAAAAATGGGGAAATCTGTTTCCGGAATGTTGATTTTGTGTATGCTTCCAAAGCAGACAAAAAAGTAATTGATAATATAAGTCTTACGATTCATTCCGGGGAAACCATAGGGATTATCGGGGGAACCGGTTCTTCCAAAACGTCGCTTGTACAGTTAATTCCACGTTTATATGATGTGACAGGAGGAGCACTCTTTGTCGGAGGCGTGAATGTAAAAGATTATGATTTGGATACACTTCGGAATGCGGTTGCAGTGGTATTGCAAAAGAATGAGCTGTTTTCCGGAACCATCCAGGAAAATCTCCGCTGGGGAAATCCGGATGCAACGGACGATGAAATAAAAGAGGCATGTCGACTTGCCTGTGCATCGGAGTTTGTTGAGGCAATGCCAAAGCAGTATGATACCTATATCGAACAGGGTGGTGCCAATGTATCCGGAGGACAGAAACAAAGACTTTGTATTGCAAGAGCTTTATTGAAAAAGCCTAAAATTTTAATTTTGGATGATTCCACCAGTGCGGTAGACACCAAAACGGATGCATATATCAGGCAGTCTTTTGCGGAATATATTCCGGATACTACGAAGATTCTGATTGCGCAGCGTGTTTCTTCCGTACAAAATGCGGATCGGATTATTGTCATGGAAGACGGCAGAGTGGAAGCGGTAGGAACCCACGAAGAACTTTTGAAGAATTGTTCCATCTATCGTGAAGTATATGAGTCACAGCAGAAGGGAGATGATACAAATGAATAAAAAAGAGGGAACACCGCCAATGGGGCCAACACCTCCGATGGGAGGAATGCCGTCTGTGGGGAAAATTAATCCGGAGATTATGAAACGATTGTTTTCTTATATCGGACAGTACAAAGTATATCTGGTCGTTGTTGTCATCTGTATTCTGGTCAGTTCGGTAGCAGGTGTGGCATCATCGGTATTTATACAGATACTGATTGATGATTATATTGTGCCGATTCTTTCTATGGATAGTCCTGTATTTACCGGACTTTTGAAAGCGTTGTGTATCATGGGAGTTATCTACCTTATTGGTATTTTGGCAACGTGGCTCTATAATTTCTTGATGGTAACAATTGCACAGGGTACTTTGAAAAAGATAAGGGATGAAATGTTTGAGAAGATGCAGAGGCTGCCTGTCCGGTATTTTGATACCCATACGAATGGTGATATCATGAGCCATTATACCAACGATACAGATACTTTAAGACAGATGATAGCACAGTCTATGGCGCAGTTGATATCCTCACTTGTTACAATCGTTGCTGTCTTTGCCTGTATGCTTTATCAGAGTGTATATCTGACACTTATTGTAATCGTTTCCATTTTTCTGATTATGCAGATTGTAAAAGCAGTCACCGGAAAAAGCGGATTCTATTTCGTAAGACAGCAGGAAACATTGGGTGCGTTGGATGGATACGTAGAAGAAATGATAAACGGACAGAAAGTGGTAAAGGTTTTCTGCCATGAGAAGGAAAGTAAAGAGGGATTTTACCGTAGAAATGAGGAATGGCGGGAGGCATCTGCCAATGCGAACGGTTATGCCAATTCCATGATGCCGATGATGAATGCACTGGGCTATGTACAATACGTGATTATTGCGATTGTCGGTGCGTGGCTTGCCATCAGCGAAGTCCCCAATTTAACCATTTTCGGAATGAATACGCTGACCCTTGGCATGATTGCTTCTTTTCTGACCTTATCGCGTAACTTTACCAATCCGGTTGCACAGCTGGCAAATCAGTTTAATTCTATTGTAACGGCACTGGCCGGCGCGGGAAGAATTTTTACATTGATTGATGAAGAACCGGAAACAGATGACGGGTATGTTACATTGGTTAATGCAAAAGAAGAAAACGGTGAATTGATTGAGGTAAAGGAAAGAACCGGTATCTGGGCATGGAAACACCCGCATGGGGACGGCACGCTGACCTATCAGAAGGTAGAAGGTAATATTGTCTTAGAGCATGTGGATTTTTGCTATATACCGGAAAAACAGGTATTAAATGATGTTTCTGTTTATGCAAAGCCGGGGCAGAAGGTTGCTTTTGTAGGCGCAACCGGAGCGGGAAAAACAACGATAACGAATCTGATTAACCGCTTCTATGATATCGCAGACGGCAAAATCCGATACGACGGAATCAATATTAACAAAATCAAAAAGGATGACTTGCGGCGTTCGCTTGGTGTGGTACTACAGGATGTGAATCTGTTTACCGGAACGGTTATGGAAAATATTCGATACGGAAACAAAGAAGCAAGTGACGAAGAATGTATCGAAGCTGCCAAGCTCGCCAATGCACACAATTTTATCATGATGCTTCCCAATGGATACCAGACCGTTTTAGAAGGAGACGGAAGCGGACTTTCTCAGGGGCAGCGGCAGCTATTGTCCATTGCAAGGGCTGCAGTATCCAATCCGCCGGTTATGATTCTGGACGAAGCAACTTCTTCTATTGATACTCGTACGGAAGGTATGGTTCAGCTTGGAATGGACCGTCTGATGGAGGGAAGAACTGTATTCGTCATTGCACACCGGTTATCGACGGTTATGAATTCAGATGTGATTATGGTACTTGACCATGGCAGTATTATCGAAAGAGGTTCCCACAAGGAGCTGATAGCGAAAAAAGGAACCTACTACCAGCTCTATATGGGAGCGTTTGAGTTAGAATAAAAATAGTAGTTTATTTCGTCTGATGGGTTTTACACATACATGCATACGTTTTCTGACAGAAGTTTTTGCACTTGCAGCGGATGCCCTGTCTGAGTACCCGGGAAATGCCCCACATACCGGACTCTACATCCCATTTAAAGCTGCCCGAACGGTAAAGATAGTCACCGGGCTCGGAAGCACCGTTTGTCAGTTCCAGATTAAAGGTGTTTCCGATGCTGATGGCACCTTGTAGAGATTTTATCTGGGAGAGATGTCTGCAAACAGGCCGCTTTTCAGTTCTGCTCCGGTCTGTGGAACGAACCATTTCGACTCCGGTGCCTCTACAATGATAGCACCGAATAATCCATGGATATTAGTACCATTCTCACTGCTTGTAGCATCGCCCATATCATGAAACAGATACACACCTTCTTTCGTAGCATACCAGGTATATACAATCTGATGCATGGTGGTAGAATCTTTATTGAAACCGACACTGGAGCCGTCAGAGGTCTGAATGTCATATGCTAACCCCTGCACATGAATGGATAAGGAACGGTTCAGGGAATGAGAAAAAGAAATGATGATTTTATCCCCGGCATTGGCTCGAATGACCAGAGGCATTACCTCCTCATACGGTTGCGGGGTATCCTGATGAAAATTCTGCAGGGCTCCTTTTCGGATTCTCTCGGCATCCTCTTTTAATACATACAAAAGTCCGTCGGGATCATGGTCACCGTATTTGTTGTAAACAATCGAAATTTGTATTGCTTCAATATCGTAGTGACGTACCTTACAGGGGCATGGGTAATTACAAATTTCCATTTAGTTATTCTCCCACATCTGTTCATATTTCAAAATCCGGATATAATGATTGGCTTCACGAAGCACATGGTCTGCCAGCAACGGAAGAATGAGAGAGGCAATATCACAGCTTAAGATGCCTTTTGTTCCGGCTTTCTTGAACTCTTGATATTTTAACGTTTCTTCCAACGATTCTTTTGTTAACATATTGGTTGCCATACAGTCCCGCGCTTTTGCCATTTCCAGAAGTTTTCTGTAATCCGTTGCAAAGTTATCTGCCGTTTTGATTAATTCCTCTTCGGACGGGTCCAGCAGACCGCGGATAAATAAGGCATGTTCCATCATAATACGGTTCCAGAATGCTTCGGTTCCGAAAAGTCTGCGATAAGAAACCTGCCGGTTTTGCATGAGGTCATCAATGGTGAAACGATATAATTTGGCTTCCCGTATAATGTGTCTGATTAAAAGTGGATAATTGAAGGTAAAAAGATTTCCTTCACTGACTTTTTGAAGAATCTCCTCCTTCAGCGCAATCAGTCCATCCAACAGGTCAAGGGAACGTTCGTTGAGACGATGAACCATGCGGAATATCTCCCTATTATTTTCATTACAGGAAATGGAACGGAGATTTTTTTCCATTTGGGTTAATTCCCTGTCAATTGGGATACCGCTTAAACATTCGGTCTGTTTTTCGGCATCCGGTGTAAATTCGGTTACTAATTCATTGGAGGTAAGAATCGGCTCATTGATTCGACCGTTACTGAGGTTGACAACATCATTTAATAATAGTTCAAACTCTTGTCTGAAGGAATCTGCTTTTTTAATCAGCTCATTTTCCTTGCAGGGGAATCCTGCTTCCAAAAACAAAGAATGTTCTTTCATAATTCTGGAAAAAAATAAATGGGTTTCCAGAGAAAGTGTAATATAATTTTCTGTCATACATATATTCCTTTTATACTGTTTTTATTCCTGCTTTATTCTATGCGGAAGAACAGAAAATGACAGGGTGCCGGAAATCGCGTGCGATGCCTAAATGTTCCATAGAACACCGGCATTGTTTATAATATGGGTATCAAAGAATCGGAGATAGTCGGGAAACCTGTTATTTCTGAGAAAAGATACAAGAAATATGCAGTAAAATGGAGGAATTTTATGGAACAGCTAAATTTAACGGTTACAAGAGATAACGAGCAGATGTTTCAGATATTAAATGATCTGATGAGTGGAGATAAAGAATTTCAGATTATGATTACGGTACCTTCCGGGCAGCAGACAGGTTCAAAAGAACTCATGGCAGTGAACAGAACACAGGAGATGTCCTATGATTTGGAAAAGGATGTCACGAATATGATACATGAAATCGGTGTGCCGGCACATATTAAAGGATATCAGTACCTTCGGGAAGCCATTATGATGTCAGTGAAAGACGTAGAAATGTTAGGCTCCATAACGAAAGTACTGTATCCTACCATTGCCGCAGACTATCAAACAACTCCAAGCCGTGTAGAACGTGCAATCAGACATGCGATTGAAGTAGCATGGTCCAGAGGAAGGATGGAAACGCTGGATGCTCTTTTTGGTTATACGATTAACACGGGGAAAGGAAAACCGACCAATTCTGAATTTATTGCATTGGTTGCGGACAAAATTCGTTTACAATATCGCAAATAAATCAAAAATAATCCTTTTATTACCAAGTAAAATAAGGTATAATCATATAAAATAGCAAGTGCATTTTGGAGGATTATTACATGAAGAAAATTTTATTTGTTGCATCAGAGGGTGTACCGTTTATTAAGACAGGCGGATTAGCAGACGTAGTTGGTTCTTTACCGAAATGTATTGATAAAGAATATTTTGATGTAAGAGTAATTCTTCCTAAATATACCTGTATGACACAGAAGATGAAAGACTTGTTGCAGTACAAGACTCATTTTTACATGGGCTTTCATTGGAGACAGGAATATGTAGGTATTTTTGAAGCAGAGGTTGATGGTGTAAAATACTATTTTATAGACAATGAAGCTTATTTCAATGGATTCAGACCATACAGTGATAATGCCTTGTTTGAAATTGAAAAGTATGCTTTTTTCTGTAAAGCAGCCTTGTCTATTTTACCGGTTATTGATTTCAGACCGGATCTGATTCACTGTCATGACTGGCAGACTGGTCTGATTCCTGTATATCTGAAAGAAAGATTTCAGGGTGGGGATTTCTACCGCGGTATTAAAACGGTTATGACAATTCACAATCTGAAGTTCCAGGGAAAATGGAATGTCAAAGAAGTAAAAGAGATTACCGGACTACCGGATTATTTCTTTACGGCAGATAAGCTGGAGGCCTATAAAGATGCCAATTTATTAAAAGGCGGACTTGTATACGCGGATGCGATTACAACAGTAAGTAATACCTACGCGGAAGAAATTAAAACCCCTTTTTATGGAGAAGGCTTAAACGGACTTCTTTGTGCACGTTCTAATGACTTACGTGGCATTGTAAATGGTATCGACTATGATGAGTTTAATCCGGAAACGGATAAGAACATAGAATTTCATTACAATGCAGTGAATTTCCGTAAGGAAAAAATCAAAAATAAACGTGCATTGCAGGCTGAACTTGGCTTGGAGCAGAATGACAAGACCATGATGATTGGTATTGTATCGCGGTTGACCGGACAGAAGGGATTTGACTTAATTGCTTATGTAATGGATGAGCTATGTCAGGATAACGTACAGATTGTTGTTTTGGGAACCGGTGAGGAACAGTATGAGAATATGTTTCGTCATTTTGACTGGAAATATCATGGCAAAGTATCTGCCAATATTTATTATTCGGATGCTTTATCCCATAAGATATATGCAGCGAGTGATGCATTTTTGATGCCGTCTTTATTTGAGCCATGTGGACTGAGCCAGTTAATGTCCCTGCGCTACGGAACAGTGCCGATTGTTCGTGAAACTGGCGGATTGAAGGATACCGTAGTGCCGTTCAATGAGTATGAAAATACGGGAACCGGTTTTAGCTTCTGTAATTATAATGCACATGAAATGTTAGGTACGATTCGTTATGCAGAACAGATTTATTATGATAAAAAACGTGAGTGGAATAAGATTGTAGACCGCGCCATGGCAGCAGATTTCTCCTGGCACGTATCTGCGAAGAAATATCAGGAAATGTATGACTGGCTGATTGGATAGTGTAACAGCAAAGGATGGAAGCATAGTATGGCACAACAAAAGAAAAAGGATAGTTTTGTGCTTCAGGCCGGCATTCTTGCAGCGGCCGGTATCATTGTTAAAATCATTGGCCTGCTGTACCGCAGCCCGTTAACCAGTATCATTGGTCTGGAAGGCAATGGTTATTACAGCAGTGCCATCAATATTTATACGATTATTTTACTGGTATCGTCATATAGCATACCCTCTGCCATTTCCAAAGTCATCGCACAGCGACTGGCTTATAAGGAATACCGAAATGCCCAGAGGGTATTTCAGTGCGCTCTGATTTATGTCCTTGTTGTTGGGGGGACGGCATCGATATTTACCTTCTTTGCTGCACCCATTCTGGTAGAGGATAATGCGGTTATGGTACTTCGGGTATTTGCACCGACAATTTTCTTCTCCGGTCTTTTGGGAGTGCTGCGTGGTTATTTTCAAGCCCATGGTACGATGATGCATACCTCCATTTCACAGATCCTGGAACAGATTTTGAATGCGGTTGTCAGCATCGGAGCTGCTTATTTTCTTATGAAGCTGGTATCAGGGGAGTCGGAAACCACGCAGGCAATCTATGGTGCTTCGGGAAGTGCTCTTGGTACGGGAATCGGCGTTTTGACGGCACTTTTGTTTATGTTTGGAATGTACCGGCTTAACCGCGGTATTATCCGAAAAAGAATTGAACGTGACAGAACACAGAATGAGGAAAGTTATCGTGAGATATTTAAGGTGATTATTACCATTGTAACGCCTTTTATTCTCAGTACGTTTATCTATAACTGCTCTACAGCGGTTAATATGAATATTTATTACAAGATTAAGATGAATGTATTCGGACTGGGAGAATCGGTAGTTGCTATTCAGTATGGCATTTTTGCAACGCAGGCAATTTCGGTTGTCAATATTCCGATTGCAATCTCTTCGGCAATGTCTTCTGCTTCCATACCGGGTGTGGCATCCACATTTGCGATGCATAAAGAGGAGGAAACAAGGCATAAAGTAGGGCAGGCAATTCGTATGACGATGCTGATTGCTATTCCGGCAACGGTTGGTCTGCTTGTATTGTCCAGACCGATTATGCAGTTTATCTATCCGCAGAAGGAAGCGTTGGATACGGCTTCAGGACTGCTTTGCGCTTTGGCAATTTCAGTAGTTTTGTATAGTTTATCGACACTGACAAATGCAGTACTGCAAGGAATCGGTAAAGTTAACATTCCGGTTATCCATGCGGTTGTTGCACTGGTGGCACAGATTGGTCTGTTAGTTGGGTTGCTTCTGTACACCAATCTGGATGTTTATGCACTTGCTTGTGCCAATATTGCATATTCGTTTATTATGTGTCTTTTGAACCAGATAGCTGTAAGACGGTATCTGGGTTATCGGGAAAAAATAATGCAGACTTATATAAAGCCGGGAATTTCGGCAATTGTTATGGGTGCTGTTGCCTATGGAATTTATCATGGTCTTTTTTATCTGCTTAAGATAAGCCGGATTTGTCTCGTGATTGCAATCGGTGTGGGAGTGATTGTTTATTTTATTCTGATTATAAAATTGGGAGCAGTGGGTGAAACAGAGTTGAAGGCGCTACCGAAAGGAACCATGTTCATTCATTTTGCAAAAAAGATGCATTTGCTTGGAACAGAAAAAAGTAAGGAAGCCCCGAAGACGGAGAAAAGAGGAAAGAAGAAAAAGAAGATTCGGAAAAGAAAGGTCAGAAAAAAGAAAGTCATAAAAAAGTGATCATTTTCTATGTATAAAGAGTCTGTCACGAGACATACTACCAGTGAGAAAACTTTTAATCAGGAGGTAGTGAAAGTGGCAAACTTATCAGAATTAGAATTACAGAACCTTCGTCATCTCATGGGCGGCTATGATGTGACACACTGCAAAATGAAAGAGTATGCGGAATGCGCGACCGATACACAGGTAAAGCAGTTTTTTGAAAAAGGAGCAAAATCCGCAATGCAGAACAAACAGCAGTTAATGGAATTTTTGAGATAGTTATGAGAATGGAGGTTGTGTGAGATGCATATGGAAGAAAAGACAATGGTAGCAGATACCTTAACCGGAATCAATGGGGAACTGGTTCGCTTCGGAGAGATGATTCCCCAGACAGAAAATAAAGAATTGAAACAGACTTTGAAACAGTTTCGAAATGCCTGTGAGCAGTCTCAGGAAGAACTGTATCAGATTGCAAGAGAAAAATCTTACTATGTGCCGGCTGCAAAAGCAACACAGGCAGAAATTGATCATGTGAAGTCTTTGTTTACCCAGAAGACAATTTAGGGAAAAGCTAAGGCTGTACAACACAATCAAAAAAGAGGTGACAGAAGCAGAAGAAATCAGGTCTTCCTGCGAGTCGCCTCTTTTTTGATATATGCGGCAGCTTATAACTGCTCAAGACCGGAAATATCGGAGTCTATCATCATGGAATAGTTGGTATAGTAGACAACGAAACCGGGTTTTGCGCCATTTGGTTTCTTTACATTTTTTTTCTGCAGATAATCGATTTCTACTTTTTCCTGATTACGTCCTTTGGAATAGTAGGCCGCTAAACGGGCAGCTTCTTCAAAAGTACGATCGGGGAGTTCTTTCCCTTCCGATTTTACGATGACATGAGAACCGGGAGTGCCTTTGGCATGAAACCACCAGTCATTTCCGGTAGCAAACTTGAAGGTCAGTTCATCGTTCTGGTAATTATTTTTGCCGACATAAATGTGGAAACCGTCAGAACTGATATAGTGAAATGGTTTGCTGGTAATCTTGATTTTTTTACTATCACCTTTTCGTCGGATATATCCGCTTTCAATCAATTCTTCTTTAATCTGGACGAGGTCTTCCTCTTGTAAAGCAATATCCAGAGCTGCCGAAATGGATTCCAGATGCTCAATTTCTTCTTTGACGGCAACCGTCAGTTCTGAAAGAGCTTCGTAGGTACGCTTTAATTTGCCGTATTTGTCAAAATATTTCTGAGAATTTTCGGAGGCAGTCAGTGTTTCATCCAATGGAATGGTAATCATTTCATTCGTATAGTAATTTAAGGCCTCTAAGGATTTGGCACCCGGTTTAGCCTCGTAGCCATAAGTATTTAATAATTCCCCATAAATACGGTATTTTTCTCTTTTTTCCGTATCCTGCATCTGTTTTAACTGCAGGTCATACTTTTTCACATTGCGTTCCAAAGCGGTTTGGACAATTTTCCGGAGATCAACGGATTTCTGCCGGATTCTGGTAAGAATATTCTTTTCCTCGTAATAATGTTCCAATACTTCACTGATGGTATCAAAAAATACCGTTTCTTTATTGGAATACAGTGTTAGTGGCAAGGCAGCAAATTCAATCGGATTTTTCTGCTCATAAATGATATTTGGCTGAAAGCTTCCGTTTTTGATTTTTTGCAGCATACTAATTAGGTTTACATAAATCTTTTCTAAAGAAGAAGAGTCAAGGGCATTGGCAGGAATATCACCATCCACATCGGAAAGATAACAGATTTCCTGAGCCATAATGGGGGAAAGACCGGTATAGGAGCCATAAAGTGCTTTAAAAACAGGCATTGACGTGGAAGATAAGATTTCCACGACAGTTTTTTTGGCAGAAGTTTCTTCCAACGCTAATAAATCCAGAGGATTCTGTTTATCTTGTGTCTGTGGAATAAAGTATTCTCTGCCCGGCAGCACTTCCCGGACAGAGCTTATCAGTCCGGAAATATGTTTAATGCTGTCAATGATTCGGTTTTCTTCATTACAGAAAATAATATTGCTGTGCTTTCCCATAATTTCGATAATCAATGTTTTTTCACACAAGTCACCCATTTCATTCAAATGTTCCATGTGAATACGGATAATACGCTCTAAACCGGGCTGTGTAATCTGTGTAATTCTGGCATTCTGCAGATGCTTGCGAAGAAGCATACAGAAGCCCGGTGCGGTCATTGGACTTTGCTTGTTTTTATCGGTCAGGTAAACAAGCGGAAGAGAGGCATCGGCAGAAAGTAAAAGCCGGTACTGTGAGCTGTTATTTTTAATCGTTAAAAGCAGTTCGTCCGGTTCCGGCTGTGCAATCTTATAGATGCGTCCGCCTGTTAAGGAGTCATTTAATTCTTTTGTTATATTAGCGATAGTAATGCCATCGAATGCCATAATAGGTCAACCTTTCTGCATGTAATGTATGGTAGGCAAGTATTCTGTAAAAGTATTGCCTGTCATTTTACAGTTTGTACCATGAAGTTGATTTTACTATAATTACAGGCTATTTTCAATGAAACATTCCGACAAACATCAGATGTGGGTCAGATGTGAGAGCTGTATTTGATAAAACAGCCGTCAGGAAACTTGACTAGAATGTAGGATTATTCTATAATAAATTACAAGTGCGCACAGTGGGATAAAGGACTGAATGTCGCGGAATACATTAAGAGAAGAAGGTAGAGTATGATTAAAAGTATGACTGGCTTTGGCAGATGTGAAGTTGCTGAAGGTGACCGTAAGATTACAGTAGAAATGAAGTCCGTTAACCATAGATATCTGGATGTGAATATTAAGATGCCTAAGAAACTGAATTTTTTTGAGGCAGCGATCCGGAATGAATTGAAGAATTATATTCAAAGGGGAAAAGTCGACATTTTTATTACCTATGAAGACTTTACCGAATCCAATATCTGCGTGAAGTACAATAAGGAACTGGCAGCCGAATATATGAAATATCTGCAGCAGATGGCAGAAGATTTTTCTCTGGATAATGATGTAAGAGTATCCAGCCTGTCAAGATATCCGGAAATTTTAAGTATGGAAGAACAGACGATTGATGAAGAGGAACTTTGGCAGCTTTTAGATAAGGCTATTCGCGGTGCTGCGGAAGGATTTGTGGAAACACGAATCAAAGAGGGTGAACATCTGCGCGAAGATTTGATTGCCAAGCTGGATGGCATGTTAGAACATGTGGAATATATTACGGCACGTTCTCCGGAAATCATTGCGGAATATAAGCAGAGATTAGAAGATAAAGTAAAAGAACTGCTGGAAGATACACAGGTAGATGAGAGCAGGCTTTTAATGGAGGTAACCATTTTTGCAGATAAAGTGTGCGTGGATGAGGAACTGGTTCGTTTAAGAAGCCACATTGAAACGACCAGAGAGAATCTTATCCAAGGGGGAAGTATTGGACGAAAGTTAGACTTTATTGCGCAGGAAATGAACCGGGAAGCGAATACGATTCTTTCAAAGGCCAATGACTTAGAAATTTCCAACCATGCCATTGAGCTAAAGACAGAGATTGAAAAGGTACGTGAGCAGATTCAGAATATTGAATAAAATAACATAGAATCATTTTTTCTATGGCAGAAAGCAGGAATGACAATTGGGAAGACTGATTCATATTGGATTCGGAAATGTCGTCAATACAGGAAAAATCATTGCGATTGTAAATCCTGATTCGGCACCGATTAAGCGCTTGGTGCAGAAAGCAAAAGAGGAAGGAATGGCAATTGATGCGACGCAGGGAAGAAAGACAAAGGCTGTTTTGATTATGGAAAACAATCAGGTTGTCTTATCCGCATTTCTTCCGGAAACGATTTCAAACAGAGCACAGACAGAAGGTGGAGAGATTGATGAAGCATAAAGGGATTTTAATTGTAGTTTCGGGCTTTTCCGGTGCGGGAAAAGGTACTTTGATGAAAAGACTGGTACAGGAATATGATAATTATGCGTTATCTGTATCTGCAACCACAAGAGCACCAAGACCGGGAGAAGAAGATGGCAGGGAATACTTTTTTTTAAGCAGGAGTGCGTTTGAAGATAAGATTGCAGAGAATGGTCTGATTGAATATGCAAGTTACTGTGACAATTACTATGGAACTCCGAGAGATTATGTAGAAAAACAGTTAGAAGCAGGGAAGGATGTCATTCTGGAAATAGAGATTCAGGGTGCCTTAAAAATCAAGGCACAATATCCAACAGCTTTATTGCTTTTTGTGATGCCACCCAGTGCACAGGAACTGGAACGCAGGCTGATTGGCAGAGGTACGGAAACACCGGAAGTAGTGAAAAAGCGTATGAATCGTGCAACGGAGGAAGCCGAAGGCATTGAAAAATACGATTATATTGTAGTCAATGATAATTTGGAAGAGTGTGTCAGTGAACTACATGAAATTATTAAAGCAGCTCATAATACCCCATTTAGAAATGAGGAGTTTATAGAAAACATCAGAGCTGAATTATCAGTTCTTGCGAAAGGAGAAAAATAATGTTACATCCATCTTATTCAGATTTAATGAAAGTAGTAAACAGCGAGGTTGAGGAAGGAGAGGCACCGGTAGTAAACAGCCGTTATTCGATTGTTATGGCGACATCGAAAAGAGCAAGGCAGATTATAGCAGGTGATGATATCCTGGTAGATGAGTACAATCGGAAACCTTTATCGATTGCAGTAGAAGAGTTGAATCAGGGAAAAATTAAAATCCTGACAGATGATGAAGAATAATGAACGATAAAATTTTATTTATTTCATTGGGCTGTGACAAAAATCTTGTAGATTCGGAAATGATGCTTGGACTTTTATCGGAGAAGGGATACGGATTTACCGATGATGAAGCAGAAGCGGATATTATTGTCATAAATACGTGTTGTTTCATTAATGATGCGAAAGAAGAGAGCATTAATACGATTCTGGAGATGGCGGAATTACGTAAGAGCGGAGCAATTAAGGCGCTTATCGTAACGGGGTGTCTGGCACAGCGTTATAAAGAAGAAATACAAACAGAAATTCCTGAAGTGGATGCAATCATTGGTACGACAGCGATTGATGCAATTGCAGAAACCCTGGAGGAATTGTTCCGGGGAGAAAAAGAGAATCATTATAAAAATCTGGATGCCAAACCACTAACCGATACCAAAAGAATTGTTACAACCGGTGGACATTATGCTTATCTGAAAATTGCGGAGGGCTGTGACAAACACTGTACCTACTGTATTATCCCAAAGATAAGAGGGAATTATCGAAGTGTTCCTATGGAGAGTCTTGTGAAAGAAGCAGAGACTCTGGCAGAGAATGGTGTAAAAGAACTGATTCTGGTCGCTCAGGAAACAACGATTTACGGGACAGATTTATATGGTAAAAAAATGTTGCCGGAACTGCTTCGCAGATTGTGTAAGATAGCAGGTATATATTGGATTCGCATTTTATACTGTTATCCCGAAGAAATAAATGAGGAATTAATCCAGGTAATCAAAGAAGAAAAGAAAATCTGTCATTATCTGGATTTGCCGATACAGCATGGCTGCGATACCATCCTGAAAAGAATGGGACGCAGAACAAGCCGGCAGGAGTTAGAAAATATAATCGGAAAGCTTCGGCAGGAAATACCGGACATCTGTATCCGGACAACTTTGATTACCGGTTTTCCGGGAGAAACGGAAGAAAATCATGAAGAACTGATGGCCTTTGTTGACCGGATGGAATTTGACCGGTTAGGAGTATTTACCTATTCTCAGGAGGAGGATACACCGGCAGCTTCCATGCCGAATCAGATTCCGGAAGAAGTAAAGGAAAAACGGCAGGCACAGCTTATGGAACTGCAGCAGGAAATTGCATTTGAAGCGGCACAGTCTATGATTGGAAGAGTTATTTATGCAATGATAGAGGGAAAAGTTGCAGATGAGAATGCCTATGTGGCAAGGACCTATAAGGATGCCCCGAATGTAGACGGTTTCCTGTTTGTAAATACCGGAAGAGAACTGATGAGCGGAGATTTTGTAAAAGTCAGGGTAACCGGTTCTTATGAATATGATTTGATTGGAGAATTAGAAGATGAATTTACCCAATAAGCTGACAATGTTTCGTGTGATTTTAATTCCATTTTTTGTCATCTTTATGTTAATTGAAATTACATCCATGGATAAATGGATAGCGTTAGCGATTTTTATTATTGCCAGTCTGACCGATTTGCTAGATGGTAAGATTGCAAGAAAATATAATCTGGTAACGAATTTCGGGAAGTTTATGGACCCATTGGCAGACAAATTGCTTGTCTGTTCTGCTTTGATTTGTCTGGTGGAACTTGGGAAAATGCCTGCATGGATGGTTATCATCATTATTGCCAGAGAATTTATCATCAGTGGATTCCGCCTGATTGCTTCTGATAATGGAGTTGTCATTGCGGCAAGTTATTGGGGGAAGTTTAAAACAACCTTCCAGATGATTATGATTTGCCTGTTAATTGCGGATATTTCAGCTCTTCATGGACTGACTGTTGTTGTTATGTGGATTGCTTTGCTTCTTACGGTAATTTCATTGATTGATTATCTTGTGAAAAATAAAGATGTGATGAAAGATACCAAATAGCAGAGCTTTGGAGTGACATCAAAGGAGAAAACATGATTGTAGAAATTATTTCGGTTGGTACTGAGATTTTATTAGGAAACATTGTAAACACAAATGCGGCCTATCTTGCTGAAAAATGTGCAGGACTTGGTCTTTCCTGTTATTATCAGGATGTGGTTGGTGACAATGAGGAGCGGTTGACTCAGGTGCTTAAAACAGCATTATCCAGAGCCGATATTCTGCTTTTGTCCGGTGGACTTGGACCGACACAGGATGATTTGACCAAAGAAGTAACGGCAAAAGTGCTTGGGAAAAACCTTTATCTGCATGAGCCGAGCAAAGAGGCGATTAGAACTTATTTTCAGAATAAGGGTATGGAAATTACGGATAATAACTGGAAACAGGCAATGGTACCGGAAGGATGCTTTGTCCTGGAAAATGCAAATGGTACTGCGCCAGGGATGATTATCAAAGAAAAGAATCAACATATTGTCCTTATGCCGGGACCGCCAAATGAAATGATTCCGATGTTTGAAAATGCAGTTATGCCGTATCTGAATACTTTAGAGCCTGGTATTATTTATTCACAAATGATTAAAATCTGTGGTATCGGTGAGAGTAAAGTAGAATCGGAGATTGAGGATTTAATTAATGAACAGACAAATCCGACCATTGCTACTTATGCCAAAACAGGGGAAGTACATCTTCGTGTGACAGCCAAGGCAGAGGATGAACATCAGGCAAAAAAATTGTTAAAACCGCTTGTCAAGGAATTGAAAAGCCGTTTTGGAAATCAGATTTATACAACACAGGAAGAGGTTACACTGGAGAAGGCGGTTGTTGATTTACTGTTAGCAAACCATCTGACAGTCAGCACGATTGAATCCTGTACCGGCGGTATGCTGGCAGCGAGATTGATTAATGTTCCCGGAGTATCCGAAGTTTTTAAAACCGGATACATTACCTATTCTAATAAATCCAAGCGAAAGATTATTGGCGTGAAAAAGGCAACTTTGCAGAAATATGGAGCGGTCAGTGAAGAGGTTGCCAAAGAGATGGCAAAGGGAGGTGCTTTTTTTGCAAAATCCGATGTAGCAGTCGGAATTACCGGTATAGCAGGACCGGAAGGCGGTTCTCACGATAAACCGGTTGGACTGGTATATATTGCCTGTAACGTATGTGGCAGGATAAGTGTCAAAGAGTGCCATTTCAGCGGCAATCGTGCAAAAGTTCGTGAAAGTAGTGTTTCTGCAGCACTTTCCTTAATGCGGGAAGCAATTCTTGCATATTATAGCGAAGTAACTTTCGGTAATAAAAAATCATAAATAGTCTAAATAGAAATATTATTATGTAATAAAAACGAGCGTAAGAGGAGAATGGAAATGAGTGAACAGGGACAATTTGATTTATGTCCGAAATGTGGAGCAATTGCAAGAGATGGTGTGTGCCAAAGTTGTGGGTATGAAATTCCAGGCGTAAAGGAAGCATTGGAACAGCAGGCATCGGAAAAACAGACATCAGAGCAACAGACATCAGAACAACAGACGGAGGATATTTATCAATCACAGAGCAGTCAGGATATTTATCAGACGCCTGATACAAATCCAACGGTAAATTCAGGCGGTATTTTTTCAGGAGAACAACCTGCTTCTGATTCGTACAGGGATGATACATATAACAGTAATCCATATGCAGGTAATCCTTCTGAAAATAATCCGTATAACAACAATAGCTATGGAAATAATCCATATAATGGCAATGTCTATGGAAATAAAGCATATAATGGCAATGCTTATGGAAATAACGCATATAATGGGAATGCCTATGGAAATAACGCATATAATGGCAATGCCTATGGAAATAATCCATATAATGGCAATGCCTATGGGAATAATGCATATAATGGTAATGCCTATGGAAATAGCCAATATAGTGGTACTAATCCGTATGGAAATAATCCTTATAGTCCGTATGCTGTACCACAACAGAAAAAACATACGGGTCTGATTATCGGCGTTATTATCGGAGTGGTTCTCTTGTTCATGGTTGCTCTTTTTGCGATGGTATATCATGCACTTAATGTTTATACGAACGAAAGAGAAGCAAGGTATCAGTCGCTATATGATGAACATGCGGATATGTATGATGATGACAACTATGATTATGATGAATATTATGACGATTATGATGATGACGAATATTATGATGATTATGATTATGATGACGATAAATATTATACACTGCATGATGATATAAAATACAATTTATCCTATTCTATTGACTGGGAATATTACGAGTATGATACAGATTACGAGAATGTATCTATTATGGTAGATTATCCGATAATTGAAGGAGATAATATTCCAAATCTGGATAAATTAAATAAAACCATTGCAGAAGAAGCTGCTTTCTTTACGGAATATTTTGAAGAAGAATATATTGATTATATGGGCGAGGATAGCTATTTTGAAGCATATTCTGCAGGGTATGTAACCTATATGAGTGAAGATATTCTGAGCGTTGTGTTTTCTGAAAATGTTGATACAGATTATTTTGCTTCCGTTTCACTTTATTGTATCAACATTGATATGGAAAATGGTGTTGTTTTGGATAATAACGACATTCTCGACATCAATGATGATTTTTCCATTGATTTCAGAACAAGAAGCGAAAGACAGAATGGTACCGTTGCTGCACTGGATAGAATGACAGACCAGGAAATTACAGAATATTTATCTTCTTCCAACCTGATTGTATTTTATATTCCGCAAGGTATGGAGATTGGGTTAAACCATGATAACGGATGGGTAACTGTTACCTATGATGATTACAAGCAATATCTGAAAATTTTTTAGGCGGTAAGGGAAAAGTAAGGGCATCTTTCCGGAAAAGGAGAGATGCTTTTTTCATGAAGATTTTTACTTGCTATGAAAAGAAAATTATGATACATTAGGAACATCCGATGGGTATTCTTTTTTGTTCTGCTTTGCATATCCGGTGTCTCACCAACATTTCAAAGCATTAAAAAACGTTAGAAGAATATGATGGCAAAAGATAAAGGGGTGTTTATTGGACATATAACATGCTAAAATAACGATAGTAACAGAAAATTAAAGAAAACATTGACAAAATCGAACATTTGTTTTATTCTAATAAAAGAACGAATGTTCTAATGCAAAGGAGATTAAATCATGGAAAAAGAAGAAAAATTAAAAGCATTGGATGCAGCTTTGGGGCAGATAGAAAGACAATTTGGAAAAGGTGCTGTTATGAAGCTGGGAGATCCCGCGGCACAGATGAATGTTGAAACGATTCCGACAGGTTCTTTAAGTCTCGATATTGCATTGGGACTGGGTGGAATACCGAAAGGTAGAATTGTAGAGATATATGGACCGGAGTCCAGTGGTAAGACTACAGTTACTTTACATATGATTGCGGAAGTTCAGAAAAGAGGCGGTATTGCCGGATTTATTGATGCGGAACATGCATTGGATCCGGTATATGCTAAAAACATTGGGGTTGATGTAGATAATCTGTATATTTCACAGCCTGATAACGGAGAACAGGCATTAGAAATTACAGAAACTATGGTACGTTCCGGTGCGATTGATATTGTAGTAGTCGATTCTGTTGCCGCACTTGTTCCCAAGGCGGAAATAGATGGCGATATGGGTGATTCTCATGTTGGTTTACAGGCACGACTGATGTCGCAGGCGCTTCGTAAGCTGACCGCTGTTATCAGTAAATCCAACTGTACGGTTATCTTTATTAATCAGTTGCGTGAGAAGGTTGGCATTATGTTTGGTAATCCGGAAACAACAACCGGTGGACGTGCACTGAAGTTTTATTCTTCTGTCAGACTGGATGTAAGAAGGATTGAGTCTTTGAAGCAGGGTGGAGAAGTAATCGGTAACAGAACCAGAGTCAAAGTTGTAAAGAATAAAATTGCACCTCCGTTCAAAGAAGCGGAATTTGACATTATGTTTGGTGAGGGTATTTCCAGTGTAGGCGATATTCTGGATTTGGCAGCAGAAAATGGTATTATCAATAAGAGTGGTGCGTGGTACGCTTATGAAGGAAATAAAATTGGTCAGGGTAGAGAAAATGCAAAGCAATATTTAAAAGATAATCCATTGGTGTGTGAAGAAGTAGAACGAAAGGTACGTGAGCTTTTTAACCTGGAGGTTCCGGAACAGCAGGAACCGGATAAGAAAGCCCAGGCTTCAAAGGAAATCACGAAAAAGTCTGCTGAAGAATAAGAAAAGTGAGAGATAACCGGAAAATGGTAATTGTTGAGATAACAGGCATCACAAAGTCAAGGTATAAGGTAGTGCTTGATAATGGCACCTCATTTATTGTATATCGAGGAGAATTACAACATTTTCATTTAAAACAAGGCGATGAATTAGTACAGGAGGCATATGTCTGTTTGTTTCGGGAAATTCTTCCCAAACGCGCAAAATTACGTTGTATGAATCTGTTGAAATCGAAAGACTATACGCAGAAACAGTTAGAAGACAAATTGCGTCAGGGAGGCTATCCGGAGGAAATTATTAAAGAAGCAATTATGTATGTAGCTTCTTATGGCTATATTGATGATAAACGATATGCAACAAGTTATATAGAATATCATATGGAGAAGCGCAGCAGAACCCGTATTGAGAATGATTTGCTAAAAAAGGGTATAAGCAAGGAGCTAATTATCCAATCCTTTGATAAATTAAAAGAGAAGGGAATGGAAATAGATGAAATTGCTATGGCAAAAAAGCTGCTCCAAAAGAAAAATTATATCGCAGAAACGGCTACCTATGCAGAAAAGCAGAAAATGTACGGCTTTCTTTACCGGAAAGGTTTTCAATCAAATATCATCAGCAGAGTGCTTTCGCTTGACATAACTTGATTTTAGAGTTAGAATTAGTTTGTTGTAATTTGCTAATTAGAATGTTCTGTAATTGCATTCTAGAATAGATATGTACAATGAAAATTTAATAAGGAGGTGCTCCTGTAGATGCCGAGTGTTGTGATAGCAGTAGTCATCACACTGGTTATTTCTATTCCCGTTACAGCGCTGTTAGCAACCAATTATCGTAAAAAGGTAGTGGAAGCTAAGCTGGGTAATGCAGATGAAAAAGCCAGAGAAATTATTGATGAAGCTCTCAAAACCGCTGAAACGAAGAAACGCGAAGCGTTGCTTGAAGCAAAAGAAGAAACCATTCGTTCTAAGAATGAATTGGACAAGGAAATCAAGGAACGTCGTGCGGAAGCTCAGAGATATGAGCGAAGAGTTCAGCAGAAGGAAGAGAACATCGATAAAAAAGCAGATGCTATTGAAAAGAAGGAAGCAAGTTTGGCAGCAAGAGAGGAATCTCTTACCAAACAGCGTGAAGAAATTGCAAAACTAAATGAGCAAAGAGTACAGGAACTGGAACGAATCTCTGGTTTAACCTCCGAACAAGCAAAAGATTATTTGTTGAAAATTGTTGAAGATGAAGTAAAACATGAAACTGCTGTCATGATTAAAGAAATGGAGAGCAGGGCAAAGGAAGAGGCAGATAAGAAGGCGAAGGAGTATGTGGTCACAGCGATTCAGAAATGTGCTGCAGACCATGTTTCTGAAACAACAATATCTGTTGTTCAGCTTCCAAATGATGAAATGAAAGGTAGAATCATTGGTAGAGAGGGTCGTAATATCAGGACTCTTGAAACAATGACTGGTGTTGACCTGATTATTGATGATACACCGGAAGCCGTTATCTTATCCGGCTTTGATCCGATTCGTCGTGAGGTAGCAAGAATTGCGCTTGAAAAATTGATTGTAGACGGACGTATTCATCCGGCTAGAATCGAAGAAATGGTTGAAAAGGCGCAAAAAGAAGTTGAAGTCATGATTAAAGAAGAAGGTGAAGCGGCTACACTGGAAGTTGGTGTGCATGGACTTCATCCGGAACTTGTCAGATTACTTGGTAAGATGAAATTTAGAACCAGTTATGGTCAGAATGCGTTGAAACATTCTATTGAAGTAGCTCAGTTATCCGGTTTGTTAGCAGCTGAGATGGGCTTAGACGTAAGAATGGCGAAACGTGCAGGCTTACTACATGATATTGGTAAGGCTGTTGATCATGAAATGGAAGGTTCCCATATTCAATTAGGTGTGGAGCTTTGTAAGAAGTATAAAGAATCACATGTTGTTATCAATGCAGTAGAATCACATCATGGCGATGTTGAGCCTCAGAGCTTAATTGCATGTCTGGTACAGGCGGCAGATACCATTTCTGCAGCAAGACCGGGTGCAAGAAGAGAAACATTAGAAACATATACAAGCAGACTGAAACAATTAGAAGACATTACAAACAATTTCAAAGGTGTTGATAAATCTTTTGCTATTCAAGCAGGTAGAGAGATTCGTGTTATGGTAGTTCCAGAACAAATTACTGATGCGGACATGGTATTACTTGCCAGAGATATCTCGAAACAGATAGAAGCTGAATTAGAGTATCCGGGACAGATTAAGGTTAATGTAATCCGCGAGAGCCGCGTCATTGACTACGCAAAATAGTATATTAAAATTTTGAGTAAAAACCCCAAATACAATGTGATTTGGGGTTTTTTTCATTTTACTCTTGTTTTCCATGTCATAATGTAGTAGAATACACTAAGTGTATGATTGTATACAATTATTCAATCGTTCAAAAGATATGTTACATGAGAATCGCGAAAGTACATTCGCAAGGTGGAGGAGAGGATTATGAAACCCTATAAAGAAATGAGTAAAGAAGAACTTGTATCTTTAAAAACAGAGCTTGAGAAGGCTTTTGCAGACGCAAAAGGAAAGGGACTCAAGCTTGATATGTCCAGAGGAAAGCCGACTCCGGCGCAGCTTGATATGGCAATGGACATTATGGATGTGCTTAATTCTGACTCAATTCTGAAAACAGAGGCTGGAATAGATTGTAGAAACTATGGTGTTATGGATGGAATTCCGGAAGCAAAGCAGTTGATGGGAGAAATGATAGGTGTTCCTGCAGAGAATGTGCTCGTTTTTGGAAATGCCAGTCTGAGCATCATGTATGATGCGATATCCCGTTCTATGACACATGGTGTTATGGGCAGTACACCCTGGTGTAAGCTTGACAAGGTGAAATTTTTATGTCCTGCACCGGGATATGACAGACATTTCAAAATTACAGAACATTTTGGGATTGAGATGATTACGATTCCTATGACGAAAACCGGACCGGATATGGATCTGGTTGAGAAATATGTGAAAGAAGATGCGGCAGTTAAAGGTATCTGGTGTGTTCCGAAGTATTCTAATCCACAGGGTATTTCTTATTCGGATGAAACGGTAAGAAGATTTGCCAATTTAAAGCCGGCAGCCGGAGATTTTAGAATTTACTGGGATAATGCTTATGTTATTCATCATTTGTATGATGATAAACAGGATGAAATTCTGGAAATTCTCAGTGAATGCGAAAAAGCAGGAAATCCGGATATGGTATTTGAATTCTGTTCTACTTCCAAAGTAAGTTTTGCAGGAGCCGGTGTTGCAGCAATGGCAGCTTCTAAAGCCAACTTGGAATTTGTAAAACAGTCCATGACAATACAGACTATAAGCTATGATAAAATAAATCAGCTTCGTCATGTGAAATACTTTAAGAATCTGGATGGTATGCTGGCTCATATGAAGAAACACGCAGACATTATGCGGCCGAAATTTGAAGCGGTTTTGGAAGTGCTGGATAAGGAATTAACAGGTCTGGAAATTGGTGAATGGACCAGACCGTTAGGCGGTTATTTTATTTCTTTCGATGCAATGGAAGGCTGTGCTAAGGCAATCGTTGCAAAATGTAAGGAGGCAGGTGTTGTTTTGACAGGTGCGGGAGCAACTTTCCCCTATGGCAAAGATCCGAAAGACAGCAATATCCGTATTGCGCCGTCTTTCCCGACACCGGAAGAAATGGCAGCGGCAACGGATTTATTTGTTCTTTGTGTAAAATTAGTGAGTGTTAATAAGTTATTAGGTGAACCGCTTGTGTAACACTACGGAATGGAGATTTTTATGGAAAAATTTGAACGCTTAAAGCGGACACTGGTACACAAGGGTGCCATTATTGACTATTACCAGGATACTATTAAGGTACCAAACGGCAATATCGTTACATGGGATTTTATCGGTCATAAAGGTGCAGCAGCGGTAGTGGCTGTTAATAACGACGGAAAACTATTGATGGTAAGACAGTACCGCAATGCACTTGACCGGGAAACTCTGGAAATACCGGCTGGTGGACTGGAAAATGTGGATGAACCGACGGATGTTGCAGCGGCAAGGGAATTGGAAGAAGAAACCGGTTATAAAGCAGGAAAACTGGAACTTTTGCTTACTTTACGGACTACGGTTGCTTTTTGTAATGAAAAGATAGATGTTTATGTTGCAACGGATTTGCAACCGTCAAAGCAACATTTGGATGAGGATGAATTCATCAATGTTGAAGCTTATGATATCGAAGAACTGGCACAGATGGTTTATGATTGCAAAATCCAAGATGGAAAGACTGTTTCTGCCTTGATGGCATATAAGAATAAATATTGCCGATAGTGTGTATAACAAACCGGAACCCGACATATATTTAGATAGTCGGGAGGTTGGAGTACATGATGACAAAACAGGGAAATAGAAGTGGGTACTATCTGCTGTATTTGTTTATGATGGGATTATTTCTGGGAATAATGTTTGTCAATATCAGATATGAATTCTGGATGAAAGAGGATGGAATTTTAAATCTGACCATGTTGGAGCAACTGCGGGAAAGTAATTTTAACGGTAGTTATCTGTTTGGCTATATTGTGAAACATAGAATTTCCACAGTATTGATTATTGGGATACTTGCTTCTACCATAATAGGACTTCCGATTCTGTACGGATATGTATGCTATTTGGGAATCAGCGCAGGCTGCATTCTCTCCGTAGCAGTCTTCCGTTACGGTATCAGAGGTCTTTTTTTTATGGCAGCAAGCATTTTTCCTCAGATGTTGCTTTTTATCCCCGGATATTTATTGCTTTTTAGCTGGGGACTGGAATGTAATAAAAACTTATATGGAAAAAACGGAAATATGGAAGGCTTCTATTTGAACCGAAAACAGCAAATAGGAAAAAGTATCATTCGTTTTGCAGGGATAATATTTCTTTTTATGGCAGGCTGTGTGCTTGAAAGTTATGTAAATCCCCAAATGCTGCATTTTATTCTAAAAATTTTTTGAAAATTTTTTCCAACATATAGTAGACATAAAATACTGCTTTGACGATATGTTGTGCTTTCTGTATAAAGTGCGCAAAATGCCCGAAAAATCAGTAAAAAATCCATTTGCTTTTCTGAAAAAATCTGCTTATAATGTTACCTAGACGTTGTTTTAATTTACATAATAACTTATGGGGAAGGGCCTCCGGATTCATGGAAAAAGAAATTACAGCATTTATATCTTATTTACATAATGTGAAAAAGACTTCAAACAATACAGAGATGTCTTATAAACGTGATTTAGAGAAATTCTGTCATTTTATGGCTTCAGAAGGTATAAAGGATGTAAAGGATATTACTGCGCCTAAATTATGTGAGTATATAAAATATTTGGAGGAGAATCATTTCGCGATTGCAACGGTATCCAGGAATGTAGCTTCTATTAAAGCCTTTTACCATTTTATGATGCAGGAAGGCATGGTTACGGAAGACGTGTCGGAAAAATTGAAAGCACCTAAGATTGAAAAAAAACTTCCGGAAATCATGTCACCGGAAGAGGTAGTCAGGCTGTTGGAGCAGCCGAAAGGAGATTCTCCAAAAGAGATTCGTGATAAGGCAATGCTTGAGCTTCTATATGCTACCGGCATTCGTGTTACGGAACTGATTTCCTTGAAGGTTTCGGATGTAAATCTACCGATGAGTTTTCTTGTTTGCAAGGATGCCCACAAGGAAAGAGTGATTCCGTTTGGCAGTGCAGCCAAAAATGCGCTTTCTCGTTATCTGGATGGAACAAGAGAATCTATGATAGAAGATAAGAAGTCTGATGTCTTATTTGCAAATTGTTCCGGACAACCTATGAGCAGACAGGGATTCTGGAAACTGATTAAATATTATGCCAAGAAAGCGGATATTAAAGCCGATATTACACCCCACACACTAAGGCATTCTTTTGCGGCACATCTGGTAGAGAATGGAGCGGATCTAAAAAGTGTACAGGAAATGCTGGGACATTCGGATATTTCTACTACACAGATTTATGCAAATTTAAATCACAATCATATCAGAGAAGTATATGCAAAGGCTCATCCTCGCGGATGAGCCCATTTTTATTCATATTCAGCAATATCATAAATCAGCTTTTCAGAAGCTTCCCAGCCAAGACATGGGTCGGTAATGGACTTTCCATAGATGCCTTCACCGATTTTCTGACAGCCTTCTTCAAGGTAACTTTCAATCATAACTCCTTTTACCAGTGTGTGAATATCACTGCATAATTTCCTGCTGTGCATGACTTCCTTTACAATTCTTATCTGCTGCTCATAGGCCTTATTGGAATTATTGTGGTTTGCATCAATAATGCATGCAGGATTAACAAGGTCATATTCCTGATATAATGTAAAGAGTTTCATTAAGTCTTCATAATGATAATTGGGAATACTTTGTCCATTTTTATTAACAGCACCACGTAGTACCGTATGGGCTAACGGATTACCGGTTGTTTTTACCTCAAAGCCCCGATAGGTAAAGGAGTGTGGATGCTGTGCAGCATAGACAGAGTTTAGCATAACAGAGAGCGTACCGCTTGTTGGATTTTTCATACCGCTTGCAACATCAAAACCACTGACCGTCATACGGTGCTGCTGGTCTTCAACAGAACGTGCTCCAATGGCAACATAGGAAAGGATATCTTCCACATATCCCCAGTTATCCGGATAGAGCATTTCATCCGCTGCCGTTAATCCGGATTCTTCCATAGCCCGGATATGCATTTTACGCATGGCAATGAGTCCCGCCCGATAATCTGGTTTTTTCTCCGGGTCGGGCTGGCTGACAATACCCTTGTAGCCTTCTCCGGTTGTTCGTGGCTTATTGGTATAGATTCTTGGAATCAGAATCAGTTTATCCTGCACTTTTTCATTGACTTTGGCAAGTCTGCTGATATAATCACAGACGGAATCTTCGTTGTCTGCCGAACATGGTCCGATAATGACAAGAAATTTATTGCTTTTTCCGGTAATCACATCACCGATTTCTTTATCGCGCTGCTCCTTTAATTTGGCAAGATGAGCCGGAACCGGAAATTCTGCCCGGATTTCATCCGGAGTAGGAAGCTTTGTAACAAATTGAAAAGACATTTTTTACACCTCTTGTTTGTATTTTATAGCCTTTTATCTGGCTAAAACACATATATTATAGTATATTGAATAGAGAACCGCAAGCTATTTGCTTTGTTTGCTTATGTGGAAAATACGCAGAGAAGACATGGTGCATAGAGTAGTCTGAACCATCTGGCTTGCAAGCATGCCCCACAGATATCCTTTAATACCCCAGACAGGAATGGCAAAAAAGACAAATAATAAGCGGACAAGCAGACTGATAATGCTGTAAGCAAAAGTCAGCGTTGTTTTACCAAGACCGTTTAGAATACTGTTCAGCGTACTTGCAATATACAGAAATGGGCAGATAAAGCTTAAGGTTAAAATAAAGCTTCCGGCAAGCTCGCTGTCAAACAGAAAGCTTCCGGCAAACCGCCCGGTTAATAAAAAGAATGCGGTGCAGCCAAAGCCGAGTAGCAGACAATACTTAATCGAAGTTAAGATAGCTTTGTTGACTGCATGGTTGTTGCCGTTTGCATCGGCTTCCGAAACCATGGGAAGTAACAGTACGGAGATAGAGTTGGTAATGGCAGACGGAAACAAAATGAGGGGCAGACTCATTCCGGTCAGCACACCATATACACCCAGAGCGTCCGCGTTATTTAAGCCATAAGCCATCAGACGGTTCGGAATAAAAACGGATTCGATACTTTGCAGAATATTGATAATAATACGGTTTGCAGAAAGAGGAACTGCAAGCTGCAGCAGTTTTCCGGTAATTTGTGAATAACTATCATTGTGGCATTTTTGTTTTATTGGTCTTTTGTGGGATAAACGGAAAGAACGGCATAAAATAGCAATTACCGATACAACCATAGAAGCAGATTCTCCGATAACCAGACCGACAACCGCAAAGCTTATGGTGGGTGTCATATTATGTGCAAGACAAAGGTGATAAATGACATAAACAGAACCCACGCGAACCACCTGTTCTGCTAACTGGGATAGGGCGGGAACTGCTGTTTTTTTGATTCCGTAAAAATATCCGTTGATGCAGGAATGTACGGTAGCCATCGGGATAGAAAGTGATATAATACGAAGAAGGGGCGCGGTTCTTTTTTCCATCAGGAAGGTTACGGCAATCCAGTCAGAAAAGCCGTAAATAAAAAACATACAACCAAAGGAGAGCAACATGGAAAGAAGAAAGCCGACCCAGAGTGTACGGAAAGAGGTTTTATAGTCATGCGTTGTTGTTTCACTTGCCACATATTTTGAAATGGCAGTCTGCATACCGGATACAGTCAGGGAAAAGGAAAGTGCCAATACAGGTGAAATAAGCTGATAAATCCCCATACCTTCTGCTCCAAATACTTTGGACAGAAAAATGCGATAAAAAAAGCCAATAAAACGGCTGAGCAGTCCGGTCAGTGTAAGAACAACGGTTCCAATAACAAGAGGGTTTTTGTGTTTCATGGGAACACCCGAAAATGGATTTATTATTTCATAATATGCATTATGAAAGATAAGAAGAACCGGGATGATAGCAGGGAATAATAGGAATAAGCAATAAGAATAGAAATGAAGAGAAAAGAAAGGTTACAGCACATGAAAAAAAAAGTAGTTGTAGGAATGTCGGGCGGTGTGGACTCTTCCGTAGCGGCCTATCTGTTAAAAGAACAGGGATATGATGTGATTGGCGTTACCATGCAGATATGGCAGGATGAGGAAACGGCAGCACAGGAGGAAAACGGTGGATGCTGCGGGCTTTCTGCGGTGGATGATGCCAGAAGGGTAGCACAGCATCTTGATATTCCATACTATGTTATGAATTTTAAAAAAGAATTTAAAGAAAATGTTATGGACTATTTTGTGGAAGAATATCTGGCAGGCAGAACACCGAATCCATGCATCGCCTGCAACCGGTATGTGAAGTGGGAGTCGTTACTGCAAAGAAGTATGGAAATTGGAGCAGACTTTATTGCAACGGGACATTATGCAAGAATTATAAAGCTTGCAAATGGAAGATATGCCATTCGTAATTCCGTAACGGCAGCAAAAGACCAGACATATGCTCTTTATAACCTGACACAGTATCAGCTTGCCCATACCTTGATGCCGGTAGGAGATTATACCAAAGAGGCAATACGAAAGATTGCAGAACGGGAGAATCTTCCGGTAGCACATAAGCCGGACAGCCAGGAAATTTGTTTTATTCCGGATCATGATTATGCGGCTTTTATTGACAGAGAGGCGGCAGAAAGAGTGCCGGGAAAGGGAAAATTTGTAACCAAGGATGGCGAGGTGCTTGGAGAACATCTGGGAATTACCCATTATACAATCGGACAGCGAAAAGGACTGAATCTGGCCATGGGACATCCTGTTTTTGTAACGGATATCCGACCGGAAACCGATGAGGTGGTCATTGGAGAGAATGAAGACGTTTTTTCGGATACGCTGTATTGCAGTCATCTCAACTATATGAGTATTGCGGATTTACAGGAGCCAAGAGAAGTACTTGCCAAGATAAGATATGCACATAAAGGGGAAAAATGTCGAATAGAAAAGGTAGCTGAGGACACTGTAAAATGCACTTTTCATGCTCCGGTCCGGGCAGTAACACCGGGCCAGGCAGTAGTCTTTTATGAGGATGAATATGTGCTTGGCGGTGGCGTTATTATAAAGAAGTAAGGCATCGTAAGAAAAACTTAAGAAAATCTATCATTTTCCTTCACGATATTTTCACACTTACTGTGCTACAATAGGTACTCGTAAGATGAGTGAAAAAGAGGAGTATGAAAAATGATAGAATCAAAATTTACCCATGTAAAAGTAAATAATGAAATTGAATTATGTGAAGTTTATGATAAAGAAACAAAAGAGATGATAAAAAAAGCCTTCTTTGGTGCAGGCGTATCCTTTTTTATTAAATTTCAAAAAGGATTTGCCTGCAAGGAAGGCAGATACGTCATCTGCGTCAACAGCAGTCAGAAAAGCATCGCCAAGGCAGCTATTTTTCAGAAAGTGGAGGAAGCAAAGGACAAAATCAATTTTTTTGACGGATCATATTCTGTGAAAGGTAGGTCTTCGTCCCTCAAAGGTACAATAATACCTGAATCCACATTCGGCTAAAACGTGAGTGGCTCTGTCAAAGTCTGCCGCAACCATATTTGGTGTATGCGCATCAGAACCGACAGTGATGATTTCACCACCCAGTTCCTTAAAACGGTAAACGATGTCAGAGCATGGACTTACATCCAGAGTACCGCGGGAAAGGCTGCCGGTATTGATTTCGATACCTTTACCGCCATCAATCAGTTTTTCCAAAATTTTATCAATAATATCAAGATATTGTTCGTAGTTGTAATCCTTGTCTTTACGTGGACCGTAGCGCACAACATAATCCAGATGACCGTAAACGTCAAAATTACTGAATACTTTAAGGTTCTCGAGAATGGATTCGAAATACTCGCGGTTAGCTTCTTCCTGTGTCCGCCCTTCAAAAAAGGAAGGATAATAAGGGTCTTTACCATTGCAGACATGGGTAGAAGCAATAATAAAATCGTATGCATGTGCTTTGGCAAAAGCTGCATTTTTTTTGGCAATCTGTGGCTGTAATCCAAGTTCTAAGCCAAAACATAATTTCATTCTGCTAGCATATTTTTCTTTTAATTTTAGAAAATCATATAAATAAGAATCCGGATTTAATTCAAAAATATTTTCCGGTTCCTTGGGAGAAGCAGGATAATCAAAGTCATTGTGCTCGGTAAAGCACATTTGTGTCAGACCCTCCCGTATTCCTCCTAATATCATTTCTTCCATCGGGGTATCGGAATCACCTGAAAAAGAAGAATGCAGATGATAATCAGCAGTAATTGGCATAGTTTATCTCCTTTTGTGTTATATTAAGTCTGTGTCCTATTTCTTAGTGTAGCTGATTTACGGTAAAATAGCAACGATTTTTGAATTATAGACTCTTGAAAATTAGTTTTTATAAAGGATTTCACATTAAATTCCAATTATTTTTGATTTACGTCTTGAATTTTTGGGACAAATTAGGTACAATAATCCTGCTGACAAAATTTTATCAATCTGTTTTGTCAGGTTGATAAAATGATATAAAATTTATATTCAATTTTAGGAGGAAACTAAAATGGCAGTAAAAGTAGCAATTAATGGTTTTGGTCGTATCGGTCGTCTTGCATTCAGACAGATGTTCGGTGCAGAAGGATACGAAGTAGTAGCAATCAACGATTTAACAAGCCCTAAAATGTTGGCTCACTTGTTAAAATATGATTCTTCTCAGGGTAAATATGAGAAAGCTGATACAGTTTCAGCTGGTGAAGATTCCATCACTGTTGATGGAAAGACTCTTAAAATCTACAAAGAGCCAGATGCAAACAATTGTCCTTGGGGAGAACTTGGAGTAGATGTAGTATTAGAGTGCTCCGGTTTCTATACATCCAAAGAAAAAGCACAGGCACACATCAATGCAGGTGCTAAGAAAGTTGTTATCTCTGCTCCGGCAGGAAATGACCTTCCTACAATCGTTTACAATGTAAACCACACAACATTAACAAAAGAAGACAAGATTATTTCTGCAGCTTCCTGTACAACAAACTGCTTAGCTCCTATGGCTAAAGCTCTTAATGACTTAGCAGGAATCAAATCTGGTATCATGAGCACAATTCATGCATACACAGGTGATCAGATGATTCTTGATGGTCCTCAGAGAAAAGGTGACTTAAGAAGATCTCGTGCAGGTGCTATCAACATCGTTCCTAACAGCACAGGTGCTGCAAAAGCAATCGGTCTTGTTATTCCTGAATTAAATGGTAAATTGATTGGTTCTGCTCAGCGTGTTCCTACCCCTACAGGTTCTACAACAATCTTAGTAGCAACAGTTGAGAAATCCGTAACAAAAGAAGAAATCAATGCAGCTATGAAAGCAGCAGCTAACGAATCCTTCGGTTACAATGAAGAAGAAATCGTTTCTTCCGATATCATCGGTATGAGATTTGGTTCTCTCTTCGATGCAACACAGACAATGGTTGGCGAAGACAACTTAGTTCAGGTTGTTTCTTGGTATGATAACGAGAACAGCTACACAAGCCAGATGGTTAGAACAATTAAATACTTCGCTGAGTTAGGCTAATTCATCTAAGTATTGATAAGAATCTAAGCTAAGATCAATTTTGGTCCGGCCTCGTTGGGCCGGACCTTGTTGTTAATAGGGAAATGTAAGGAGGAAAATAAAATGGGATTAAATAAAAAATCCGTAGATGACATCAACGTAAAGGGAAAACGCGTTCTTGTAAGATGTGATTTCAACGTACCTCTTAAAAATGGTGAAATTACTGATGAAACACGTATTGTAGCAGCACTTCCTACCATCAAAAAATTATTAAACGATGGTGGCAAAGTTATTCTTTGCTCTCACCTCGGTAAAGTAAAGAATGGCCCGAATGAAGGCGAATCTTTGGCACCGGTTGCAAAAAGATTATCTGAGAAATTAGGCAAAGAAGTTAATTTCGTTGCTGATTATAACGTAACAGGCGAAGCTGCTACCAAAGCAGTAGAAGCTATGAAAGAAGGAGATGTTGTATTACTTCAGAATACACGTTTCCGCGGCAAAGAGGAGACAAAACCTTCAGAGGCCGGCGAAGCATTTGCAAAAGAACTCGCAGATCTTGCAGATGATTATGTATGTGATGCTTTCGGTTCTGCACACAGAGCCCATGCTTCCGTAGCAGTTGTTACAAAGTATATCACTGAAAAAGGTGGTAATAATGCAGTTGGTTACCTTATGCAGAAAGAAATTGACTTCCTTGGAAATGCGGTAGAGAACCCTGTAAGACCTTTCGTAGCTATCCTTGGTGGTGCTAAAGTAGCTGATAAGCTGAATGTAATCGATAACCTTCTTGAAAAAGCTGATACACTGATTATCGGTGGTGGTATGGCATTTACCTTCTTAAAAGCAAAAGGCTATGAAGTTGGTAATTCTCTTGTGGATAATGAGAAAATTGATTACTGTAAGGAAATGATGGCAAAAGCTGAGAAACTTGGCAAAAAGCTGTTACTTCCGATTGATACAACCATTGCAGATCATTTCCCGGATCCAATCGATGGACCAATCGATGTTCAGATTGTAGATGCAACAGCAATCCCTGCTGACAAAGAGGGTCTTGATATTGGTACGAAGACAGCAGAATTGTATGCTGACGCTGTAAAATCTGCTAAGACTGTTGTTTGGAACGGACCAATGGGTGTATTCGAGAACCCTACACTGGCAGCCGGAACCATTGCAGTAGCAAAAGCGCTTGCTGAAACAGATGCAACAACCATCATCGGTGGTGGTGACTCCGCAGCAGCAGTTAACCAGCTTGGTTTCGCTGATAAGATGAGCCACATCTCTACCGGCGGCGGTGCTTCCTTAGAGTTCTTAGAGGGTAAGGCACTTCCGGGCGTTGTGGCTGCTGATGATAAATAAAACGGAAAATAAAATAGTAATAATAGAGGAGAACAGAATCATGGCAAGAAGAAAAATTATTGCTGGCAACTGGAAGATGAACATGACTCCAAGCCAGGCAGTTGAACTTTGCGCAACATTAAAGGATTTAGTAGTAAATGATGCAGTTGACGTAGTATACTGTGTTCCCGCAATCGATATCGTTCCGGTAGCAGAGGCTATCAAAGGAACCAACGTTAAGCTTGGTGCCGAGAACTTCTATATTGAAGATAAAGGTGCATTCACAGGTGAAATCTCTGCTCCTATGCTTAAGGAAGCTGGTGTTGAGTACATCATCATCGGACATTCCGAGAGAAGAGATATCTTTGGTGAGAATGATATTCTTATCAATGCTAAAGTTAAGAAGGCATTTGCTGCCGGTCTTAAGCCAATCCTTTGCTGCGGTGAGTCTTTAGCCCTTCGTAAAGCAGGCACATATAAAGAGTGGATTGCCAGACAGATTAAATGGGATCTTACAGATGTAACAGCAGATCAGGTAAAAGAACTTGTAATCGCTTACGAGCCAATCTGGGCTATCGGAACAGGCGAGACAGCTACAGCTGATCAGGCACAGGAAGTATGTAAGATGATTCGTGAGGTTATTGCTGAGATGTATGATGTTGCTACAGCAGAAGCAGTACGTATTCAGTACGGCGGTTCCATGAATGCGTCTAACGCTGCAGAACTTCTTTCCAAAGATGACATCGATGGAGGACTTATCGGTGGTGCAGCGTTGAAACCTGATTTTGGAAAGATTGTTAATTACAAGTAATAATTGGCAAGCACCAGAAGAAACCAGTTAATATGATTATAAGAGAGAAACCTTTTTTGAGGTTTCTCTTTTAGTTTGCGCGCCATGGGCGCGCTCTAACGGGTGAAAGTCCCGAACACGCCTAGGCAACGAGGAAGTGTATAGCCGAACAGCAAGGGTGTCCATCGTGAGGTGGAATCTGAAGGAAGCTGTAAGCAAACTCTTGGTCCGACGGACAGAAATCACATA